>CALHUX010000059.1:0-43639 GCA_938039325.1 uncultured Collinsella sp. | reverse complement strand
ATTGACCTTCTGGTCATGCCGCCGAAGTTGAAAGGCAGATTGCCGCTCTGGCGGGCTTGCAGCGTCGACCGGTCCGCCGTTCGTTAGAACGGCGGAACCAAAGGCGCAGCGTCGAGCCGTTGCGCGGTTTGAAAAACCGCGCAACTAGAGCTACATGACCATAACGTAGCGCGATCCCACGTAGTACTGCTTACCCATCAGGACCGGCTCGCCATTGGGACCGATAAAGCCGGCACGCAGGTTGAGCAGCGGATCGTGCGGAGCAATGCCCAACTCGGCCGCCTGCTCGGCGTTAGCTCGAACGGCCTCGACCGTGCGGTAGCCAACCGAGACAATCGGCGTTCCGCCAACACGCTCGACCTCGGCAAAAATTGACTTGTCCTCAAGATCTGCCGTCAGCAGCTCACGGTAAGCGTCAAACGGCACAAAAATGTTCTCCTCAAAGATGGGCTCGCCGTCGGCCGTACGCACGCGCTTGATATGCAGCAGCAGCGCATCCTTCTGCAGACCAAAGAATTCCATCTCATTTTGGCGCGCCGGAACGATCTGACGATCGACCACGTGTGCGCCCGCCTTCATGCCGTTGTCGGCACACAGCGCGGTAAACGTCTGCAGCGTCGAGGCGTGGAACTGGCGATTGATGTGCGGCGTGGAAACAAAGGTGCCGCGGCCCTGTTGCTTAACCAGGTAGCCATCGGAGCAGAGCTCTTCGACGGCGCGGCGCACCGTAATTCGGCTCACCTCGTACTGCTCGGCTAGCTCAAGCTCGGACGGAATACGCTCCTTGGGTGCATAAACACCTTTCTCGATCGCATCCTTAATTTCGTCGTAAATCTGCTGGTAAAGCGGTGCATTTTTGGGCGCAGGCATGTCTGATCACTCTTATCAAAATATCGAAATAACTAATACGTATATAACGTCTTTTTATATGTTACCTCAGTTTGATAAAACGATACACCACATACAGCAAATCCTTACTTGCCGTCGTCCTGCTGCAGGCTGTCCTGCTCGATGAGGCGCGCCTGCCTGCTGGCCATGCGCGCGGGCTTATCGGGATCGGGTACGGCCGTGGGCATGGGCTCGTCGACATGGCCTCCCCACCAGCCGCCCACAAAGTTGAGCGTGTGGAACACGTTGATCACGGCGCCGGGATCAATGTCGCATACCAGCTTGATAATGTCCTGACTCTCGTAGGTCGAGACAACGGCGTGCAGCAGGTACATCTTTTCGCGGCTGTATCCGCCGATGACCTCGGCACAGCTAATGCCGTGCTGAAAATGGTCAACATAGGCAGTCATGACCTCGTCTGCCTTGCGCGTCGTGATCTGCAGCGTCACGCGGTCGTAGCGACGATAGAAACTCTCGATGGTCTTGGTCGAAATAAACTGGAACACGATGGAGTACGCCGCATTGTCCCAGCCAAACATAAAGCCAAAGATCGCCAGGATAAAGCAGTTGAAACCAAAGATAACGCCCCAGATGGTCTTGCCCGTGTGGTTGGAGACCCACAGCGCGATAAAGTCGGTGCCGCCGGTGGATGCGCCGGACTTGAGCGCGATGGCAGCGCCCAGACCCGAGACCACACCGCCAAAAATAATGAGCATGATCTTGTCGCCCAAAAACGGCGCGAAGTGAAAGACGTTGAGGAACAGCGACGAGAGCACGACCTGCATCATCGAGAAGATGACGAAGCGCTTGCTAATGCCGCTCCAGCATAGGAGCGCCACGGGGATGTTGAGCGCGAGCATGCCGAGCGAGATGTCGATGTGAACGCCGCCCAGCGAGGTAACGCGATCGAGCAGGACCGCGACGCCGGTGAGTCCACTCGGAAGCAGGTCGGCGGGCCGAATGAACGCCTGGATCAGAAATGTCTGGAGAACGGCGGAAATGGTGACCGCCACAGCGGTAATAGCGCGGCGGACGATGGTAAGGCGGCCGAGCACGAGCACGCGGTCCGTGAGCTGATCGATGGCGTTCGCCACGTAGGCTCCTTTCGAAGGCAGATATAGTTGTAGGGCATGCCCGCGATTGTAGCATGGAGCGTGCGGGGACGTTTCAATTCACCCTCTCTCGACAACCATCAGAAGGACCGTGAGGTCGCTCAAAAGAAAAACGCCGTGAAGAGAGCGATCCCTTCACGGCGAATTCGGCGTTTGCCCAGATAAAACCTGCCAAAATAAACCTGTCCCTAAATGGCAGGTAGGATGTCGGCCAGGTTGTCGATGATGGTGTCGGCGGCGGACTGATCCAGGTTGACGCCCTCGTGCGGACGCAGCGCCAGGACGCGGGCGCCGGAACGCTTGCCGGCCTCGATGCCCAAAGGCGAGTCCTCGATAACCAGGCACTCGGCAGGCTCCACCCCCAGCGCCTCCATGGCACGCAGGTAGATCTCGGGGTCGGGCTTAAACGCGCTGCACTCGTGACCGCTGACGGTGTAATCCAGCACGTCGGCGATACCGGCAATCTCCACCAGCTCGTCGATCAGCTCGCGATAGGACGAGCTCGCGATGGCACACTTCACGCCACGCTCATGTAGCTCGCGCATCACCGGCTCCGTCTGCTCGTTGAGCAGCTCGGCATACGGAACGGGGTGGACCGGGCTGTAGACCTGCTTATACTCCACGCGCAGGCGCTCGCGCAGCTCAATATCGTCGGGCACCAGTGCCTCCCAAATGGCGGGCTCGTTAGACCCCGAAAGATCGGGGATCTCGTCAAAATGAAACCCCTTCTCTTCCATAAACGCCACGCGGCGACGGTTGTAGAACCACTCGGTATCGACCAGCACGCCGTCCATGTCAAACAGCACTGCCTTGATCATACGCATCTCCTCCCACCTGCCAAAAAGGGACAGGTTTATTTTGGTAGGTTTTATCTGGGGTTTTATGACGCAACGGACACGCCCCCAAAGCAAAAAGGGGACGGGGCGCAAACCCCATCCCCTCTCAATCAACCCGTAAGGTCTACTTACTTGTGATTAGTAGGAAAGCTTCCACATGTAGCGACGCATGGTCAGCGGGTGCTGACGAGCCTCGGCGATCTGGTTGCCGTACTCGCGCATAACGGCGAGGTGCAGCAGCGGGTTGAAGTAGGTGACGACGCTCGCGGGCACGGCGTCGGCCAGACCGTAGTCCTTGGAGTCGATCAGAGCGACCTTGGCGCCCATGCGCTCAAGGAAGGTGAGGGCGCGGGCATCCATCGGACGGGTGGCGCCATCGGACATGAAGAAGACGTAGGGCTTACCCTCGGTGGAAACCTCGAACGGGCCGTGGAAGTACTCGCCGGTGTTGTAGGCGGCGGCGTCGATCCACTGCATCTCGGTGAACAGGAAGGCGGCGTGAGAATAAGCCATCTTCTCGGAGGCACCGGAGGCCATGAAGTAGATCATCTTGTCGTCCTTGAAGTCCTCGGCGAACTTCTTGGCGAGCTTCTTGCAGTGCTGAGCGGCGTTCTCGCAGAGATCGAAGACGTTGGTGAGGCCGGTGATCATGTCCTCGTAGTGGTCATAGCCCTCGGTCTGCTGAAGGATCTCGAGAGCAAGAGCGATGGCGTAGCCGGGCTTCTCGCACTTGGCAGCATAGTTGGCGTGGAAGCCGTGAACGATGACGTGGTCGGCATCGACGGTCAGAGCGGAGCCAGCCTTGTTGGTGAGGGAGACGACCGGGCAGTTGTGCTTCTTGGCGGTCTTGTTGGCCTCGACGGTCTCGGGCGTGGAGCCACCGAGGGAGCAGGTGATCACGAAGGTGTGCTCGTTGACCCAGGAAGGCGTGTCGTAGTTGAACTCGTTAGCGGTGAAGATCTGAACGTTCAGCTTGTCCGTGTTGTTGGCCAGGAAGTACTTGGCGGGGTACAGGTCAGACATGGAAGCACCGCAGCCGACGAAGGCGACGCTGTGAATCTCGTGGTTGGACAGGACGTCAGCGACGATCTGCTTAGGGAGGTTAAGGTCGATCTCGTACATCTGACACATTCCTTTCGATTTTTGCGGCGCCACTTTGCCGGACGCACACAGGGTTACCGTGATTTGGACCGAGTCGCCGGCCCGTTGAGGATGTGTCAAAGGAACTGTCCCTTTGACACATTTAGGGATGGAAGCCTGCCTGGGGTATGGGATGCCAGGCAGGCCCCCGGGGGAAAGCGGTTAGGTGCTTGGTCGCGACTAGGCCAGGATGCCGGCCGCGGAGAGGGCGATGCCGCCCACGATGGCGATCACGAGAAGCCAACCGGTGTTGACGTTCTTCTTGATGAGCCAGTACATAAGGCCGGTGAGGCCAAGGGAGATCATCTGGGGCATCATACCGTCCAGGATGTCCTGGATCACGACGGTGCCGTCAGCGAACTGCAGCGGGGTGGTGGCGCCAATCAGCGTGGCGATCATGCCGCCCACGGACATAAGACCCACGATGCCGCAGACATACATGAGCTTCTCCATGAGGTCGCCGCCCTGGAGCTTGCTCAGGTACTCGTGACCACCCTGATAGCCCATCTTGGCTGCGAACCAAGTGATCAGCACAGAGGGGACGATGGAGATGAGCATGGCCAGGATCGGGCCCATGATGGAGCCCTGCTGAGCCAGCTGAACGCCCAGGCCAAAGGCGATAACGCGGATGGTGCCCTGGAAGAAGGAGTCACCGATGCCGGAAAGCGGACCCATGAGAGAGGTCTTGACCGCGTTGATCGAATCGGGATCGAAGTTCTCGGGATCCTTGGCGTACTCCTCCTCCATGGAGGCGGCGAGGCCTAGGACAAAAGCGCTCGTCTGCGGGGTGCAGTTGTAGAACGCCATGTGACGGTGGTAAGCCTCTTTCTTAGCAGCGAGCTGTTTGGGGTCGGACTCATCCGGATAGAGGCGATCGAGCGTGGGAACCATGCCGTAGAGGAAGCCCATGTTCATCTGACGCTCGTAGTTCCAAGAGGCCTGGATGGCCCAGGAGCGCCAGAAGAACTGGCTGACCTTCTTGTTCAGGGACACGTCCTTGGTTGCGGTTGCCATAGTGTGTTCCTCCTTAGTCTTCGTCGTCTTCGAGCGGATCGTAGTCGGAATCGACACCGGCGGCTGCATGGGAGCCATTGAACTTGAAGCCCATGAAGACGACAGCCAGGCACACACCGATCAGAGCGACCGCGATGACGGACAGGTTGAGGTAAGCGGCGAGCAGGAAGCCGATGAACAGGAACGGGGTCATACCCTTCTTGATCATCATGGTGAGCAGCAGGGCCAAGCCGTAGGCGGTCATGATCTTGGTCGAAACGTTAAGACCGGTGGACAGCCACTCGGGAACCATGTTGACGATGGCCTGAACCAGGTCGGTGCCAACAAAGACGGCCAGGAAGATCGGCAGGAAGTACATGATGGCGTACAGACCGGAGCCGGCGCAGATGTGCATACGGTAGGCGGTCTTGAAGTTACCATTATCGATCGCGCTATCGGCCACATGGGTGAGGGCGGCGATGATGGAACGGAACACGATGCCGAGGAGCTGACCCAGAACGGCGACCGGGATGGCGATCGTCATGGCGGTCTCGGCGGAAGCATCGGTCAGGCACGCAAAGGCAGCGGCCACGATGCCGCCCAGGACCATATCGGGCGGAACGGCGGCGCCGACCTGCACCAGACCCATGGACACGAGCTCGACGGCGGCACCGACGGCAAGGCCGGTGGGCACATCGCCCAGCAGCAGACCGACGAGCGTAGCACCAACGAGGGGCTGCTCGAAGTTAAGACGACCGAGCAGGCGGGAGTCCCACATGCAGAACACGCCGACGAGGCCGACGAGCACCGCACTGATGAACGTATTCATACCCTTCTCCTTTCAGTCAGGCAAAAGCCTGGTTGATTACAGCTTGGCGTCGATGTCGACGCTCTGATACGTAGGGGTCTGCTGGACGTAGAGCTTGATGCCCATGTCGAGCAGCTGGTTGACGTCGGCCTTCTGGTTGGCGTCGAGGAAGACGGAGCTGTCCTTGCCGCCGACCTGATCGGCACCGTCGTGGTTAGCGGTGGCGCCCAGGTTGATGGCGTCGAGCTTGTAACCCTGGCAGAACTGCAGCATCTCGGCAGTGTTGCCAAAGACGAACATGACGCGCTCGCCGAGGGTGTTGAGCTTGTCCATCTTGGCGAGGGCACGCTCGACGGTGAAGACGTTCAGGCGCACGCCCTGGGGCTTGGCCAGCTTAAGGGCGCCCTTCTTGATGTCATCGTTGGCGGCAGCGTTGTCGACGACGATGATGCGCTCGGCCTGGACCTTGGTGGTCCAGGTAAAGACGACCTGGCCGTGCAGCAGACGGTAGTCAAGACGCGCGAGGACGATCTTGGCGGGACCGGAGCTGTGACGGGACGCCTTGGCCTTCTTGGCGGGAGCCGCGGCGACCTCGACCGGTGCGTTGGGGTTGGTCAGACCGGTGCGGGCCTCGTTGATGAGGGCCGCGAGCTCGGCACCCTTGACGGGGACGGGGCTCATAGCAAGCGTCAGTGCCAGCGGGATATTGAAACCGCTGACAACCGTGAACTTCGTGCCGTTCTTGGAAAGCTCGACCATGTTGTTGTTGACCGAGCTACCGAGCATATCGGTTAGCACATACACGGTGTCGTCCGCGTTGAACGTGGCGATCATAGCCTCAACCTTATTGGTGATGGGCTCCTTGTCGTCACGAGCAAGCGACACGACGTGGACGTTCGACACGTCGCCGAGAACCATCTCGAGCGTGTCTTTGGCGCCTGCGGCCAGGCCGCCATGAGATGCGAGAATGATCTGATTCATCTTGCCTCCTCCTTTTCGTTATGGTCATTATAACGTCTTATACGTTGCGGATATTGATAATTAGTATATAAACCGTTCGCGGGTGAAAAACGACCGTTGGCGGGTTTAACGCAATCGAAACGATGGTCTTGGGTAGGCCGGCGCTGGCTGGATAACCCCAGGTCGGATGCCGCGCGCAACCCCCTATCGCACGAAGTACCAGGGGCTTTCCTGCACGGTGGGCTCCAGCGCAATGCCCGTGCGCTCGCGGAAGAGATCCATGTCCTGCGATTTCTCCGTCCACCACGCGTTGGGCTTAAAGGTCATGCTCTCAACGACATGACCGACAAACACACTGTTGCGCAGCTTGGAAAAGTCGGTGTTCATAATCACGATGGACGCGAGCACCAAAACGATGCCCAGAACTTTGATCGCGCCGGCGGGCTCGGCGTAGACACCAATGCCCAGCAGTACGGTGACGACTGTCTCGAATGACATTACGACGGGAACTTTCGACGTCTCGAGCCCCATGGACAGACCCTGCATATATAAGATGTAAGCCACGGCTGTGGGGATGAGTCCAAAGCCAAGGAACAGCAGCAGCAGCTGTGGCGACATTGCCGCGGCGACATCCGGCCACGGAGCCGCGATAGCTGCCATAACCGCACCGCCAAAAACAAAGCCCCAAAACGTGACAGCCAGCGGGTGGACCGTCTTGGTTGCTATCCGGCTAAACACCGCGAGCGACGCACCACAAAGGCCTGCAATCACGCCCGACGTGACGCCCCAAATCGAAAAATGAAAACCAGAAAGGTCGCCATCGGTCACCGCAAGCACGCAGCCAACGATGTTAAAGACAATGGCGATGAGTTTGTTGAGGGTCACGTCCTCGCGATAAAGTACGCGGCCGAGCGCGACGCCAAACACCGGCGACGTGTAGAGCAGCACCGATGCCGTGGACATGCCCACCTCGCGCATGCACTCGTAATAGCAGGTGTTGGCGGCAGCCAAACCGACGATACCGACAAGCGCGCAGGAAACAAGCTCTTTAGGGCTTGCCTTGAACAGGGTCAGCGGACCCTGAACCACGGTAGACTCCTCACCCGGACGGCAGCCCATAAACATCAGGACCGGCGCCAAGATAAGCGCTCCGACCAACAAGCGAAAGGCAGCCATGCTCTGGGACGAAACGCCCATGGCCGAGATGCCGTTTACAAAGATTCCGATGCTGCCCCACATAAGCGCGGCGATCAGCACCAGCACATAGCCCAGATTGCTCCTCTTCAACGCAGCCTCCTCAGTATTATTTCCAATATGTTTCATGCTACGTTATAGTCGTTATATACATTTTTTCAAGGCACAAATCGGCGAACGGGAAATCTCTCGACACAAGGAGTGTCCCCAACTGCCGGCACAAAAGGAACGTCCCTAACTGCCGGCAGAAAGGGAACGTCCCCAAGTGCCGCTCTAGCAGTTGCGGTGAAATAGTTCTCAAACAGAGGCTTCACGCTCCCAAACAGGAACTATTCCACCGCAACTCATGAGGGGTATTGGGCTGTTAGGCCGCTCTATCCCTTAGTAATCCAGCTTCCACATGTAACGGCGCGTCATGTAGTCCTTGTGGGTGACGGCGGAGAGCGCACGCATGTAGACGTTGTTGAGGATCGGGGCAAAGATCAGGTGGTTGAAGTACTCGCTCACGCTGTCCTTGATGTCGTTGAGGCCGAGCTCCTTGGCGTCGAGCTGGTAGACGCGCTCACCACCGTACTGGTTGACAAAGCGAATGCCGCGCTCGTCGTTGCAGCGGCTGCGGCCGACGCTGATGAGCTGGAACAGCGAGGTACGCTTGTCCAGGATCTCGAAGGGACCGTGGAAGAAGTCGCAGGTGTTGATGGTGCAAGAGTCGATCTGCAGCATCTCCTGCACGTTGCAGATGCTAAAGACGTAGGCGGTACCAAAGAGCGGGCCCTGAGCCATAACGTTGATGCAGGGCTTGTCGGCGTTCTGCTCGGCCCACTTGGCAGCGAGCGGACGGGTGTACTCGACGGCCTTGCGATAGATGGGGTCGACCAGGTCGAAAGCGGCCATAGCGGTCTCGTACTCGGCATAGCCCTCGGTCTGCTGCGTGAGCTCCATGGCGATCATGGTCACGACGGCGGAGTTGGTACGGCCCATGCAGGACTCGTCAACGGCCAGGCTGTCATACTGGATCTTGTAGTCGCAGACCTCGGTGAGGCCGGACTCGTCAACATAGATGGCGATGGTGCTGGCGCCGTGGTCCTTGGCGACCTGGGCGGCGACGATGGTCTCCTTGGTGCCGCGCATGGACACGACGACGGCCAGGGTGTTCTCGTTGACGTAGGCCGGGGTGGCATGCACGAACTCGTTGCTGGTGTAACTGGAGCTCACGACCTGCGTGGCCTCGTGCTCCATAAAGTACTGGGCAGGATAGTTGCCGCCGTTGGATCCGCCGGCGCCAATCCACACGACGCGCTTGATGCCGCCCTTGTCTGCCTTGTCAGCCAAAACCTGGGAGACGACGTCCTTAACCTGTTCCTGAGTAGTCATCGTGCATCAGCCTTTCTTCTCGTTTGATGCTCTCGATGGCATACAAGTTACATACACGTTTTGGTTATGTCGACTAGTTGTATGCTATATTTGTCTTAGAAATTTTGCTGGTAAAGTTTTCGACAATCCATTACCAGCGGTTTTGTTGTCATGTTGGATACATGCTTGGTTCAGTAAGCATACAAGTTAGATACAGGTTGTTCGCATGAGCACTTCGTCAAAAAAGAACTTGGCCCAATACGAGCGTCTGGCGAGTACGCTGCGTGACCGCATCGCCGCCGGCACCTACGCACGCGGAGACAAGCTGCCGTCCGAGATGGAGCTCATGGACGAATCGGGGCTGTCGCGCAGCACCGTGCGCCACGCGCTTAAGGTGTTAGTTGACGAGGGCCTGGTGCGCACCGAGCGCGGACGTGGCACCTTTGTGGCCGACACGCCCGCGCTCCACGAGAACAACCTGGTGTTTTCGAGCTATACCAAGCAGGTCGAAGGCCAGGGCATGAAGCCCACCACGCGCACGGTGGACTCGGGCTTTACCAAGGCGGCCGGCAGCATAGCTAAGTTCTTTGACGCCGCCGCGGGCAGCAAGCTCGTCAAACTTGTCCGCCTGCGCTACCTGGACGACGCGCCGCTGTGCCTGGAGACCACCTATCTGACGCCAAGCTTTGGGTCGCTCATCGATCGCGATATCAACGGTTCGCTCTACGCCACGCTGCGCCAGGAGTTCCATCGTACGCCGGCGCAGGGGCATAAGACCTTTGAGGTGTGCTATGCCTCGCAAAACGAGGCGTTTTTGCTCAACGTCGAGCGCGGGCAGGCGCTGATCCTAATCACCGACTACGTCTACGACACCGACGGCCGCCCGCTCCATATCTCCAAGCGCATCCAGCGCACCGACCGCGCCAAATACACCGAGCCCATCGGTTAGCGCACTAAACGAGGCGAAAACTAACTAATATACGTTTTACCTGCGGTTTTTATAAAATCTCAAGCCAGAATGGCGCAAGTGCCGGCATCGCCTGGCAATACGCGCCGTCCAAGCTCAACTGTTCCTGCTCAGAATATCCAGCACCGAAAACCTAAGTGAGTAGACTTTTCGCGACCCGCCGAGCACACCAAATACTGTCACCTCTGTGACCTGCGGTTTTACTAAGGCAGATACGCCTTGTGCTCGACCCGCGCCAAAAAGTCTACTCACTTAGTTTGAATCGAAGCCAAACGGACCCAAATCGAAGCCAAATTAAGTCCATCCGCATCAAAAGACGCGTGAATCCGTACTTCTCGCGGTGGATTGACGCCACAAAGCGGCCGAAATAAACCTGTCCCTAAATGGTAGGTTTGGGGAGGTCGGGGAACCAGGTTGGTTTGGGCTGGTTGGGGACGCGCTCGGCTAGAACCAGCTCCATCCAACACATGTCGTACCAGCGGCCAAACTTTTGGGCACAGCGATCAAAGGCACCCACCAGGCGGTAGCCCATATGGGCATGGAAATCCTGGCTGTTGTGCGTCAGGTACTCGTCGTCCTTGTCGTGCGGCACGGCGATGAGGGCGCACATGTTGGTGATGCCCATCGCGATCAGACATTGCTTGAGCGCGTCATGCAGCTTGCGGCCCAGCCCGCCGTGGCGCACATCACGTGCCAGGTAGATCGATGTCTCGACCGACCAGTCGTATGCCTCTCGGCTGTTAAGCGGACTCACATAGGCATAGCCTACCGGACGCCCGTCCAGCTCCATCACCAAATACGGATAGCGCTTGAGTGTACGCTCGATGCGCCCGGCGAACTCCTCAATGCTCGGCACCTCGTATTCGCAGGTAATCGCCGTCTGGCGCACATACGGCTCATAGATGGCAAGCAACGCCGGCGCATCATCGGGCGTCGCCAGGCGAATCGTCGGCTCGGACATCTCGGTCATACAACCTTTCTCCCCCAAAAGCAAAGGCCGCCCTGCGCCAAGCTCAGGCGCAGGGCGGCCCCTTGTCATTACATCAGGCTACAGGACGGCCGCCAACGCGTCGATATCCTCCTGCGTCGTGGCCCAGCTGGTGCAAAAACGCACCACCGTGTGGGTCTCGTCGTACTTTTCCCAGTACTCAATCGAGGCATGCTCGCGAATGCGCGCCATGTCCTCGTTGGGCAGAATCACAAACTGCTGGTTGGTCGGCGTCTCCAAGAAGAACTGGTAACCGCGCTCGTGCAGCACGCGACGCAGCGCCTGAGCGGTCTCAATCGCCTGGCGACCAATCTCAAAATACAGGCCGTCGGTAAAGAGCGCCTCAAACTGCACGCCCGTCAGGCGACCCTTGGCCAGCAGCGCGCCGTGCTGCTTAATGCGCGGAATGGGGTGCGCCGGGGCGTGCATGCCGCAGAACACCACAGCCTCGCCGCAAAGCGCGCCGCACTTGGTGCCGCCGATGTAGAACACGTCGCACAGCTGCGCCAGCTCGGGCAGGGTAATGTCGCACTCATCGGCCGCCAGCGCATAGGCCAGGCGGGCGCCATCCACAAACAGCGGAATCTCGCGCTTCTGGCACACCGCATGAATCGCCGCGAGCTCGGCCTTGGAGTACAGCGTGCCGTACTCGGTTGACAGGCTCACATACACGGCGCCCGGAAACACCATGTGCTCACAGCTCTCGTTTTCGTAGAACACTTGGATATAGTTTTCGAGATCCTCGGCGTGCATCTTGCCCTCGTAGCCTGGGATGGTGAGCACCTTGTGGCCGCCAAACTCGATGGCGCCCGCCTCGTGGCAGGCAACGTGGCCGGTCTCGGCGGCAACCACGCCCTCGTACGGCGCGAGCAGCATGTCAATCACGGTCGCGTTGGTCTGCGTGCCGCCCACCAGCAAAAATACGTCGGCATCGGGAGCCTGACAGGCCTCGCGGATCAGCTGCTTGGCACGCTCGGTGTGCGCATCGGTGCCGTAGCCAGGCTGCGGCTCCATGTTGGTGTCGACGAGCGCCTGCAGCACCGCCGGATGTGCGCCGTGGGAATAGTCGTTGTTGAACGCGAGCATGGCAATCCTCTCTTACCAGGTATCGGCCAGATGATTCAGGTGGGGCTATTGTACGCCGTAAGGATAGGCAATGCGCGCGGCAAGGCACTCAAGTGCCAACACCAGGGCAAAGCCGCAGCTCACGTCAGTCAAAAAGTGTGCACCGATCACGATACGGCCAAAGGCGACGAGCGCCGCGACCACGGCAGCGACCCAAAAGACCACGCGGCGTCGCGACGGCTTTTCCGTAAAAGCCGCCGCGGGAAGCCCGGCGAGCATAAGGCCGATCGCCGCGTGCGCCGTGTGTCCGCTCGCAAACGACTTAAAGCCGTCCTTGATTACGCCAGCCGCAATATAGCTCCACTTGTCGGGGTTGCCAATCACCCACCACGGCTGAAAATTGAGCCCCGGCGTGACCTCGATCACGCGCATGCGCGGGCGCGACCACAGCGGCTTGACGATCACGTTGAGGATGATGGCCTGAGCGACCCACACGGCAAGCACCATCAGCGCCCAGCGTGTGAGCTCGTCGGAGTCGGTGTCGCGCGTGAGGCGATAGGCGATGAGGTTGGCCGCGATGACCAATGCAAACGTCAGAACCAGCTGAAACGCAATAAGCTTGCCGCCGACGCGCAGCGATCCGATAATCTCGTAGCCGGCCAGGCCAACGTTGACGAGGATGCCGAGCACGGCGAGCCATTTGCTCCCCCTGGAGTCGGGACGCACCGCGCGCACGAGCATAACGCCCGCGACGCTCGCCGTCAGCTCAAACGGCAGCTCGCCGGCGGCCTCGATAAAGCGGCCGTACATACTGCCGATGTTGAACAGCGCGCTCGAGATCTGATAATCGAAGAAACTGCCCACGCCCAGACAAAGGGCAAGGATAACCGCTATAGCAGCGGCGTCTTTCTTGTAGATGTACCCGAACATGCTTTCCTTTCGATGAAACCAGGGCGCCCAAATGGGGTGTTTGCAGCGTCGACCCATTAGTCGTCATCGCTGGCGCCCAGCTGCTGCAGCAGCATGAGGGCGGCTGCCACGGGGCCGGTGCCGTCGTTGGCATCGAGACCGCGACCCAGGCCGCTGCCCGCACCGGCGCCCGCCTTATAGGGCACCGACAGCTTGCGGCTCTTGGGGAAGTTCACCGCACCGTAGCGGGTCTTAAGCTCAAAGGCCACCTTCTTGGGTACGTCGACGCCCAAAAACGTGATGCGCCCGCCGCTGAGCGTAACGCTCTCGAGCCCCAGGCGCTCGCCGCGAATGCGGATGCGCGCGCGGTTGAACAGGTTGAGTCCCGCCAACGGCAGCTCGCCATGCGCGGCCTCGGTCTCTTCCTGGACCTCGTCGATACTCTCCAGGTCCTCGGCCGCCGCGAGCTTGCGGTACACGAGCACGCGCTGGTCCACCGCCGGCAGGTACTCCTCGGACAAGAAGTAATCGGCCGGCAGGTTAATGCCCACGCTCGCCGCTTCCACGCCGGCGTCGTCATCGCCGCGCGCCTCGGCCACGGCCTGGCCCAACATCTGCGTAAACAGGTCAAAGCCCACGCTCGACAGGTTGCCGTGCTGCTCAGCGCCCATCAGCGAACCGGCGCCGCGAATCTCCAGGTCGCGCATGGCGATACGCATGCCGCTGCCCAGGTCCTGGAACTCGGAAAGTGCAGTCAGGCGCGCCGTGGCTTCCTCGGTGAGCGGCAGCTCGCCCGGGAACATAAAGTACGCGTAGGCCTGCGTGGCCGAGCGACCCACACGGCCCTTGAGCTGGTAGAGCTGTGCCAGACCCAGGCGCTGCGAGTCCTCGATGATGAGCGTGTTGGCGGTCGCGTTGTCGATGCCGCTCTCCACGATGGTCGTGGCGATGAGCACATCGATCTTTTTGGTCGCGAACTCGATCATCACGTCCTCGACCTCGCGCGGGCTCATCTTGCCGTGCGCCACGCCCACGCGCGCCTCGGGCGCGGCCTCGTGCACGCGTGCCACGGCGTCATCGATGGTCTTGACGCGGTTGGACACGTAGTACACCTGTCCGCCGCGACCCACCTCCAGGCGAATCGCCGCGCTCACCACGTCGGGGTCGTACTCCCCCACGTGCACGATCACGGGGCGGCGCCCAGTCGGCGGCGTGGTAATCAGGCTCATATCGCGCACGCCGCTCGTGGCCATCTGCATGGTACGCGGGATGGGCGTGGCCGAAAGCGTGAGCACGTCAATCTGCTCGCGCAGGTTCTTGAGCTGCTCCTTGTGCTGCACGCCAAAGCGTTGTTCCTCGTCAATGATCACCAGGCCCAGGTTTTTGGGGTTCACATCGGCCGAAAGCAGGCGGTGCGTGCCGATAAGCACGTCAATCGTGCCCTCGGCGAACGCCTTGAGTGCGCGCTTTTGCTGCGCCGGCGTGCGGAAGCGGCTGAGCACCTCGACCTCAAGGCCAAACGGAGCAAAGCGCTCAAAGAACGTCTCGTAGTGCTGCTGGGCCAGAATGGTCGTGGGGCAGAGCACCATGACCTGGCGACCGGAGTCCACGCACTTAAACGCCGCGCGCAGGGCGACCTCGGTCTTGCCAAAGCCCACGTCTCCGCACAGCAGGCGGTCCATGGGCTTGGGCGCCTCCATATCGGCCTTAATGTCAGCGATGGCCTCCAGCTGATCGCGCGTCTCGTCGTAGGGGAAGCTCTGCTCCATCTCGATCTGCTCGGGCGTGTCGGGCGGGCAAGCGATACCGGTAATCGAAGAGCGGCGCGTATACAGATCGACCAGGTCAAACGCCAGCTTTTTGGCGTTCTTGCGCGCCTTGTTGGTGGCGCGCGTCCAGTCGGCGGTGTTGAGCCTGGTCAGGCGCGGCTTGTCGCCGTCGGGGCCAACATAGCGTGTGATGCGGTCAACCTGCTCGAGCGGCACGTAGAGCTTGTCGCCGTCGGCATATTCCAGCAAAAAGTAGTCGCGCTCCTTGCCGCCCACTTCCTGGCGCGCGATCTCGCTAAAGAGCGCGATGCCGTGAGTGGCGTGCACCACGTAGTCGCCCGGCTTAAACGGAAACGTGATCTGCGTAATGTCCACCTTGCGGCGGCTGCGCGCGCGGTTGGCGTCCATGCGGGCGTTGAGGTCGGCGATCGAGAACACGGCCAGGTTGGCATCGGGCACCACCACGCCCTGCGGCAAGGCGGCATCGACAAAGGTCACGCGTCCGCGCGAGATGGTGGGCACGGTGGCGCCGGCGGCAGCCTGGGCGGCACCTGCCTCGAGCGAGCGGGCGTTGAGCGCGTCGGCCTTGCGTTCGCGAATTGCAGCATGAGCATCCTGGCGGACAGCACGATCGGCAGAATCCGCCGCTGCCACGCGCACACGGTCGCCAATAGCGCCCGCGTTTTCGGGCGCGGCCGTCAGCGACTCCTCAAAAGTAATACCCTCATCGCCAAAGGTGAGCTCCATCGACTCGCGCGCACCGCGGTCGGGGATGGCAAATACGCAGGCATAGCGCTTGCCCACGACCTCCTGGATGCGCGTCATAAAGCGATTGTCCGAGCCCGCGATGGCCGGCTGCTCAATCTTGAGCTCTGCCGTCACCGCACCGCCGGCACGAATCAAGCTCACGTAGTTAAGGCGCTGCTGGGCACCAAAGTCGAGTTGCTGGGCACGCACGTACAGGCCGTCCAGACGGTCGACCCCCGCCTCGCCGGCACGTGCCTCGATATCCTCGTAGGCACGCAGGCAATCGTCGAACAGCGAGCGCGGCTCGGACAGCACCACGAGCGCCTTGCCGCTCACGTGCGCCAGCGGGCTCACGGTCTGGCCGTACATCACCGGCAAAAAGCGATCGAGCTCGGGCGTGACGATGCGCGCATCCACCATCTCGAGCAGTGCCGCCAGTTTGCTGTCGTCCTGGCTGGCACGATAGAGCGCCACATGCATGTTGTGGACGGCGTCGTCGGTGAGTGCGAGCTCGCGACAGGGGAAAATCTCGATGCTGTCCTCGTTGCCGATGGTCTGGCCCGTGGAACCCACCATGCGGCGGATGCGGTCGATCTCGTCGCCGAAAAATTCAATGCGCACGGGCGCCTTTTCCTGCGCGGGAAACACCTCGACGGTGTCGCCGTGCACACGGAACAGGCCGGGCGCGTCGGCGGCGCCGGCATTGGTGTAGCCCATGCCCACCAGACACTGCGGCACCTCGTCAAAGGGAATCTCCTCGCCCACCGCAAAAGTAGTGGACTCCCAGTAGCGACTCTCGACCGGCGGCACGCAGCGCAGCAGTGCGCGGGCCGAGGCGACCATGATGCAGTTGTCCCCGCGCACGATGCGCCCCAGTGCCTCGCAGCGCTGGGCCACCACGGCGTCGTCGGGCGTCTGCTCGCGCCAAGGATAGTCCTTGCGCTCGGGAAAGCGGCACACGTGCGCCAGGCCCACATAGGCGGCAAGGCCACGCGCGGCGCGATCGGCCGCATCCTCGCCACTCACGATGTAGACCGTGGGGCGCGGACGACGCGCAAACTGGGCGGCCGCCATGAGCGTGCGACCCGACTGAGACACGGCCAGCGTCACGTCCTCGCCAGAATCGAGTCCGGCCTCGACGGTCTGCAGTGCCTCGGCAGTGTAGAGCTGCGCGGCTATACGGTGAATGAGCATGCTGTTCCTCCGGCATCGCAACGCCAAAAGCCCGCCGGGGCAAGCTCGGCGGGTCGTACGTCAAATTCGTTGCCTGTCATGGTAGCGCATGGAGAGGACTCCAGTTCAAGCGTACGCCCAGCCCCGCAAAAAACGCCAGACGGACGAGCCGCCTGGCGTTATCAGAGTGAGCTATACGCCGAGTCTAGTCGTAGACGCCCATTTTAAGCAGTGTGAAGGTCGGAGCGCCGTCACCCTGCGCGACGCGGACCGTGCAAGTCTCGGTACGGCCCATGGATGCGTCCGCTTGAATTGCGGCGATGAACTGGTCCTTTGGCAGGCCGTAAGTGCTCTCGGGGATGTCAGAAGGAAGTAACGCACCGCCAGCACTGTAGACCTCATAGGTGAGCTCGTAAATGTTGTCGCCAAGGTCAGTCGCGCCCGTGACGATGGCACACGATGGGTTGTAATTTCCCTGGCCGTATTCCTGCTTCAGATACAAGTACCCGTCATGCGCTTCGGCCGAATCGGCAAGCATCTGCCCACCCGACCCTTTATCAAAGGTCATGTCAGCATCCGAGAGCGTCAGACCCGTCAGGCGATTGAGTTCCCTATTGATCACATCGGTCGCCACGCGCTGATAGTGACCGTTGTCATAGTCGCCTTTCTCGATTCGATACGGCGCGTTGTCAATGAAATGGCACCAGATAAACTTGACCAGCTTGTATTTCTCGTCATCAGAAAGTCCGTCAGTCGAATCGAAGCCGCCCGCCTGATACCAGTCCCGATCGAAGTGTTCCTCCGTAAAGTTCGATAGGAATAGGTTCGCCGCAGCATAAGTTGCCTGGTCGTTGAGGTCAACTTTTACGCTGCTGCCGGTCTGCTCGGGCTCTTCCGGCTCTTCTTGCTCTTCGGCAGGCTTCTCCTTGGCGCTTCCCTTGTCCTTGTGCTCGGCCGAACCCTCGTCGGACCCAAGTACCGTAATTTGCGATGAGTTGCCCTGCCCAAGCGGACCCAGCACGCCGGTCAGCGCCAGAGCGGCACCGCCGGCAACGAGCACGCCCACCACACATATGCCGATAATCACCGCCCGCTTATGCGATTTCTTTTGTACGACACCCTGCACGGGTGGCATCCCTGCCGCCGGCATCGATGCGGGTTCAGCAGGCGCGGCAGCTGGAGAAGCGGCACCCACACGCGCCCCACAGTTCGTGCAAAAATCGGTTCCGTCGGGCATCTCGGAGCCACACTTGGTGCAAAACATATTCGGGCATCCCCTCACAACAAACGGCATCTGTCGCCATCATATTGAGCCTTCGCGACCCAAATGTGTTGCGCAACATTAGTCGCCGTCTTCGGGTGCCGGCAAAACGCGCCGGGCCCTACCCCATCACACTCGCACTGGGGCACAAATCCGCCAGCGGGCACTCGTCGCACTTGGGCTTGCGGGCGTCGCGCTAACTGCACGGCGCCATCAGCACCCGGTCTGCTCACCCAAAACGCGCATGCCCAACGCCCTCGGCACAAAACATCCTGATCGGACAGCATCAATTATCAGCTGCCACCTGCGCTACTTTGTAATTATGGCAATTTCTACTTTATAGTTGTGGTAACTTCTAGTTAGTAATTATGGTTGTTTTGTCTTGACAATGTGGCAAATCCCAAAGACCTGCCACAAAACCCGGCGGATACCGACAAACTCGGCACGAGACTTTCGAACCAAAAGCATGCCTGAAAGCATGCGATGCAAGATACGAAGGGCGTTAAAAATGATTGAGCGAACTATGGCCCAAAAGCTACGCGAGATGTCAGAATGGTTTCCCGTCGTCTCGCTTACGGGGCCACGCCAAAGCGGCAAGTCAACTCTCATCAAGGCCGTCTTTCCTGAATATGAATATCTCAACCTCGAGAACCCGGAAGTCCGTCGCGCCGCACTCGATGACCCCGTCGGTTTTATCAGCAGGCGCCCCGATCATCTGATCATCGACGAGGCACAATATGCACCGGAGCTGTTCAGCATGATTCAGGTCGCCTCCGACGAGCGCGGAAGGGCCGGCCAGTATGTATTGTCCGGCTCGCAAAACTTTTTGCTCATGCACAACATCCAGCAATCGCTTGCCGGGCGCGTCGGCATGCTCAAACTCCTACCTCTCTCTTACCAGGAGCTCAGCGATACGCAAATCTCGCTTGACACCTACCTGATTCGCGGGGGATACCCGCGCATATATGATGTGGGCATCCCCACCGATATGTTCTACCAAAATTACCTTATGACCTATGTGGAACGCGATGCGGGCGGCCTTCTCGACGTGCGCAATCTGAGCTCCTTTAGAAAAATGATCGGGCTGTGCGCGGCTTGCGCGGGAGGGCTGCTCAACCTATCAAGACTCGCCGCTGATGTGGGAGTCGCCACGGCGACGATCAGCTCGTGGCTTTCGATCCTGCAATCAAGCTATTTGGTGTTCCTACTTCAGCCATATGCTGGAAACATGCGCAAGCGGCTTACCAAAGCGCCAAAACTGTACTTCTACGACACGGGGCTACTTTGCCATCTGCTTGGCATTCACGACGAGCGCGGTCTCATGAACCACCCCCTAAGCGGGGAAATATTTGAAAACCTCATTGTCTCGGAACGTCAGAAGGCATATCTCAACAGAGGCATCGAGCCCACGCTTGTCTTTTATCGCGACGACAGCAGACGAGAGATCGACCTTATCGATCTAACAGAGCCGGCTCGCCCGCAGGCGTTCGAAATCAAATCGGGCGCTACCTATCGCGACACATTTGCTCGACACCTACGCTCTGTTGGTTCCGAACTGGGCATTCCCGCAAAGGACCGAGCCGTCGTATATCACGGCTCCGAGCGCTACGATACCGAGGGCGCATCGGTTGTGCCGGCAGAAGAGTTCTTGCTTCGGGAGTCGTAGCGAGCGCCGCGGGCACCGGCCGTGCCTCGATTTGTGCCGCCCGGAGACACACAAGAGCGGCGGCACTCTGCCCTTGCAAGCTAGCCCACCCGTACGCTGGGGCAAAGGTCTGCCAGCGGGCACTCGTCGCACTTGGGTTTGCGGGCGTCGCAAATCTCGCGGCCAAAGGTGATCCACTGATGATTGACCGACTCCCAATACTCGTGCGGCAAGATCTTGAGCAGATCTTGCTCGGTCTTGAGCGGCTCCTTGGCATGCGTCTTGGGACTCAGCATCAGGCGGTGCGCGATGCGGTTGACGTGCGTATCCACCGCGATGCCCTCGACAATGCCAAACCCCACGTTGAGCACGATGTTCGCTGTCTTGCGCCCCACGCCCGGCAGCTTGACGAGCTCCTTCATGTCGGCCGGCACCTCGCCGCCGTAATCGGCGACGATCATCTGCGCGGCCTCCACGGCGTGCTTGGCCTTACTCTTATAAAAGCCGAGCGACTTGATGGTATCGGCAACATCGGCCACGTTCGCCCCCGCCATGGCTTCGGGCGTGGGCCACTGGGCAAACAGCCGCGGCGTCACCTTGTTGACCTGCGCGTCGGTCGTCTGAGCCGAGAGCAGCACCGCGATGAGCAGCCTAAAGGGATTCTCGTGGTCCAAGAAGCACTCGACCGGGCCATAGCGACGGTTAAGGCGCTCACACACCTCGATGGCGCGTTCGCGTTTGGCGGCATTGGTCTCGCGTGGCATAACAACTCCTCGGCTCGGCAGAAACATAACTTCACGGAAACGATTGTCCCACGTACGGGGCCTTAAGCCTCCAAAAATGCGCCGGTCTGGCGGTCCCACAGGCTTGCGTACTCGCCGCCCGCCTCGACAAGCTGCGCATGCGTGCCGTCCTCGACAATCTCGCCGTCCGCCAGCACCACGATGCGATCGAGCGCCGCTACGGTGGACAGGCGATGCGCCACCACAATGGAGGTGCGCCCGCGCATCAGGTTCTTGAGCGCCTCCTGCACCAGCGCCTCGGACTCACTGTCCAGGGCAGAGGTCGCCTCGTCGAGCACCAGAATCGGCGCGTCGGTGAGGATGGCACGGGCGATGGCCACGCGCTGGCGCTGACCACCCGAAAGCTTAACGCCGCGCTCGCCCACCATGGTGTCAAAGCCACGGGGCAAGCGGTCGATAAACTCCAGGGCATTGGCCAGGCGCGCGGCCTCGCGGATCTGCTCGTCGGTGGCATCGGGGCGGCCGTAGGCGATATTCTCGCGAATGGAGCGGTGGAACAGCAGCGCCTCCTGCGGCACGTAGGCAACCTGGCGGCGCAGGCTCTGCTGCGTGCAGCGCGAGACGTCCTGGCCGTCCACGAGCACGCGGCCGCCCTGCACGTCGTCCAGGCGCAGCAACAGCTTGGTGAGCGTCGTCTTGCCCGAGCCAGATTTGCCCACCAGGCCCACGCGCTGGCCCGCCGCCACATGGAGCGTCAGGTCGTTGAACACGCTCTCGCCCGCCGCGGCGTCACGGTATGCAAAGCTCAAGTGCTCAAAATCAATCGCGCCCTCGGTCACTTTGAGCTCGGGAGCGTTCTCGTCGTCTGCCACCAGACGCGGCTCGTCCAGCACGCGCGTCATCTCGGCCGCATCACCGAGCGCGCGGTTGATGCGCTGCATCATGGAGCTCACGTAGTTCAGACGCATGGTAAGGTTGTACGTATAGGTAAAGATCATGACGAGCGCGCCGGCCGAAATGCCAAACCACGCGTTGCCGCCCGCGACGAACACACTCACCACGGCCATGGTAATGACGATAAGGCCCGAAGTCGTAAAGTTGCGCTGCATCATGGCATGCATCGAAACCGTCTCGGCGTCGCGCGCGGCGCGGTCGGCGCTATCGAACAGATCGCGCTCAAAGTCCTCGCGCCCACAGGTCTTGACGGCCAGGATGTTCGTGACCGCGTCGGACAGCACGCCCGACAGCTTGTTCTGCGCAGCGGACGTCGCGGACGAAAGCGGCATGATGCGCTTGTACATAAGCCAAACGAACGCGATGTAGACGACCATGATGCCCACCAGGATCACGGTAAATGTGGGCACCACCGGGGCGAGCGCCGCCACCGTACAGATGACCGAGGTGACGGTGGGGATGAGCGAATAAACCGTCACATCCACCAGCCCCGTGTAGCCGCTCATGAAACGGCTCGTCTGGCTCACGAGCGATCCGCCAAAACGGCTGGTGTGGAACGTCATGGACTGGTTGGAGAGCGTGTCGAAGCACAGGCGCGCCAGATGGTAGTTGCCCGCGATCTCGAGCTTGTAGACGGTGTAGTCTTGCAGTTTGGAAAGGATCTGGCCTACCAGGTTAACGAGCACGAGCGCCAGAATGTAAGGACCAAAGACCTCAAACACCTGGTCGCCCGCCACGGGGCCGGCTTGGACGCGGTCGACGATAAGGGCCATCACGTAGGTGTTGGCAAACGTGAGCAAAAAGATGTAGCCCGCCGACGAGAACACCGAGAGAAAGACGATCAGCGGCTGCGTGCGCGTGACATCCCAAAAACGCTGCAGCGTGCGGCGCACGGTAGAGCGTTTGAGCGGACTGGTGCTTCTCTGAGACATGGGCTTCCTTTCGCGTCTGATAGGGCGAGAGGCCATTGTTGCACATTGAAGCGCGTTTCAGTCAAGCGCGACGCGAAAAGCGGCGGGGCGCCCGCGTCCACGCTGGCGCCCCGCCGCTTTTCGGCTAGTCCTCGTCCTCTTGGTCTGTGGGCAGGCCTGCGGACGTGAGCCCCAAGATCGCGTCGGCCTGGTCGGTATCCTCCAGCGCGTCGATGTCCTTGAGCTTGCGCTCCATAACGTTAGTGCGCGTGGTGATAATGCCCTCGACCGTTTTGCCCGCGGTCTCGATCTGCTGCTGGGCACGGCGCAGCGCCGCCTGATAGCGCGGCAGCTCGGCCTTGACAGCGGAAAGTACGCGCAGCACGTCATCAGTGCGTTTTTGCAACTTAAATGTCTGGTAGCTCATCTGCAGACTATTGAGGATGGCCGCCATGGTGCTGGGGCCGGCAACGTTGACGTGATAGTCGCGGCCCAGGGTCTCTATAAGCCCGGGGCGGCTGACGACCTCGGCGTACAGGCCCTCAAACGGCACGAACATAATGCCAAAGTTGGTGGTCGCCGGCACGCTCAGGTACTTCTCGCAGATGTCCTTGGCCTCGCGTTTGACCATAGCGTCGAGCGTCTTGCGCGCGGTGACCACAGCCTCGGCATCACCCGACTCTTGCGCGTCGAGCAGATGCTCGTACGCATCGCCCGGGAATTTGGAGTCAATCGGCAGCAGCACGGGGTCGCCCTCGTCCACCGGCAGCTTGACGGCAAACTCAACACGCTCCGAGGCGCCAGGCTTGGTAGCGACGTTTTCCAGATACTGGTCGGGCGTGAGGATGTCCGCCAGGATTGCACCCAGCTGCACCTCGCCCAAAATGCCACGCGCCTTGACGTTGCCCAGCACGCGCTTAAGGTCGCCCACGCCGGTGGCGATAGACTGCATGTCGCCCAGGCCCTTGTACACGGCCTCGAGTTGGTCGCTCACTTGCTTAAACGATGCAGACAGGCGGTCGTTGAGCGTACGGGAGAGTTTCTCGTCCACCGTCGCGCGCATCTGATCGAGCTGCATATTGTTGTCCTTGCGGATGGCACCCAGCTGGGCATCGACCGTCTCGCGCACCTTGTCCAGGCGGTGCTCGATGCCCTCGCGGTTGGCGCCAAGCTGTTGGGCCGTCTCGCGACGAAGGTCGTCCATGCGGTCGCCGGCCTGTGAGAACTCGCGCGCAATGGTCAGGTAGCGCTGCTGCTCCACGGCCGCATCGGTTGTCTGCTGCTGCGCGATGGCATTTGCCGTGCGGCGGGTTTCGGCCAACGCGACGTTCAGGGTGTCGAGCGCGTTGTTGGCCTGCTCGAGCGCCGCGAGCGTCTCCGCGCCGTTGCCGCCATGCTCTCGCAACTCAGCACGAAGACCTTTAAGCTGCAGGGCGCAAACCACAGCAACTCCCACCGCCACCAAGGCAATCACAACAAGCACGATATCAATAGCAGACATAGACTCCGCCCAACAAACCCAATCGATTATCAATCAAAATCGCGATCAATCTTACCCCGCCACACGCACCGAGCGCTCCACGGCAGTCGGACAAATGGATTTTGGGCCACAGGCGTCAAAACGTTAACTCTCCCAGCCGGCGCGGACGGTTGTTACGACATCGCCTAGGCGCTGGCCGAGAGCCGACAGATGTTGGAGCACTTCGCTGGGCGAGGCACCGTTGAGGATGCAGGTGAGCGCATACGAGACCAGGAAAATCGCCGCAAGTCCTAACGGAATGAGTACAATCATCGCCAACGCGCGTAGACGCTGGCCCACGCGGCGGTGACGCGTGCGGCGCTTGTCAAACGCAAGCTCCTGCGCATATGAATCTTGTTGTACGGAATAGTTCTCTGGCGCCGATCCGCCCGCAGGCGAAACCGCGGGCGTGGCATTTTGCGCAGGGGACTGGGCGGCTACCCCTTGCATTTGCATCTCCATGAGCCGTTGCTGCTGACGCAACATGCGCTCAGCTTGTTGCTGCGGAGTCTCAAGAAACAGGTCCATGCTGGCCTCCAAAATCGGAGCATTCGGCGCTTACGACCAGCATCCCGCACCACCATGACCGCGACAACACAATCGCCGGCAATAGCCACAAAGTTTCTTTTGCCCAAAAGTTGTCGAAAACCTCAACAACTCCCCTACCAGCACTTTCTTTGAGCTTTTTTATCGGATGCTCTTTTGCCCTTCCGCCAGCCCGCCAACTAACCAAAAGCTGACCAAAAGCTTGACGAAAAGTGTGGAGACAGGGACCCCACACAAAAACGTGCCGCCCCAAAAGGGGCGGCACACAAACTTTTTTATCAGCTTTTCTGTAACGAGCATGCGACGACTCAACGCCGGAGCGCAGGGCAGGGAAACCTTTGCCTCGCGCGACCCTGCGAAGCCGTGAGCGAGAGGGAAAGGTTTCCCCGCCCTGCGCTCCGTGGTCAGTGAGGACAGACTACATGCCCGCGAGACCGCGGGCGGCGGTGGCGCACATAAACGCCAGGACCAGGATTACGAGCGAGCCCGCGATGTCGACCAGCACGCCCATTGCGCGGCGCTCAAATAGCCAGCTCTCAAAGTGCGGGGCGACGTTGCGCCAAACACGCCACAGCAAGATGCCCATACCGATAACGCCCGGGATATTGAGCAGCAAAATCTCGGAGCACAAGAGGCCGATCAGGTTTCCGGCGGCAAAGCCCGCATCGCCCTCGCAGTATTTTCGATAAATCATGTACAGCATGTACGCCACAAACGGCTGCAGGCACGCAGAGATAAACGTAACCACCATCGAGGGGTCCTGAGAAAAGACATCGGTGAGCTTATCCACGCTCGTGGCATCCTTAGAGGCCAGGAACAGACCAATGACCACCACGGGCACCACGCCCAAGATAACCTCGACCAGAGTAAACAACTTAGCAGTCAGATCCTCGCTAGCCGTATTGAGGTGAGGCGCCCACTCAGGATGAGCATGCGCGCCAACCTTCTTGTCCTTCTCGGCACGATCGGCCTTTTTGCCCTCAGGAACACGACGACCAGGATCCTTGCGAGTCCCCGCCGCAGCCACCCGAGCCCGAGACTTCTTACCCATACAAAAACACCCCATCAGGTAGTAGATAAACTAAAAGTCGCTACCCAGTGTACCCCACCCATGAACGGCGCCGTTCCAACCGGCCCCCATACAAAAACGTGCCGCCCCAAAAGGGGCGGCACGCAAACTTCTAATCAGCTTTTCTGTAGCGAGCACGCAACGACCCAACGCCGGGGCGCGGGGCGGGAGGCCGGATTGCCTTCCCTCAACGCGACCCTGCGAAGCCGTGAGCGAGGAGGGAAGGCAATCCGGCCTCCCGCCCCGCGCTCCGCAGCAGCCAGCGCCAAGCGCTAGTAGTTCACCACCTGCTCCTCAAAGTACGCCTTCGGGTGGTTACAAACCGGGCACACCTCGGGCGCCTCGGCACCAACGTGCAGGTGCCCGCAGTTCAGGCACTTCCACACCTTCACGCCCTCACGCTCAAACACCTCGCCCGACTCAATGCGCTCGACGAGCTTGTTGTAGCGCTCCTCGTGAGCCTTCTCGACAGCACCGACGCCGCGGAACTTCGCGGCGATCTCGGCAAAGCCCTCCTCCTCGGCGGTCTTGGCGAACTCGTCGTACATCGTGGTCCACTCGTAGTTCTCGCCCGCGGCGGCATCGCGCAGGTTATCCAGAGTGCCGGGAACGGCGCCATCGTGCAGATACTTAAACCACAGCTTGGCGTGCTCGGACTCGTTGCCTGCGGTCTCGGCAAAGATGTTCGAGATCTGAACGTAGCCGTCCTTTTTGGCCTTGGATGCATAGTAGCGATACTTGGTATGCGCCTGAGACTCACCGGCAAAAGCGGTCTCGAGGTTCTTCTTGGTCTGAGAGTTCTCAAAATCCATAGGTGTACTTCCCTTCAACACATGCCGCCCGTAGGCTTCGAGCGACCTTGTCTTTAGGATGCCCTCATGTCGAAAATCTAAACCTTACAATCCTGTTTTTCAGATTCAGATGGGCTACACGCTTAGCCAGCGGTCGCCCTCCACACGGCAAAAGCCCTCACGCTCTAAGTCGGCCAAGATGCCTGCGACAAGATCGTGATCGACCGGCTCGCGGCCTGCCGCCGCCTCCATTTCGTTGACACCCGCTACGGCCTCGGCGAGCGTGATGCCCGCCGGCCGCCCATCGCGCGCAGCCAGCAGCATGCGCACAATATGGGCGCGCTTTTGACGGCGCGAACCCTCAAACTTGGACTGACGGCTATAGCTCGCCGAGCGCCTGGACGGATTGGGCAGCGTCTTCTTAAGATACGCGCCATAATCCAGCAGCGCGTAATACCATGCGCGCGGTGTGTCGGCATCATCGAGCGGCACGGCAAAGGGAGCGATCTCATCCGCCGTCGCACCGGGAGCCGCCGGACAGGCGGCCTGAATCAGCGGCACCAGCTCGCGATCGGGAACGGCCGGCACATCGGGAAAGAAATGATGCAGAAAGACCGTGCGCACGTTGGTCTCCAGATACACACCCGGCAGATCGAACGCAAACGATCGGATGCCCTGCGCCGTCGCCGGGCCAATACCGGGCAGGGCGACCAGGTCGCGCGTCTCACGTGGAAACTCCCCACCCCAGTCTTCCATAACGCACTGAGCGGCTCTGTGAAGCGCCAGAGCGCGTCGGTTGTAGCCCATCCCCTGCCAAGCGTCCAAAACATCGGAAGGCGCGGCCTGGGCAAGTGCCTGCACGGTTGGAAAGCAATCGAGCCACGCGGGCATACGCGTCTCCACACGCGGCACCTGCGTTTGCTGCAGCATAACCTCGGAGAGCCAGATGATATACGGGTCGCGCGTTCGGCGCCACGGAAGGTCGCGATAACGCAGGACCCCTTCTGAACGAATCATCGAACGAAAGGGGTCCTGAATCATAGCAATGCTCCTTATGCGGCGCTATTCCTCCCGGCAAGCGTACGCACAGGCAGCGTACTCGGGAAACGCATCGCGATCGGCGAACTTGGGATCGACAGCCGGGAACTGGCGATGGGCGACGATATCGCCGAGCGAAACGGAATCGAGGTAGTCGCGCATCAGCGCCTGGGCTCCGGCCCACAGGGGATGATAGCAGCACGTGCCCATGCGCGCACAGTCGCCATCGGGCGCGGTGCAATCGTTCATGACCATGGGGCCTTGAACTGCCTCAACGACCTGGCGGATGGTGACATCGTCGGGGCTGACCTTAAGACGCATGCCGCCATGGACGCCACGCAAGCTCTCCACAATACCGGCCTGAACCAAACCATGCTGGATCGAACGGGCAAACGAATACGGGACATTGACCTCTTCGGCGGCAGTGCGAACAGAAAGCAGACGCTCCGGGTCCTCGGCAAGCATCGCGAGCATGCGAAGGGCGTAATCAGTCTTCCTCGATATGTCCATTTTTCCCCTTTCAAGGAATAGGAACAGCTCGAACGAGCTCCGGGGCCGAGCTTACGTCGAGACACCAATGACCGTATGGACGCCCAAATAGCAAAACGGGTGCCCACTGAATGCCGTGTTTGAAGCCTCTTGCATCAAAAACGGCCCACAGTGCGATTCAGTATAACCTAACCCCCTGCTTCGTTGAACTGGTGTTGCGCAACAAACGCCTTGTTTGAACATATGTCTCAAACGGAGCTTGTCCGGGAATTGGAAGGATTTGGTTTTGGGCGAAAGGTGCCGATGGGATCGAGGTCCTATCAAACGCAAAAAGCCACGTCCGAAGACGTGGCTTTAATTGCGTTGGCGGGAAGTACGGGGCTCGAACCCGCGACCTCCGACGTGACAGGCCGGCGCTCTAACCAAACTGAGCTAACTCCCCAGGCAGTCGTTCGCGTTTGTTTCCGCTCGCGTGCGCTGCGGGGATTAGTATACACAGAAGTCTGTCCGGCGCGCAACAACTTTTTTGAAAAAATTTTTGGGGCCATCCGGGAGGGTCTCCGGGGCTGGGGGCGGGGGTTAAGTTTGCTGCTCTACAGTCCTGCGCAAGACGGAAAGCACATTAAGTGCTTTCCTTTGCGTGCGGAACTCGCGACAAACTTAACCCCCGCCCCCAGCCCCGGAGACCCTCCCTGCCGTCACATTATTCAACCAGTTTTGCGGGCGTGCGCCGCTGCGCGGCTAGCCCGCGTGCTCCTCGGCGGGGTTGTCTAAGGTTGTCGCTGAAGCTCTGCCTTTTGCTGAAAGAAAAACGGGAGATGCGATCTGCATCCCCCGTTTTTGTTGCGGTTAGTCTAGGTCAATAAACTTGGTGCTCAGGATCTTGCCATCTTTTACGAGCATTCTGGCCATGGTGGGGCCTCGGCTGCCTCTGGGGTAGCTGGCGCTGCCGGGATTGAGGACCAGGCAGCGGCCCACTTGGGCTTCTTTGGTTACGTGGGTGTGACCGTTGATGGCTACGTCTACGGACCCCACGGGCAGGTCTTCACGGTAGTGGGCTACGGCGAATTTGAGGCCTTCGTAGGTGAAGATGGCCAGACGGTCTACATCCGGGCCGTAGTCGCGGTAGTAGTCGTTGTTTCCTAGGACCGCTCGCACGGGGGCGATGGTGCATAGATGCTCGTAATCCATCTCTGAGGTGAGGTCTCCGGCGTGGATGATCAGATCTGCGCCCTTGAGCTCGTCCAGAAGCGCGGGCGAAAGATAGCCGTGGGTGTCCGAGATGATATCGATGCGCTTGGCGTCTGCACTGTTCATGGGATCCCTTCTGCAAAACCGATTCGACGTATATACAAAAAGCCCCACGGCTCCGCAGACAATTGGTCTACAGGGCTGCGGGGCCAGTGTGCTAGAGGCTCAGGGCCTTCTTGAGCGGCACAACGCGGCGGCGCGAAACCGGCACGCGTTCGTCGACGCCCGTAATGCCCAGTTGGATAGCGCCCGAGGGCACCGTCTCGACATCCGTGACGCACGCCAAGTTGACGATATAGCGGCGATGAACGCGAAAGAAGCCAAAGTCGCAAAGCTTGGCCTCGAACTGCGCCAGCGAAGTCGTCGATAGAAAACGATCATCGACGGTATAGATACAGGAGTAATCGTCCTTGGCCATGATGAAGCGAATGTCATCCACGGGAATGAGGACCTTACGGCCGCCCTTTTCCACCGGAATGCGCTCGATGGTGGCCTTGCTGTCCGTGACGGGCTTGGCGCGCTGCATGACCTTCTCGATCGCGCGATCCAGGCGTGCCTCCTCAACCGGCTTCATTAGGTAATCGACGGCATCTACGTCGAACGCCTCGACGGCATGATCGCTATACGCAGTCACAAACACAATCGCCGGCGGATTCTTAAGCTTATGCAGTGCCTCGGCAAGCTGCAGACCAGAAGCACCGGGCATCGAGATATCGAGAAATACGACATCGACGCGGCTTTCCATCAACATCTCAATGGCGGAGCGGACGCTCGACGCC
Source organism: uncultured Collinsella sp. (assembly GCA_938039325.1). Lineage (GTDB taxonomy): Bacteria > Actinomycetota > Coriobacteriia > Coriobacteriales > Coriobacteriaceae > Collinsella. Next base: position 13,741 of record CALHUX010000059.1, on the reverse strand, counting down.
TCAGTGATCGTGCCGATCTTGCCCGTCTGCTCGAGCAAGAAGCGAAGTTCCGAACGGGCCGGGGCCTCATCATCCACAATCATCGCACGCAGCATAGGGATTAAACCTTTCGTCAACAAACTACGCCGGGCATCCGCCGCTTGGCGTTGAGCCCATAGCCTTTTATTTTACTCTTGAATGTCAAAGATGCTCTCTGACAAATCAAGGTGCAGGAGCACTTTGGTGCCCTTGCCCGGCGCCGATTCGACGCGCGTATAAGAGTGCGGTCCATAAAAGCGATGGATACGCTCAGAAATATTGTGCATGGCCACACCGGCGCCGCCACCCTGGGGAGAGCTGGCGTCGGGACGGGCAGAGCGCTCGTCAAACAGTCTGGCGGCGGTGCCCTCGTCCATGCCCACGCCGTTGTCGGCTACGGCAATCAGGATTGCGTCGTCGCCGTCTTGATGGACGGTCACGTCGATCCGCAGGGCATCGTCATCGCCCATGCCATACCGCACGGCGTTCTCGACGATGGGCTGGATTACAAAGGCCGGGACCAACGTGTCCTCGACATCCTCGGAGACATCGAAGGTCGCCAGTACGCGGTCCTCGCCAAAGCGCGCCTTCTCAAACGTCAGGTAGCGCTTGGTCTGGGCAACCTCGCGCGAGACCGGGATAAGCGACCCCGAGTTGTCGAGCGTGGCGCGATAGAACGAGGAGAACTCGCGCAGCAGCTCGCGGGCGCGCAGCGGATCGGTGCGCGTAAACGACGCGATAGTGTTGAGCGTATTGAACAGAAAGTGCGGATTGATCTGCGCTTGCAGAGCACGAACCTCGGCACGGGCCGTGAGCTCTTTTTGCACCTCGAGCTCGTGGATGGCGAGCTGCGTGGACAGGATCTCGGCAAAACCCGAGGCGAGCGCATACTGGGTACGGTCGACGGCACGCGGGGTCTTGTAGTAGAACTTGAGCGTGCCGACGGTGCGGTCGCCCACCTTGATGGGCGCGATGATACCGGCGGGAACATGGTTGTGCGAGCCATCCGAACCCACCACGTCCACCACGCGGTTGAACGACTGCACGATGCCGTGCTCAATGACGTAGCGCGTGGCAAGCGTGTGGATGGGCGAATCGGGCAGCAGCTTTTCCTCGAACTCGCCCGCGCAGGCCAGCACGTTGCCCTCATCGGTGATGGCAACGGTCATGGCACGTGTCTCGGGCAGGATACGCCGGCACACCAAAAGCGCCGATTCCTGCGTCAGACCGCCCTTAATGTCCTCGAGCATGGCCGAGGCAACCGAGAGCGTCTCCTCGGTGTACTGGGAGCGTACCGAATCGGGATTGAGCGTCAAAAAGATAAAGATGCACAGGAAGATGCACAGCAGCGCACAGGCAATCACCGTGGCAATCGGCTCAATGCCAGTCGCCAGGGCAAAGATAAAGTACGCCAACACGCAAACGGCGCAAACAACGGCGATGATGCGAAAGATTGAAATTGAATTATCGCGCTGGGCGCGGCGGTCGATCATTCAGTCCCCTCCAGGATGCTAATCAGTTGTGCGTCGCGCCAAAGTTCGTCCATAATCTTGGGCCAGAAACTCTGAAAACGCAGGTAGCTTGCGGCGTTTTGGCGGGCATAGGTCTTGGCCTCGTCAATACCATGACGCCAGATGCGCAGATACCCCTCGTGCTCGCGGGTAAACATGCTGCGAACCATGGCGGTCTTGCGCACGCGGTCGTCGAGCTCGCGCGAGATCCACGGACCCGGATAGGGCATGAGTGATGCGGCCGTAACCGGAATGAGCTCCTTTTGGTGCGCGGCGAACGTCAGCTTGGCCCGCTCGTAGTACCAACGGTACACGTCCTGCATAAAGCGCGGCGAGCGCTTCTCGGACTCGGGCGGCAGGTGGCGCACGGCCCACTCGTTATCGAACCACACGTCATAGCCGAACATGCGCATGTTAAACAGGTAGTCCAGATCCTCGCCGCGGGTGATAAACGGGTCGAAGGCCACACGCGTAAAGGCGCGGGCGTGCAGGGCCATCAGGCCGCCGCATACGTAATTGGAGCGCGAGATGCGGGTGCCCGAGAGCGCCTTTTTCATCCAGCGATTGAACTCGATACGCTTGGTCCACCAGCGATGGCAAATGCCCACTTTGTCCGTGGGAGCCAGCGGCGACCCGTCGCGATCATAAAAGTATCCGCTCTTGACTAAAATCGGCAGGCCCTGACGCGTCTGCTGGCCCAGCGCATAGGTCGCACGCTTCATAAAGTCGGCATCGATGACGGTCTCGTCGTCATCCAAAAACACAACCGCGTCGTGCCCCAGCACCGCCGCGCAGGCAAGACCCATGTTGCGGATGGCGCCGTAGCCGCGCAGGCTCACGCACTCGCCCGAGCCTTTGGGCGCAATCTGTGCCACGCGGTCGGCAACACGCGAAGCCTGAGTATTGGTAACGACGGTGACCTTAAGTGTGGGATGCGCATTAACGATTTCGTGCACGCGATGGGATACGTCGGCCGTGGCAGAAACCGGACAGACCACCAAGAGAATGATGCGCGGAATGTCGCGCACCTGTTCGAGTGAAGTCAGGCAGCGATCGAGCTCCGGGTTGGCGGCATTGAGCGACGTCGAGTGATCGTAGGTGCCGGGAGCGTTTGCTTGGGTATCATCGCCCGCCCAATATGTTGGGATCACAACCGTGGCGTTCATACCTTTACCCTCCTTGCAACACAAAAACGGGGCGCCGCCAAACACAGGCGACGCCCCGCGACCTAGCTGATTCCATCATACCCACTTGGGCTAAACATTGCTCGGAAGTCAGAATGATTTATGCGGCTACTTCCAAAAGAGTACTGCAGATAGGCACAATTGCTGTACTGAGCCCGGTTGCCTTACGCCGCCGCCTGAGCCATGCGGGACAGACGGACCAGCAGCACAAAGCCAACAACCAGCAGAACGCCAATAGAAAGGACGCCCAGCGACGGGTTGCCGGTCAGCGAGGTGACAACCGACACCAGGAAGGTGCCCATAACGCTTGCGTAACGGCCAAAGATATCGAAGAAGCCGTAGTACTCGTTGGACTTTTCCTTGGGGATGATGCGGCCAAAATAGCTGCGGCTGAGCGCCTGCACGCCGCCTTGGAACAGGCCGACCAAAATAGCGAGCACCCAGAACTCAAAGGCGGTCTTTAGGAAGAACGCGGCAAAGAGCACGATGCCCATGTAGGCGGCGACGGCCACCAAGATCATATTGAGTGTGCCCACGCGACCGGCGAGCTTGCCGTAGATGATGGCGGACGGGAAGGCCACAAACTGCGTGACGAGCAGTGCCAGCACCAGCTGGGTCGAGTCGATGCCCAAAGCCGATCCGTAGCTGGTTGCCATGGAAATGACCGTGTGCACACCGTCGATGTAGAAGAAGAACGCGATCATGTAGACCAGCACGGTCTTGTTGTGGGCGATTTCGCGCATGGTATGTCCGACCTCGGAGAACACGCCGCCCACGATGTGGCCGATGGTGTCCTGGGGACCGCGCTCGCGACCGTACTTTTGCTTATAGGTGCGAATGAGCGGCAGGGTAAAGATGAGCCACCAGGCACCGGTGATGATAAACGACAGACGCGTTGCCAGCATGGTGGGGACGCCAAGAGCGGGGCCACCCATGATAAGCGCCAGGCAGATGATGAACGGCACGGTGGAGCCGATGTAGCCCCAGGCATAGCCCGAGCTGGACACGGCGTCCATGCGCTCGTCGGTGGTAATGTCGGGCAGCATGGCATCGTAGAACGTCATGGAAGAGTTAAGGCCGATGGTGCACAGCACGTACACGGTCAAAAATGCCATGGCGGACATGGGGATAGCCTGCGCCAGGCAAAGAACCAGGCCCGTGAGGAAGAAGCCCAAGAAGAACTTGATCTTGTTGCCGGCGTAATCGGCAAGCGCGCCCAGAATGGGCATGAGCATGGCAATGACTAGCGAGGCAATCGTCTGCGCGTTGCCCCAGGCGACCACCAGGTCTGCCGAGGAAGCACCGGTATTGATGGCGTTAAAGTAGATGGGCACCACCGAGGTATTGAGCAGCACGAGGGCCGAGTTGCCCACATCGTACATAACCCAGTTACGCTCGAGCTTGGTGTATTTCATGGACAGGGCCCCTTCGTATTCGCCCGATATACAGTTAGTTCATCGTACCCCAATTGTCCAGAGGCGCCGGTAAGGATTCGGCAAAGGGGCACGCACGAGCCCTACTCCTCGCGGTCGAACTCTTCGTCGGCGCCGAGCACGCGACCGCTGTAATTGACGTGGTTGGTCACGGCTTCCATATCGCCGGTCTCGATAAAGCGGGCGACCGTGCACTCGTAATCGACCAGCGCGCGGTCAAAGACCTCGGGGAAACTCTCGTTCGAGACCTCGTCAGTAAAGGGGTTCTTCCATGCCAAGTGGCCCAGGTTGCCGGTACGCTCGGGCAGCTCGGTCGTCACGCGGTGCGCAAGGCCGTCGAGCAGCGAATAATCGTGCACCAAGCCCTCGAGCAGGGCAATCGCGCGCGTCTTGGCCGAACCGGCCGGCTCGATAGTGCGGTAGAGCAGCTGCATGTCGGCTACGGCGCCGGCGTACTCCCCCGCCGGGATGTCGATACCGTACACGCGCCCGGCGACGTAGCTCATCAGCACGCCGGCAACACGATTGATGCGGTCGGTCGTGACGATCTCGCCCGCCGGCGGATAATCCTCGACCGTTGCCCCATCGCGCTTGAGCTGCAGCATCAGCACGTCCAGGTCGCTTTCGAGCACGGCGTGAACTTGACTGCCCGAAGCCTCGAGCTCGGGGTCGGACTCAACAATGCCAAACTGCTGCTCGTAGACAAAGGGGTGGGCATTGCGGTCGAGCACATAGTGCGACAGCAGGCCCAGCGCAAAGGCGCGACCCAGGTTGGCATCGCGCGGCTGCAGGTGCGACACGCCGTCGCGCAGGCACGAGAACTGGCGCGACATGCGCGAGCGGTGCATAACCTGAGCAAGCAGCGTGCAGTCGGAGATGCGCGGCGTGAGCATGTGGAAGAAAAACGGGTCGGGACCTTGGTTTCCCAGGATAAAGGCGATGCGCTCCTCGTCGGACGTGATAACGCCCTGCGGAAGACGGTCGATGCTTTCCTCGCCAAACAGATGATGCGTAATGAGCGCGGGCATAATGATCCTTTCGATTTCATTCGATGTCACCCATTATGCCCACCGTGCGGTCATGCCAAACCTGCGGCGGTAAACGATGGTGTGCAGCCCGCCTACGCAAGCCCCAGGTGCGCCTTGACCTCGGCGGCGCGACGGCGGGACACGGGCACCGTCGAGCTCACGCGGTCGAGCCTGAGCTCCATCAGGCCCGTGGAGCCGATCTCGACATTATGTACGTCTTCCAAATTGACCAGATAACTGCGGTGGACACGAATAAAACCCTCGGAGGCCAAGCGCCGCTCGAGCGAGGAAATCGACTCATTGATCAGGTATGTTCCCTCGGCGCAAACGGCGTTGCAAAAATCGGCACGCGCCTCAAAGTAGCAGACATCCGCCACGGGAATGAACACCTTTTTGCCCCCGCGATCCACCGTCAGGCGCAAAGGCTGGCGCGGAGCATGGACGACACGGCGAGCGCCCAGGGCAGTCTCGATCTTGTCGAGTGCCTTTGACAAGCGGGCATCCTCGACCGGTTTGACGATGTAATCGACAGCATCGAGGTTATAGGCATCGGCCGCGTACTCGGCAAATGCCGTCACAAACACCACGACCGGCGGCGTCTTTAGGTTCTGCAGCGTCTCGGCAAGCTCAATTCCCGAGCGACCGGGCATGGTAATGTCTAAAAACAGCACGTCGGGCTTGTTCGATAGAATCGACTCCACGGCTTCGGTGACATTGCCCGCCTCGGCAATCTGACCCACACGCGCATCCTTTTCCAACAGATAGCGTAGCTCAGCCCTAATCGGAGGCTCATCATCAACCACCAGGATTTTCCAGCCTTCGGACATATGCGCTTCCCCTCTTTTTCTCTCAATCCAACCGCGCGCTACACCGTCAGCGGCGCCGGCTCATGCGGCTCGCCGTTCAACTCAACGATGACCTGTGTTCCCACGCCCTCCTGGGACTTCACGCGCATGCCGGAATCTTCTCCGTAAAAGAAATGGATGCGCTGAAGCACGTTGAAGAGCGCCAGGCCGCAACCTCGCTTGACGGAGCCGTCGGCGGTAATGCTCTCGGGCTCCTCTCGGCGATGCTGCTCAAACAGATGCGCGCAGACTTCTTCGCTCATCCCGATGCCGTCATCTTCGACGATGATCTCCAAGCCGCCATCGGTCTCAAAAGCCCTAACACGAATAGAAAGCGGCTCGGTCTCGCGCTGCGCGTGCTTGATGCAGTTTTCGAGCAGCGGCTGCAAGATAAACGGCGGTACCAGGCTGTCGCGCACCTCAAAGTCGATGTCGACCGAGACGCGCAGACGGCCGTCGCCATACCGGGCCTGCATAAGATTGATATAACGAGTGCCCTGTTCCACCTCGTGCTCGAGCGTGGTGAGCGTATCGGAGTCAGAAAGCGTCTGACGATAGTAGTTGGAGAAGTCGATCAGCAGCGATCGTGCCTTGTCGGGCTCGGTTCGAACGAGCGACACGATGGTGCTGATGGTATTGAATAGAAAATGCGGGTCGACCTGCGACTGCAGGGCGCGAAGCTCCACGCGGGCCGTGAGCTCGTCCTGGCGCTCGAGCTCAAAGCTGGCGAGCTGCGTGGAAATGAGATCGGCAAAGCCCGAGGCCAACGCCGTCTGGCGCATATCGATGCTGCTCAGGCGGGGGTAATACAGCTCGAGCGTGCCCACGCAATGCCCGCGCACGGTCAGCGGCGCGACAATGCCGGCGCGCAGACGGGGAAAATAGCCGCCCGTCTCATTGGAGGCGTCGCGCGAAAATACACTCTGTTCGCCGGACTCGATCACGTTGAGCGTGGTCTTGAGCACGACCGGGGTGCCGGCAGGGCACTTTGCCGAGTCCTCGCCCCAGCTTGCCAACACCTGTTTGCCATCGGTAAAGCAGATGGCAGAGGCGATGGTCTCGGACAGGATAATTTTAGAGGCGCCCAGGGCCGCTTCGGGCGTAAGGCCGCGCGACGTGTAGGCGAATATTTTTGATGCGATGGCGAGCGTACGGTCGGTTGCGCTCGATGTGAGGTCGTCGGGGACCACAAAGACATACGAGAAAAAGAAGCACAGCATGACCAGGCCGGCAATAACGACAACGCCCGGAACGGGATTGGGATTATCGGTTAAATCCCAGATAAGCAGCAGGATAAGCGCCGGAACGACAATACCGAGCAGGATGGCCTGAACCACATGCTGGGCCGTACGAAAGACCTTGGTAGAGTTGTAGCTCTTGCCCAGAATCAGCCTGTTTAAATCCACCGTCATCCCCTCTTGTCCGTAGCACCCATAGCAATAAAGAGGGCCGCAAGCGACCCTCTCCATTGCATTATGCAATCAAAAACTGTGTTTTACATCAAGCCATCGACAAACGGTATCTTAGGCGCTGTATTTGTTAGCCTCACCAAAAGTGCCAGCCTCGACGATCCAGCCGTCCTTCATGATGACGTCCATGTTGTCGGTGTTGAGCACGTGGATGTCGGCGGCGACGTCACCGTTGACAACCAGCAGGTCGGCGCACTTGCCGGCCTCGATGGAACCGGTCTCGTCCTCGATGTGGCACATCTTGGCACCGTTGAGGGTGGCGCAGGTGATGGTCTCGACCGGAGTGAAGCCGATCTTGTCGACGAACTCGTACATCTCCTCGATGGAGCAGGTGCCGTACGGGGTGACGAAGGAGAAGGAGTCGGAGCCGATCGTCATGACGACGCCGCGCTTCTTGGCCTCGCGCAGGCAGTCGTAGTTGCGCTGCAGCTCCTTCTCGACCAGGGTGCCCTCGTACTTGTCGTGCAGCTCGGGGACGTAGACGGGCGGATAGGTGGCGTACCAGGTGGGCAGGAAGGCGATCGTCGGGGTGAAGAAGGTGCCCTGCTCGGCCATGAGGTCCATGGTGCGCTCATCGATATCGAAGCCGTGAATCAGCTGCTCGCAGCCAAAGCGGACGGAATCGTAGGCGGCGGCGTGGTTGTTGTAGCAGTGACTCCACACGGGGATGCCGACCATCTTTGCCTCTTCGACCACGGCCTGGATCTCCTCGGAGCAATAGTGCTGGTCGCGACCGGAATCCCAACGCCAGATGCCGCCACCGGTTGCCCAGATCTTGATGGCATCGGGGTTCTCGCGCAGGCGACGACGGACGGCCTTGCGCAGATCCCAAGGACCATCGACCTGGTCGCCCCAGGGATGGGATTCCTTGTTGAGCTCCTGGGTGCAGTGGTGGGAGTCGCCGTGACCGGCAACGCGGCAGAAGCCCAGACCGGTGGCCAGAACGCGCGGGCCCTTAAAGACGCCCTTGTCGATGCAGTCACGGATCTGGATACCAAAGCGGCCGATCTCGCAGACGGTAGTGAGGCCGTGGGTGAGGCAGTCGTAGGCCTGCTTGACAGCGACGGCCTGCTTCTCGAGGAGCGGCTGCATGACCCAATCGGTGTCATCGTCGGTCAGGTTGCCCGAGAAGTGCAGGTGGGTGTCGATCAGGCCGGGAAGGACGGTCTTGCCAGCGGCGTCGATAACCTCAACGCCCTCGGGAAGGTCTTGCATAGCACCGGCATACTCGATCTTGCCGTTGTCGTCGACGAGAACGAGGGAGTTCTCGACCGGCTCGGCACCGGTACCGTCGATGAGCTTGCCGCCAACGATTGCGTACTTAGTGGACATGGTTCCTCCTTATGGATCCATATAGTGGGCGAGGCCATGTTGGGTTATGGCCTCACAAAGCTACCCAAGTGGTGCCGGGTTCGGTGCGCGGAAGAGAGGGGTCCGCGCACCCGATCCGCCCCGGCTAGGCGTTATTTTTTGCGGGAATTGGTGAAGGCCATGAGGGCCAGGCCAACGGCCAGCCAGCCGATCACGATGCTCCACTCCACCATGTTGAGGGAGGCGGGAGAGAACGGGACCACGAGCAGGCCGATGATGACGGCGCAGGCAGCGACAGCGAGGCTGATGCCAAACTTGCCGCCGGGCACCTCGTAGGGACGAGGCAGGTCGGGCTCGGTGAAGCGCATGCGCAGGCAAGCGAGGGCGACCATGCCGCAGGAGAAGATGAAGGCGAGAGCCGACACGTTGGTCAGAGGGATGAGCATGTTCTTGCCCAGGAACGGGCCGATGACGGTGATGACGCCCAGAACGGCGCAGGCGAGCTTGGGAGCGCCGGACTTGGGATCGACCTCGGCGAACTTCTCGGGCAGCTGGCCCTTGCGGCCCATGGCGAGCATGATGCGGCTCGTGGCGCCGTAGAAGGAGTTCATCGGGCCCATGGGTCCAAGCGTGGCGATGACGAGCATGGCCAGGTACAGGAGCATGTTGATGCCCTTGAGGCAGGCCAGCGCGGGAACCGGGCTCTTAACAAACTCATGCCAGTCGAGGATGGTGCCGAACGAGTAGATGCAGACCATGTAGAAGCCGCCGGCGGCCAGCAGGGCCAGGGAGATGATCTTGCCGAACTTGTTCCAGTTGAGGCCCTCGGCTGCTTCCTCAGCCTGCTGAGGAATAGTATCGAAGCCGGCGTAGAAGAACGGGGTCAAAACCAGGACCGACACGATGCCGGCGAACAGGCTGGTGCCCTCGGTAGCGGGCTTGCCGCCGCCAGCACCGGTGACCTGGGAGAACACGGGCATGGCGTGTTCCGGCGAACCGGTGAACAGCGAGACACCCATGGCGAGCAGCATGCCGCAGAGCAGAGCCTTGGTCAGAAAGGCCTGGAGCTTGGCGGCCGAGCTGGCACCGCGGAAGTTGAGGAAGATGACGTAGACTGCAAAGCCGAGCGCGATTAGCGTCGGGAACAGGTAAACGTCGGCGCCCAAGATGGTGTAGAGCTTGACGGCGCGCAGCCACTCAAGACCGGGCAGGCTGCCGAACATCTCGGACACGAGGGTCGAAATGGCGATGGCCTCCCACGGGCACAGGATGCCGTTGCCCAGGGCCAGGAGCCAACCGGTGATGTAGCTCAGCGTACGGCCAAAGCTACGGTCGACATACTCGACGATGCCGCCCGAGATGGGGATGGCAGCCGTGAGCTCACCGAAAACAGCTCCGACGGGCACGAGGAAGATTGCACCCAAGAGGAATGCGATCATAGCGGGAACGGGACCGCCGCCCACGACCATCCAGTCGCCGACCTGCAGGACCCAACCAGTACCGATGATGGCACCGAAACCGATGGTGAAGAAGTTCCAGAGCGAAAGCGTTTTCTTCATGCCGCCGTTACCTTCGACTGCAACTTCTGCGTTCTTGTCCGCCATTGTTCCCCTCCTTTCCTTATTGACGCCTCTTTGGCGTCATCCCTTGCGCGGTCTGTTTTGCCGCGCGCTTTTATTTCGTGGCTTTAAGATACGGCCTTGGCACAGCAGCGCCGCTTGTGGCTCGACCGAAGGCAGAACTGCAAAACGAGCGGCGCCGTTTTTGGGACGAACGGCGGGAGACGTCATTCGTCTTGGACGCTTTCATCTTGTCTGCTTTTGAAGACCTGCTGCCATGACGCTTGGCGCGCGGCGCGGCAACGTTCATACCATTTGTCAGGCTTTTGGCGCACATACCCATGTGCCGTGCATCTTTTTATGTAGGATAGACAAGTTACACATGAGGCGAGGTGATTCGAATGGCATACGGATACAATGACGGCGACCAACGGCCACAAAGCGTGCGCCTTGCCGGCCGCACCACGCCAACGCCCAGAAGCACCTCCGACAACGACAACCCGCAGCGCCCCCAAGAGCAGCCCGGGGCTTCTTCGCGGCAGCAAAGCCGTACCGTGCATCAGTCAGACCGCGTGAGCACGAGCACACGCCAACGCCAGACTGGCACATCGCAGCCACGCCGCTACGATCGCCGTAAGACCGACTACTACGTTAAGCGCTCCTTTTCGCGATCTCAACGCGATCGCGGCAATTCCGCCCCTCACCCCGCGTCGCATACCACAAGCCACACGCTTCCGGCCCGCCGCGCACGCATCGCGCTTTGCTCCATCGTCGCGTGCCTGGTCTTTTTATTTTTAGGCTCGTGTATCTCCCACGGCTCGGCCGGCCTCGACCCAACAGCCGAGGACAAGCTGCTCATGGCCCCAGTCGCGCCCGGCTACTCGTTTGCGTTTTCGACCCCACGCTCGCAATGGCAGGCCGGCACCATGCCCCACATCTACCAAATTGACCCCGCATGGTCGGAGCTGCCCTATGCCGGTGGCACTATTCGCGAAAACGCTTGCGGTCCCACTTGCCTCACCATGGTCTATATCTTTAAGACCGGCCACACCGATAAAACGCCGGTCGATATATGCGCACTGGCCGAAGCCGGCAACTACGCCCCCACTGGTGCCACCGAGTGGTCGTTTATGACAGGCGGTGCGTGGCAGCTGGGGCTCAACGGAACACAGCTCTATAACGATCGCGAATCGATTACCCAAGCACTTCGCTCGGGTGCGCCCGTCATCGCCGCAGTGCGCCCCGGCACGTTTACCAACGTAGGCCACTATATCGTGCTCTACGGCATCGACGATGCCAACCAGATTGGCGTCTACGACCCCAACTCGGCCAGCCGCAGCGCCCGCCGCTGGGGCGTGGTGGAGGTCCTCAACGAAATCGAAGCCATGTGGGCCTACTACTAGTCATTGGGGACAGACTTAAATGAGTGGTCATTGGGGACGCTCTTGTTTGACTAGTCATTTAAGAACGTCCCCAATGACTAGGTGAATAGCAAAAGCCCCGCAGTCGGAGCGGACTGCGGGGCTCATGAAGAGAGGCTAGTTTGTGGGCGCTTTGCCTGGCGCCCACGAGAGAGGCAACAGAGTAGAGACTACTCGTGGATGCGGGTACCGGAGAGACCGGCCATGGTCTCGGCGGCCTTGTCCAGAGCACCGATGATGCAGGTGCGGCCCTTGCGGGAACGGGCGAACTTGATGGCAGCGCGGACCTTGGGCTCCATGGAACCCTTGCCGAACTGGCCCTCGTCGGCCAGGCGCTCGGCCTCGTCGGCGGTGAGGTCCTCGAGCTCCTCCTGGTTGGGCTTGCCAAAGTTGATGGCGACATGCTCAACGGCGGTCAGCAGGAACAGGACGTCGGCGTCGCAGTCCTCGGCCAGCAGCTCGCCGCCCAGGTCCTTGTCGATGACGGCGGGAACGCCCTTGTAGCAGCCCTTGTTCTCGTAGTCGCGGACGACGGGGATGCCGCCGCCACCGCAGGCGATGACGATGAACTCGTTGTCGAGCAGGTTGAGGATGGAGTCAGCCTCGACGATCTTCTTGGGATCGGGGGAGGCGACGACGCGACGCCAGCCGCGGCCGGAATCCTCGACGAAGACCTTGGAGGGATCCTCGGCCATGAACTCCTTGGCCTGCTCCTCGGTGTAGAAGGGGCCGATCGGCTTGGTCGGGTTCTTGAACGCGGGATCATCCGGGTCGCACTCGATCTGGGTGACGACGGTTGCGGCGTGCCAACGCTTATAGCGCTTGTGCATCTCGCGGCCAATGCCCTGCTGCAGGTGATAACCAATGTAGCCCTGGGACATGGCGCCGCACTCGGGCAGCGGCATCTCGGGGGTACCGATGGCATCGTGGGCAGCGGCGAAGGCGTTCTGGATCATGCCGACCTGCGGGCCATTGCCGTGGGTGATGATGATCTCGTTGCCCTGCTCGATGAGACCGAGGAGAGCGTGGGCGGTGTTGCTCACGGCCTCGATCTGCTCGACGGGGTTGTTGCCGAGGGCGTTGCCGCCAAGGGCGACGACAATACGATCGGGCTTGCCAAGAGGCTTAGACATTGCTGGAATCCTTTCTGTAAAAGGCCTACAACCCATTAATAACCCGCGTCCGTGCGATACGCGAGTTTATTAAGGTTTATATTCTCTTTATCGCTCATTTTATTCATTTTGAAAATAGCGGAACGGTGAACGGTCGTTTTTATCCGCTCAGCGTAAAGAACCCCAGCTCACGCATATCTACGCCATTTACGTGCAACTTTATTTAAATAGAGCAGGGATTAGACCGGATTATGCAAACTATATCTTTGCTAAACACAAAACGGACAGCGCAAAATCTTACTCGCACTATACGAGATTCTATGCACTTATAAGACGAGTATGCACCCTTGCAAAAACAAGGGGCTTTTCATCCAGCATAAGGAATAAAGAAGAGCTCCGAAAAGGCGGCAACAGCCAAGTCCCCCATCTATCTCCAAAGTGGCGCGAGGTTTCGCGGCAAAGCCGCGAAACAGCGAAGGGGACAAAAGCCCCCACAACCACGTCCTTCATCCGCCCACACAATCCGAGGACGTAGTCGTAGCAGGATCTGAGGGCTAACCTTCGCGGACACTCCGCAGGACGACAGAACCCCCGCCGCACGTAGTGCGCAGCGGGGGTTCTTTCATGTCCGAGGACGTCCGCGAAGGTTAGCCCTCAGATCCTGCGGTGGGAGACCTAGGCCTCGTTGTACACCGTCTTGAGCTTCAGCAGGTGCTGATAGCGGTCCATAGCGGCCTGCTCATTCTCCTTGAAGAGCTCCTCGGCGCGCTCGGGGAAGGAACGCGTCAGCGAAGCGTAACGGGCCTCGTTCATCAGGAACTCCTGATAACCGCCCGCGGGCTCCTTGGAA
>CALHUX010000058.1:0-80095 GCA_938039325.1 uncultured Collinsella sp. | reverse complement strand
GCGCGTTCGGCGGGATACGTTTGCGAAAGTGGTAGATCTTAGATTAGCGCTAACACGGAGGTCCTGCCCGCAGAGGGTACGCCCGAGGGCAAGGGCGCGTTCGAGTTCACCAACACCTACGGCGTGGACCAGACGCCGAGCTCCGTCACCGACCAGATCAAGGTGAACAAGAAGCTCAAGGGCCGTGACCTGACCGAGGGCGAGTTCGAGTTCCAGTTGGTCGAGCTTGCCGCCGACGGCAGCGAGAGCGTCGCGGCGACGGGCAAGAACGCCGCCGACGGCACGGTCGCGCTCAACCCCGTCACCTACACCGCGCCCGGCATGCACAGCTACGAGTTGCGCGAGGTCGCCGGCACGGCGGGCGGCGTGACATACGACAAGGCGACGTACCGCGTGCGCACGACGGTCACCGATGCCAAAAACGGTACGCTCGCCGTCAAGCACGAGCTGGCGGATGCCGAGGGCAATGCCGTGGGCGACACCTCGGTGACCTTTACCAACGGCTACAAGGCCGCACCCGTCACCCTCAAGCTGGGCGCCGCCAAGGTGCTCAAGGGCGCCGAGCTCAAGGCGGGCCAGTTTAGCTTTGAGCTCAAGGGCCGGGACGGCAAGGTCATGTCGACCGCCAAGAATGCCGCGGACGGCAGCGTCACGTTCGATGCGCTGACCTTCAAGCAGGCTGGCACCTACACCTTCACGGTGAGCGAGGTCGACGACGGCCAGGCGCACGTGACCTACGACAAGGCGGTGCACAAGATCGTCGTCACGGTGAGCGACGAGGCGGCAGACGGCACCAAGACGGGCTATCTGTCGGCGAAGGTCTCCTACGAGGGCGACGCCAGCATGCCGCCGGTCTTCACCAACAGCTACGCCGAGGAGCCCGGCACCCCCGGCACCCCCGAGAACCCCGGCACGCCGGGCGGCGGCTCGGGCGGCGGTTCAGATAACGGCTTCGGCAGCGGCGCTAGCGGTGACGGCTCCAAGGGCGGTATGCCCGACACCGGCGACCGCAGCCTGCCGGTCGAGGCGCTCGGCGCCATGGCCGGCATCGGCGCGCTGGCCGTCGCGGGCGGCGCGGCCCTGTACCGCAGGCGCCGCTAGCGATATGAACGAGTGGGGCGAATCCATCCGATGGGTTCGCCCCACTTGCCGTGGCGGGCGGGAGCAGGTAAGATATACCGAGCGCCTAGCGCGTTCGATGGGTTCGGATGACGACATGTTCCGAATCTGGTCAGGTCCGGAAGGAAGCAGCCATAAGGAGCCTCTGTCGGGCATCCGAATCCATCGAGCGCACGGGCGCTTTTTGGTGCCGCGATGCGGTCCCGGTGCCGGCGGGCTGTTTGGTGTCTCGCTGGTCCTCGGCTTTGCCTGCGGGATCGCTCGACTACCAAGCGCCCTGCCGGCACTCGCGGGTAGCCGACCAAAACCGCCTGAAGGGTCACATTTATCTGAATAATTTAATCCCGTGCCTTTTGCTGCTCGCTGGCGTTGTCTGGGCATTGATGGCTACGTAGTTTAAGAGGCGGCGGTGCTGTTGTTTGAATTTTTGCAGTTAAAGAGGTCCGTTTCCCTAGGTGGGGAAACGGACCTCTTTTTGTCTCTGGGCTTGTGGATTGGCGAAGACAATAACCGCTGGCAGCTATTTTGAGTTCTTGATGCGGCGTGTGGCAGTGGCGGTTATTCCGAGGCCTGCGGCGGCGATTGCTGCGAGTGCGATTGCGCTCGGTGCTGTGTCGCCCGTGTTTGCGAGCTTGCCGGCGGTCGTATTTGCTTGCTTCCCGCTGCTCGAGTTCGCTTGCTTGGTGGAGCTTGGTAGGGCGTCTTTGCCGGTTGCAGGTGAGCCAACGGGCGGGGTCGCCTCGGCGGGTTGCGTTGAGCCGGAGGGAGGCACTGTCTCGGTCGGTTTCGCTATCTCGGGCGAGGCGGCCTTGTCTGCCGCGGCTTTCGCCTCTTCGTATGCCTTGCAGGCGTCGTCATAGGCCGTTTGCGCTTTTTTCAAATTGTCGAGGAGCGCATCTCGCTTGGCTATGTCCTCGTCGATGTGGGCTTTGGCTTCCTCTGCCTCACTTTCGAAATACTGAACCTGTCTTTCCTGGCTTTCGAGCCGGCGTTGGTAGTGGTGAAGATCATCTTCACAAGATTTTTCTCGCCTTTCTGCCGACATGATCTCACTTCGCAACTGCTTAATATGCTCTTTAATAGCTGTGCTGGGCTCCTCGTCGCCGAGTGCTTCAAGTGCCTTTAATTCTGCCTGAAGGCCGCTTGTCCGGTTGTGGGCCTCATTGTATTTGGCTTGGGCTGCATCGACGTTCGCTTGCATGGTGGGAAGGGGTTCCCTCCGTTTGGCGGCTTCCGCCACCACCATGTCGTAGAGTTCTTGAAATGCGGCAATATCATCATCGATTTCCGCAATTTTCTCGGGACTTGCGGCGTCTTTTGCGGCCTCGAGGTTTTTGAGCGCTTCCTGCATGGCTGCATACGCTTTTTCTTTTGCGGCGGCCGCGTCTTCCGTCTGCAGGGCGCCCGAATTGCCGTTGGCGGCGCTCGTCTGCGAAACGGCCGCACCGGTGGGGGCGCTGGTTTCTGCCGCGATCGCCGTTGCGGGGGCGATTCCCGCGACAAGTGCCGCGGAAAGGGCGATGCCCACAGTTGCTCGTCTTGCTCTTCTTGCGAGAATGTCGTTCATCTCGGCACCTCATTTCAAGGGTCGGCGACTAACTTGGTAGCACAAATGTAAGTATACCAAGCTAGTCGACCCGACACCGGCTGGGTGTGCGCGTATACCCCTCTGAAAACTGAATCCCGTTAGAAATGACGAGTTGTTTACGCTTCTTTTGGGGTGGCGGTACTATCATGGTTCGAATTGAATGTGGATGATGATAGGGAGCGCCTATACATGATTGAGCTGCTCAGGCGTTTTGGTGGTAAGTTTCGCCGATATATGGTGATTGGCCCTGCGTGTAAGTTGATCGAAGTGATTTTTGACCTGCTGACGCCGCTGGTGATTGCCCAGATGATCGATAAGGGCATTGGTTCGCACGACGTGAATGCCGTTATCCACTACGGCATGGTACTTGGCGCCATGGCTGTGATCGGCATCTCGTTTACGCTTGTCTGCCAAAAGATGGCGGCGCTCACCTCGCAGGGCATGGGCACCGATATCCGTGGTGCGCTCTACCAGCACATCAACAAGCTGGGCTATGCCGAGCTCGATCGCTTTGGCACGCCGTCGCTTATCACCCGCATCACCAACGACGTCAACCAGGTGCAACTTGCCGTGGCGCTGGGCGTGCGCATGCTTATCCGCTGGCCCTTCCTGGCGGTGGGCTCCATGTGCGCGGCCCTTGCCATCGACCTTAAGCTCGGCATCATCTTTTTGATCTGCACGCCCGCCATCGGCTTGGTGCTTTGGTTTGTCATGGCGCGCTGCATTCCGTACTACAAGCAGCTGCAGGCAAAGCTCGACCGCATCGCGCTCATTTGCCGCGAGGGGCTTTCGGGCGCCCGCGTGGTTCGCGCCTTTGTGCGCGAGGACCATGAGCGCGAGCGCTTTGCCCAAGCGGCCGATGACCAGGCACATACCGCCATCGCGGTGGGCAAGCTTTCGTCAATCCTTAATCCCGTCACGTTTTTGGTGATGAACCTGGGCGTGTGCGCCATCCTGTGGGTGGGCGGCATCCAGGTCAACGTGGGCGAGCTTACGCAGGGCCAGGTCATGGCGTTTGTGAACTACATGACGCAGACCCTGACCTCCATCGTGTATGTCGCCAACCTGGTCGTGGTCTTTACCAAGGCGAGCGCCAGTGCGTCGCGCATCAACGAGGTGCTCAATTGCGTGCCGAGCATCACCGATGAGGGCAACCAACCGGTCGCACTGCCCGAGCCGGGCAATGTCGCTCCAGTTCCTGCGCTGAGCTTTAGCCATGCGAGCTTCTCCTTTGGCGCCGGCGCTGCCAACGTCGTCAACGATGTGACCCTGGAACTGCCGCTGGGCAAAACGCTCGGCATTATCGGCGGCACGGGTAGCGGCAAGTCCACGCTCGTCTCGCTCATTCCGCGCCTCTACGATGCGGGCACCGGCAGTGTGAGCGTGATGGGCGCCGACGTGCGCGCCTGGCCGCTCGATCAGCTGCGCCATGTGGTCGCGACCGTCCCGCAGCGCGCGTCGCTGGTGAGCGGCACCATCCGCAGCAACCTGACCTGGCGTGACGAGTCAGCGACCGACGATGAGCTCTGGGCGGCGCTCGATATGGCGCAGGCCAGCGAATTCGTGCGCAACAAGCCGCAGGGGCTCGATGCCCCGGTCGAGGCGGGCGGTAAGAACTTCAGCGGTGGCCAACGCCAGCGCCTGACCATCGCGCGCGCCCTGGTGGGCTCGCCTCAGATATTGATCATGGACGACTCCGCCTCGGCGCTCGATTTTAAGACCGACGCGGCGCTTCGCCATGCCATCCGCGAGCGCAGCGTGCGCGGTGCCGCCGAGGGAGGGCTGCCGCTCACGACGGTCATCGTGAGCCAGCGCGTCTCGACCGTGCGCGATGCCGACATGATCTGCGTGCTCGACCACGGATCGGTTGCGGGCCTGGGCACGCATGACGAGCTGTATGCAAGCTGCCAGCTTTATCGCGAGATTTGCCAGTCGCAGCTGCGCCGCGAGGAACTCGAGGGCCAGCAGGGGAGCACGACGCCCGCGTCCGCTCCGACCGCCCCCGCATCCGTCTGCGCAAAGGAGGACTGCTAAATGAATCCGTACACTTCCTCCGGTTCGGTCGCCACGATGACGGCCAACGTGTCCGGCAACGATAACCTCAACGACCTGGGTGACGGTCCGCGTCAGCCCGGCGACCCCGAGCGCTATCCCGCCGGTGCGGTGACTCGCCGTCTGCTGGGCTATGTTCGTCCGCACCGCGTCTCGGTTGCGGCGTCGTTTGTGAGTGCCGCCGTCTCGGTGATCCTGCAGCTCTACACGCCCATCCTCATTGGCGAGGGCATCGACCTGATCGTTGCCGCGGGCCAGGTGAATTTCGATGCACTGCTGCCGCTTGTCACCAAGCTCGCGATTGTCGTCGTAGGTGCCGCGGCCTTCCAGTGGCTGCAGGGCTACTGCGTCAACCGCCTGTCCTACGAAACGGTGCGCGACATGCGCGTGGAGGCGAGCGACAAGCTCAGCCGCATGCCGCTCAGCTTTGTCGACAGCCATGCCCACGGCGACCTTATGAGCCGCGTGGTCAACGACGTCGACCAGGTCGGCGACGGTCTGCTGCAGGGCTTTACCCAGCTCTTTACCGGCGTCATCACCATCGTGGGCACGCTCGCGTTTATGCTCTCCATTAACCTGACCATGACGCTCGTGGTGGTGCTCGTCACGCCGCTCTCCATCTTTGCGGCCGGCGCCATCGCCAAGCTCTCCAACAAGAGCTTTACGGCGCAGCAGCGTATTCAGGGTCAACTGGGCGGTCATATCGAGGAGTATGTGGGCGAGCAAAAGCTGGTGGATGCGTTTGCCTACGGCCCGAACGCCCAAGCGCGCTTCGATGCCCTCAACGCCGAGCTCTATACGGCAGGTGAGCGCGCGCAGTTTATGGGTTCGCTCTCCAACCCCGGCACGCGTTTTATCAACAACATCATCTACGCCGTGGTCGCCGTGATCGGCTGCGTGGGCGTGATCACGGGTGTGCCGGCGGCGCTTACGGTGGGCGGCGTGCAAATCTTCCTGTCCTATGCCAACCAGTACACCAAGCCGTTCAACGAGGTCACCAACGTTATTACGCAGATTCAGACCGCGTACGCCTCGGCGCGCCGCATGTTTGCGCTGCTCGATGCGCGCGAGCAGGAGCCCGACGCTGTGGATGCCATTGAGCTCGCCGCCCCGAAGGGCGAGGTTGCCTTTGAGCATGTGGACTTTAGCTACGTGCCCGACCGCAAACTGCTGCAGGATATCTGCATCGATGCCAAGCCCGGCACGCGCTTTGCCCTCGTCGGCCCCACGGGCTGTGGCAAGACAACGCTCATCAATTTGCTGCTGCGTTTTTACGATATCGATGCCGGTCGCATCGCGGTCGATGGCCGTTCCTCGCGTGACTACACGCGCGCAAGCCTGCGCCGTGCCTTTGGCATGGTACTGCAGGACACTTGGCTGTTTGAGGGCACGGTGGCGGAAAACATCGCTTACGGTTGTCCCGATGCCACACGCGAACAGGTTATCGAGGCGGCCAAACGCGCGCATGCGCACAAGTTTATCGTGCAGCTGCCGAAAGGCTACGACACGGTGATTGGCGAGGACGGCGGCACGTTTAGCCAGGGTCAAAAACAGCTGCTGTGCATCGCGCGCGTCATGCTCACCGACCCGGCGATTTTGCTACTGGACGAGGCAACGTCGAGCATCGATACGCGTACCGAGCTGCAGGTGCAGGCGGCATTCGACGAGCTCATGGCAGGTCGCACAAGCTTTGTTGTGGCGCACCGCCTGAGCACCATCCGCAACGCCGACTGCATTCTGGTGATGCGCGACGGCGAGATTATCGAGCGCGGCACGCACGACGAGCTGCTAGCGGCAGGTGGCTTCTACGCCGAACTCTACCGCAGCCAATTCGCCCAGTGAGCAAGCCCGTGGGGCAAATTAATTAATCGACAGACGGTGGTTTACATCTGTCACGTTAGTACTAAGATATTCATCTAATAAATTGCATTAGTGGCTTTAGTTTTGGGGGAAACGAGGCAACGTGACTATGACGTGCTCAATGGTGGTTAACAGCAAGAGCGGTAATACCAGGATGGTTTCGGGCGCGATCAAGCGCACTCTGCAGGCTGCGGGCGTTGAGTTTGTCCATGCCGCGGCGTTGAGTGACGATGCAGATGCAGACCAGGTTGCGCTCGAGGCGCAGGGCGCCTGCGCGGCCGACACAGTGCTCGTCGGTTTTTGGTGCGACAAGGGCGCGTGCACGCCTTCGGTCGCGGCGTTGCTCTCCGCCTTGCACGGCAAGCGCGTGTTCCTGTTTGGCACCTGCGGCTTTGGCGCCGACCAGAGCTATTACCAGCAGATTATCGACCGCGTAACTTCCAATTTGGCTGGGGATGCCGAGCTTGCGGGCTGGGCGATGTGCCAGGGTAAGATGGGCCCTGCGGTCAAGCAGCGCTACGAGGCCATGCTCGAGCAAGATCCCGACAACGCCCGCTTTAAGATGCTGCTCGACAACTGGGTTGCCGCGAAGGACCATCCCACCAAGGAAGATCTGGACAACATGGCTGCAGCCGCCAAAAAGGCCGTGTTGGGGGAGTAGCTCCCATCGCTGACGGCGGTCGGCCCATCTTTCTAAATGTAACGTCCTCCCGGGCGTCGGGGCACGAAGTTCCCTGCTCTACAGTCCTGCGCAAGACGAAGGCCACATTAAGTGGCCTTCTTTGCGTGCGGAACTTGCGATGAACTTCGTGCCCCGCCGTCCGGGAGGACGCCTCTTTATTGATGGGAGGCCTGATAGGTCGATGGTTCCGTGCCCGGATGCGTCCAAAGTGGGACGGGCTTTCCGGATGGGCAGGCTTTCGGAAAATGCGTCCCGGAATTTGCCTTTGGAATGGGACGTAGTTTCCCGTTGAGGCGCTTTGCGGAAAGTGCGTCCCACTCTGGGCGTTCGAAGTGGGACACACTTTCCCAAAGGCGTTCCAACGGGAAATTGCGTCCCATTATTCGGTCAAGAAACGGGATGCATTTTCCCAATGAGAGCAAAACCGGAAAATGCATCCCACAATCAGCCCTCAAAGTGGGACGCCGTTTCCCAATGAGGCTCAAGCGGAAATTGCATCCCGGAATTTGCGCTCAAAGTGGGATGCGGTTTCCGGTTGAGGGTCTAAGGGGAAAGTGCGTCCCAGAATCGACGCTTGAAATGGGATGCAGTTTCCCGATGAGGCACTCGACGGAAAATACATCCCAGAAATGGCCTTTGAGCTGGGATAAGATTTCCGCGGCATCTCGGATTCTCAAAAATGAGACACGCCGTTGGCGAAAATGAGACACGTGATATCGGGCATCGGACGTATCATTTGCAAAAATGAGTCCACTCCACTCGAGTAAAGCGAGGTCCCTCATGTACGTTCCACACCCCCGTATCCGTAGGCTGTCGAAAATCCCGCTTGTTGGGACGGCGGCGCTTGCTGCGTTGATCGCCACGAGCGTCGCCTGCTTCACGGCCACGCCCCAGGTTGCCCAGGCGGCAGACGCGCCCGCAATCACCGATATGACCGAGCAGGATTATCAAGCCCTGGGTCTGGGCACGAGCGAGGACATTCCGGCCGATACCGTTGGCCCCTATTCCACTGATACCCCCACGACGTTTGCCACGCGCAGTGAGGTCTACATGGCGGCCAACGGCAGCCATGGCAATCGCTACACTCTGCGCGACAAGCTCGAGAACGTCGAGCGCGGTGACATTGGCGGCAGCAGCAAACTCACCGATGGCTATGGAAGTGTGTGGGGCGCCGCAAAGTTCTGGCAAAACGTCAACAACTTCGATACGAACAGCGATCTCTACAAGCATAGCGACTACGGTGGCGGCACCTGGTCGTACCTAAGCAACAATGAGTCCTCAACAGTACTCGCCAACGACAACAACGGTTTCTCGGGCATTCACGCCACGAGTGTTGAGTTCTGCAGCGACGCCAGCACGGGCAAAAAGAGCCGCGTTGCCGAGCTCCGTGCCTACGGCGACAGTTCCTCCACGACGATTGACGGCAAGTCATACGCTGGAAAGGTTGAGCTGGTCCTCTACTCGTTTAGCAACGGGCGTACGCGCACTCTCGACACACACCTGCCGGTGACGGTCAACACTAATATGATGTACGAAGGCCGTTTTAAGTACCTGGATGCCGGTTACCTGCAAGAGCACGACGCCGTCTTTGATGTCGAGGCGGGCGATGTCGATGGCGACGGCGTCGACGAGCTTTTTGTCTACGCGGGTTGCTATGTCGACGAGAACGGCGTGCGCAAGGCTGTAGTCGACATGTATGACTTGGAGGGCGGCAACTGGAAGCAAAGCGTCGTCAAGATCGATGCCGGTAACGCCGCGGACTACACCACGCACAACAAGGGCGGGAACGACTCCTGGACGCAGCTTCAGTCAGCTCCTGTCGTTTCGCTAGCGGCCGGCGACCTCGATCGCGATTTTTGCGATGACCTCGCCATCGTGGTCTCGGCACCCTACGGCAAGAAGAATATTGATAAGTCGACGCATTGCGAGCTGTTTTCGTGGGATGCATCCAAGGGTGCGCTCGTCCATGTCGATGCTCTGGGCGACGCGGGCGCAATCTCCCTCTCCGCGAACGGCAAGACCATGGTCGCTGCGAATGCGACGTTCGGCACGTTTGCCGCCTACGATGAAGAAGGAAAGAAGACGGGTGAAACCGTCACGGGCCTTATTCTTGCGGGCTATGACTGGCAACGCAGCGCTTTTGATTACGGCGCTTCTGACGGCAGCAAGGGGCTGTACGGCGCGCTGTACCGCTACGCGTATTTTGACTCGGAGTCTGGCGAGTTCAAGCTTTCCGATTGCAAGGAATACAGAGACGGGCTCCTCGCCTCCTATGGGCTGATGCATGTGCCCAACAGCGCATGGAAGGATAGCGCTCAGGATAAGCGCTATCCGTGCACCTTGGCGCCTATTGCCCTTGCCACTGCCAACCTTGATGGCCTGTCCGAGCAGCTGGCGGTCGACGAGGTGCTCGTGGGCGGCGATGTGTTCCGCGACTTTGCCTGCAACACGGCACAGAGCGGGGCTCAGGGCTTGGGGTCCATGGTCGGAACCATGAGCATGAGCGGTCAGCAATACAACAGCAGCAACAAGCATGACCACAAGGGTATAGAGCAGGTGTGGATCAGCGACGTCAAGGCGGGCAGCGTCTCGGGTTCGGACCGCTATAACGAGAGCTTTATCGCCGTAGTGGGCAAGCACCGCGACGAGGACCTGCGCAAGAACGATGACTACTATTGGATGACCGCCTCGCATTTTTCGCTCGACGAGAACGGAAAGGTGCGCCGCGGCGAGGAGCAGGTGATTAGCGAGAGCAACCGTCGCGGCACTACCTACGGCACATTTATCTCGCTCGCGCTGCCCGATGTCGACAACGACAGCGTCAAGATTACGTACAAGGACCGCTACAAGGTCTATACCAACCCGCGTGTGCTTGCCGTGCTGCAGGATGCGCCCTATGTTGAGGATCTGGAGCAGGCATACGGCTATCTGGTGTTGGGCGGCACGTCATACGGAGAGGAAAAGGGCACGGGGACATCCCAGGGCTATACCATTGGCGCCGAGTTGGGCGTTGCCGTCGAGGTGCAGACCGGTCCGCCCCTGGTCGCGATGAATGCTTCAGTCGATTTTGCCGCCGAGGGATGCTATGACTACCGGAGCGAGCGCACGGTCAGCGC
This sequence comes from uncultured Collinsella sp., assembly GCA_938039325.1. Classification (GTDB taxonomy): domain Bacteria; phylum Actinomycetota; class Coriobacteriia; order Coriobacteriales; family Coriobacteriaceae; genus Collinsella. The sequence continues at coordinate 69,678 of CALHUX010000058.1, read as the reverse complement.
AAGCGTAAGCTATGAGTCGCATGCCGGCGAGGGTGACAAGGCCGTGCTCTACACGATTCCGATGGTCTATTACGAGTATGAGATCGAAAATGAGGAAACTGGTGGCAAGGGCGTGATGGCGGCGCCCGTGTCGCTCGGCGCGCAGACCTCGGTCGTTAATGTCGAGGCCTATGACCGCATTGCCAAACAGCACAATATGACGCCGCTCAGCTACTTTTTGACCAACCGGTCGGGAGAACCCGGAACCTATCAAACGACGCTCAACGGCGAGACTCCCGTTGGGGATTCCTTTGGCCTGGGCAAGCCTGGCGTAACGCGCGCCTACACGCACGATGGGTTTAACGGCGCCGCCGCGCAGTCGGGGGCGAGCATTGAGCAGACCATCGAAGTCGAGGAGGGCAAGGAGCAGGAGCTCGAGCTCGGCTTGACGCTGAACGGCAGCGTTGTCATGGGCGCGAAGCTCGCAAAGCACGAGTTGTTTGGCGGCCTGTGCTTTGGTGCCAACGCCGGCTTTACTACGGGTAACTCCTCGAGTGAATCGACCGAATACGGCGGCACCGTCGACAACCTGCCCGAGGCCGCGCAGGGCAAGTACGGTTTTGTGTGGCGTCTGGGCGTCAACGCGGTGGATGTCGACAAGTTCGAGGCAGACTCGGGCGACAAGCTCGGCACCAAGGACACCGACCAGTTCTGGATCGTGGGCTATGACGTTAAGGACGTCGAGATGCCCGACGCGCCGGCCGTGACGGGCTTTACGGCAAACGCCGTCGATTCGACCAGCGTTACGTTTAGCTGGGACGATGTACTCGCAAACAAGAGTGGCTTTAGCTACGGCGTGGGCATGCTGCAGAGCAATGCGGCGGATGCGGTCGTCAATAGCTGGAAGATTGCCGACAACACGCAGACCTCGCTCAAGTGGGATGGGCTGCAGCCCAATACGGAGTATCGATTCGCCATCGCCGCCGTTAAGAATGGATCCACGACCGAAACAGGTATTCGCTCGGCAATCATCACGGTCAAGACCATGCCCGATGGCATGACGATGACCGTGAGCGGACCTGCGGCGGATGCTGCGGAGGGGTCGGATCTTGGATACGACTCTTCGGTTGAGCGCACGGCGGGAAGCCACCTGACGCTCTCGGCGATTGGCCATGTGAAGCAACTCGGTGCCGACGATAGCGAAACAGGGCTGGCACTGACCTATATGTGGTACCGCAAGGGCCGCGGCGAGACAGAGTTTAAGCTCGTGGGTGCCGATGGCAACCTCGCGGCTGGAACGGCCTCAAAGCTCGAGATTGACCTGACCGCAGACGATGACGGTGCGCAGTATTACTGCCACGTGGGATACAACGACGTGGGCCTCGACACCGGCACGACGCTCGTGAATATCGAGGCCGAGGAGACGGCGCCCACAACGGTGAACGCCACCCCGATCCGCACGCGCCGCCTGTTCTCACAGGCAAGTGCGGGCGCCAAGAAGTTCCTGGACCATACGCTGGTAAACACCGCCGGCCCAACCGATTCCGAAGGCTCAAAGGACCCCGAGACTCCTGAGACCCCGACGAACCCGGACAAGCCCAAGTCCGACAACGGAGCTAAGACCGACACCAAGGTCAAGACTACGACCACAGCGAAGAACCTCGCAAACACCGGCGACCAAACATTCGCCCTAGTCGCCACTGCAGCAGCAGCGGGAGCAACGCTCGTAGTGATAGCCCTCATCATGCTGATCAAGCGCCGCAAGACCCACTAGTAGCCAGTCGAACATATCGACAACCCAAAAACCCGGGTAGCCAAAAAACAGGCCACCCGGGTTTTCTGTCGAGTGGAGACTCCGCAAGCGGAAACTGCATCCCACAATTAGCGCCCGGAACGGGACACATTTTCCGTCAAGCCCTCATCCGGAAAATCCATCCCAGTTTGAGCGCCCAGACCGGGACGCACTTTCCCAAAGGGTCCTCAACGGGAAACTGCGTCCCATAATTAGGCCGAGAAATGGGATGAACTTTCCCGACGAGAGCCAACCGGAAACCACGTCCCAGAATCAGCCCCCAAAGTGGGACGCACTTTCCCAACGAGCCTCAACCGGAAAATACATCCCGGAATCCAGCTGAATAGTGGGACACACTTTCCCAATCGGGTCCCAAGCGGAAACTGCATCCCATTCCAGACAAGAATTCCGGGACACACTTTCCGCAAACAAAGAAGGCCACATAACGTGGCCTTCAACTTATATATGTTCGGCGATACACCCAAGACAAGCCACGCCCCAACATCAGGACGTCTGTCCAGGCGGAGGCATATAAGGTTCATCGCGAGTTCCGCACGCAAAGAAGGCCACTTAATGTGGCCTTCGTCTTGCGCAGGACTGTCCGAGCAGGGAACCTTATATGTCTCCGCCTAGACAGACGTTTCAGTTGTGGCTCAGCAGCTAGCAGCTACTTGATCTTGGTCGTACCCGGTGCCAGGTTGGGGTCGGTCTCGTTGGCCTCGGTCTGGAAGTGCTCGGTGTACACGTTCTTGCCGTCGCGGAACATCTCGTAGTACTGCATCTTGGCGTAATCCTCGCGTGCCTTGGTGGCGGCTGCGGCAACGGCGTCGTCACCGGTGACGTTGGAGGAGAGCGCCCAGCGCAGGCTGGCGTCCTCGTAGCCCACCGAGTTGATGGCGGGCAGCGACTCGCGCAGCGTCATGTGCGCTTTCTGGTAGTCGGTCAGCGGGGCGCCGATCAGCTGCATAAGCTGCGTGGACAGGTAGTTGGTGGACAGGTCGTCGACCTCGCTCGTCTGGTCGCAACCGGCAACGTCGTAGTTGGCCCAGATGATGTAATCGGTCTGCCACAAGCGCTCCTGGTGGGTGGCGTCATCCTCGCCAGTAAACCACTTATCGTTGAACTTGGACGGGAAGAACGGCTGGTGGTCGCCCCAGAACACCACGACCACCTTACGGTCGAGCTTGCTCAGGGCGTTGAGGAAGTAGCGCAGCGCCTGATCGGACTGCTCGATGCACGAGACATACTCGTCGACATCGGAGAGCGTGCCGTCCTCGACGGTCTTGGCGTCCAGGTCGGTCGTGTCGATGTTCAGGTGCATCTGCTTGTCGACCGGCAGCAGGCCCGTGTCGTAGCCCGAGTGGTTCTGCATGGTCACGTCGAAGATGAACTGCGGGTCGGCGTTCTGGTCGAGCAGCTCAAGAATCTTGTCGTATGTCGCCTGGTCGGTCACCATGCCGCGCAGGGTATCGGCGCCTTGGAAATCGTTGATGGACAGGAACTGGTCAAAGCCAAAGTCCTTGTAGACGTTCTCGCGGTTCCAGTTGGTCGCGTGGTTGGGGTGCATGGCCGTGGTGGAATAGCCGAGCGATTTGAACTGCTCTGCCAGGTTCCCAGTCGTTTCCATGTTGTAGATGGTGTAGGGGTACACGCCCGAGCCCAGGTTGGCCATGGAGTTGCCGGTCATAAACTCAAACTCGGTATTGGCCGTGCCGCCGCCGTAGGCGCTCACATAGAGCTTGCCGCGACTGAGGCAGTTGGACAGGCTCTTAAAGTACTGCGGGCCCTCGTAGCCGGCGCGCATGTTCTGGTAGATCGACAGATCCGAGAACGTCTCGTTCATGATGGCGATGACCGTGGGCTTCTCGCTGTCGAATTGCTCCTTTGCGGCGGTGCGCTCGTCACTCTTGGCGGCGTCGGACTTGTCGTAGGCCTTGGCGTACTTTTTGAGCGTGGCCTTGGCGTCATCGACAGAATAGTCGGCGGGTTTGGGCGGCTTGATGGACTGTGCCGCGCTAATAAAGGCAGGCAGATAGCCCTCGCGCCAGTAGCTCTCGAGCGGACGCCAGGTGTAGACGGTGATGCCGAGAGTGTTGTAGTAGTCGATAAGCGTGACGTGCGCGGTCACGCCGCCCAGGCACAGCACCGCCACGAGCAGGTTGGTGAGCAGCATGCGCTTGGCGTTGGCGGCGCCCTTCTGACGGTGCGGCGCGACCAGGCCGGCGTACTCGCACAGCAGCATGGCGATGGCGGTAAAGCCCATGGATAGCACGCAGAACAGCGAGATCGAGAAGGTGTAGCCGGTGCCGGCGACTGCGGCGGCGGTGGAGATGGCCGAAAGGTCGCCCGGCTGGATGGGCATGGATTTAAACGTGATGACAAAGAACTCGGCAATGCCCAGGACAAAGAGGGCAAAGGCCAGGACCGCGGGGGCTGCGCCGTGGCGCTGGAATAGGAAGAACAAGCCAGTCATGAGTGTGGCGATGATGGCCCACTCGAGCAGGATGCACAGGGGGTAGACCCAGGTAAAGTCGTGGTTGGACGAGACCTCCATGCCCAGCAGCGCAAAGACGCCGGCGAGCAGCAGGCACAGGACGGCGGCGACGAGCGGTTTGCCCACAAAGGTGCCGCGCAGGCGGGCGAGCTTGCCGGTGGGGGCGGGGGCGTCGGGCTCGGCGAACGCAAAGACGCGCGGGGCGATGCGGTCGCGGGCGATGCTGGCCCAGGCGCATCCGGTGAGGATGGCGTTGGTCAGGATGAGCATCACAAAGGCGAGCGGCTCGTTTTGGGCGACGAGGCCAATGGCACCCCAAATGGTCAAAAAGAGCTGGAACAGGCCGAAGGCGGCGCTCCACCCAAGAGCGCTTTTGGCGACGGTGCCCGACTGAGCGCGAATGGCCTTGGCCTCGCGCAAGACAAGGTAGACGGTCGCCACAAGACCGACGAGCGAGATGGCGGCAGCGAACATGCTGAGACTCCTCACAAACTAAAACCTACGAAAGCGGGGGTTTACCCGATTGTTACCAAGATATGCGCTGCATTTGGTGACTGCGCACAACAACCAGCCATAATAACGCGCGTGCGTGGCGGTGTTGCGCAATGTAGCGGCGACCTGCGCGATAATGGACGGGAATTACACGGAAACGTAAAGGCTTCTTAAAGAAATGGCGAGGGTAGGGCGATGAGCGAGCAGGTTTGCAAGGCGGACATGGGCGGCGACGGAGCGGCGGTCGATACGTGCGGCTATCCGGTCGAGACTACGAGCAACGCAGTGCTGGACACGTTGGAGCACCGTTCCTCTACGCGTGCCTTTGCGCGCGATGACGACGGCCGACCCGTGGCGGTGACCGACGAGCAGCGGGCGGCGATTCTGCATGCGGCGAGCCGTGCGCCATCGGCAGGCGCCATGATGATGTATTCCATCGTGAGCATTCGCGAGCAGGCTACGCTGGACCGTCTGGCCGACCTGTGCGATCACCAGCCCATGATCGCCAAGGCGCCCTGGGCACTTATATTTGTGGTCGATTATGCCAAGTGGATCGATCTGTTTGAGCACGTGGGCTGCTTTGAGCCCGAGTTTGTCGAGCGCACGGGCAAGGCGCCCCGCCGCGCGCCGGGTTTGGGCGACTTTGCCATCGCGGCCCAGGACGCCGTGATCGCTGCACAAAACGCCGTGGTTGCCGCCGAGGCCCTGGGGCTGGGGAGCTGCTACATCGGTGATATCGTCGAGAATGCCGAGGAAGTTGCCGAGCTGCTCGATCTGCCGCCCTATACCATGCCGCTGTCGATGCTCATCATCGGCACGCCCCGTAAGGAGCGCCCGGCAATCGCGCACCCCGTGGTGAACCTGGTGCACGAGGAGCGCTACTGCCGCGCGGATGCCGCGACCATGGACGCGCAGGTGGCCGAGATGGACGCGATGTTTCGCCCGCATGCCCGCGAGGTGGGGGAGCGCGTGGTGGATATCTACACCCGCAAACACACCAGTCCCTTTATGGCCGAGATGAGTCGCTCCATGGAGTGGTGGTTCAAAAACTGGCTCGGAAAATGACGAATGTGGCAAAGGGACAGTCCCTTTGCCACATTCCATATCGCGCGATGGCATAAAGGCCGTATAAATGTTTATCTAGCTGGGAAAACAGTGCATTAAAACATGGGCCGATTACCTATAATCCCTTCGAACATTAAAGTTGGGAGGAAACCGGCTTATGGAACAAAAGGCCAAGGAGGCAGCCTCGCACGCTGCGATTCCTGTGAGCATCTCGGCGATGCTCGTCACGCTGGGCGTGGTGTACGGCGACATCGGCACCAGCCCTATGTATGTAACCAAGGCGCTCGTTGCCGGCAACGGCGGCATCGGAAGCGTGACGGAGGAGTTCGTGCTCGGCGCGCTCTCTCTTGTCGTGTGGACGGTCACGCTGCTGACGACCGTCAAGTACGTGCTGATCTCGCTGCGCGCCGACAACCACGGCGAGGGCGGTATCTTTGCCCTGTACAGCCTGGTCAAGCGTTGCGGCAAGTGGCTTATCATCCCCGCCATGCTGGGTGGCGCCGCGCTGCTCGCCGACGGCATCCTGACGCCGGCTGTTACCGTTACCACGGCCATCGAGGGCCTGCGCACCATCCCTGCGGTTCACGCCGTGCTCGGGGATGACCAGGGCCGCGTTGTCGCCATCACGCTCGCCATCATCATTGCGCTCTTCTTGGTGCAGCGCATCGGCACGGCCAAGATCGGTCACGCCTTTGGCCCCATCATGACGCTGTGGTTCCTGTTCCTGGGCGGCACGGGTCTGTTCTTTGTCTTCCAGCACCCCGCCGTGCTGCTGTGCCTCAACCCGGTGCGCGGCATCGCCTTTTTGCTGAGCCCCAACAACCACGCGGGCATCATGATTCTGGGCAGCTGCTTCCTCGCCACCACCGGTGCCGAGGCGCTCTACTCCGACATGGGCCATGTGGGTCGCGGCAACATTTACGCCACCTGGCCGTTCGTTAAGTGCTGCTTGCTGCTGTCCTATATGGGCCAGGGCGCTTGGCTTATGAACAACGCTGCCAACCCCGAGCTCATGGGCATTGCCGACCTTAACCCGTTCTACCAGATGCTCGCCCCGGGCCTGCGTCCGTTTGCCGTCGGCCTTTCAACCATCGCGGCCATCATTGCCTCGCAGGCGCTCATTACCGGCGCGTTCTCGCTGGTGTCCGAGGCCAGTCGCCTGGACCTCATGCCGCACATGCAGGTCTTCTATCCGGCCGAGACCAAAGGCCAGCTCTACATCCCCATGGTCAACAACGTCATGCTTGTCGGCTGCGTCATCGTGGTGCTGCTGTTCCAGAACTCGGCTCATATGGAAGCCGCCTACGGCCTTGCCATTACGCTGACCATGATGTGCACCACGCTGCTGCTCTTCTTCTACCTGCACGAGGAGCGCAAGCTCAAGGTTGCTCCGTGGATCTTCGCGGCCTTCTTCCTTTTGCTCGAAGGCTTCTTCTTCGTGAGCTCACTCACCAAGTTCTTCCACGGCGGCTACTTCACCATCCTCATGGCTGCACTCATCATGGGCATTATGGTGTGCTGGTACAACGGCACGGCGGTCGAACAGCGCCAGTTTACGCTGCTGCCGCTGCGCAGCTATCTGCCGCAGCTCAAGCGCCTGCGCGACGACGACCGTTACGAGCGCATGAGCGACAACATCGTGTACCTGACCAAGGACACCCATACCGACTACATCGACCGTGATATCGTCTACTCGATCTTGGACAAGCATCCCAAGCGCGCTCGCGCCTGGTGGTTCGTGAATGTCGAGACCATGGACGAGCCGCATACCTTTGCCTATTCGGTCGAGACGTTCGGCACCGACTACGTGTTCCGCGTGCATCTGTACCTGGGCTACAAGATCAACCAGCGCGTCAATGCCTACCTGCGTCAGGTCGTTCAGGACCTGGCTGCCACCGGCGAGCTGCCGTCGCAGACGCACGACTACTCGGTCTATAAGGATCCGGGCAACATTGGCACGTTCAAGTTCGTCATGATCCGTAAGCTTCTGGCACCCGAAAGCGACGTGGAGCCGAGCGAGCGTACGGCCATCACGCTCAAGTACATCATCCGCCGCGCCGCCGGCACGCCTGCGCGCTGGTACGGCCTGGAGAACTCCAACGTGAGCTTTGAGTATGTGCCGCTGTTCACCAAGTTTAAGGCTGTGAGCAAGATGCAGCGCCTGGCTCCCAACGAGCGCCCGTAGGCGCCGACGGGTTGCATGGAGTTGGTTTTCGATGGACAAGATTGGGGCCGGGGAGGCAAACATGGATGCAAAGATGCTTGATGGCCGCGAGGTGGTTGCCGAGATGGTGCGTGAGGCACGCGCCGACGCCGCCGAAGATCGGTTCTTTACGAATCGTGCCAACATGGACATGGCTGATCGCGTAATTTCGATCGTGGCACTGGTATTTGGAGCGGTGTGCGTGTGTGCCCTGCTCGCGCACGTGCTGTTTGTCTAGCGGCTGCCGGTCGTAGAAGGCTTTACACTTAGAACCACCACGAGGGAAAACCACCACAAAGGTGCCTGTCCCCTTTGTGGTGGTTTTTGTTTTTGAGAGAGGGGCGGGGCGCTGATGGACGTCCGTACGGACGGCGATATTGCCGATAGCTTTTGGTGGCGGCGTACAACGCTGACGCGCCGCACTCCTCTGTATGACGCCTGCGTATCGGTGGGGCTGCTGGTCGCGGCGACGATTGTGGGCGCGCTGCTCGACCATCCGGGTCTCGCGCCGAGCATCATGATCGTCTATGTGTTCGCCGTTCAGCTGTGCGCATTCTTTACCTGGAGTCGCCTGTATTGCTTGCTGAGTTCGGCTGCCGCCGTGGCGCTCTACAACCTCTTATTTGTCGACCCGCGCTACTCGCTGTCGTTTATCGACCGCGTCTATCCCGGCATGTTCTTCATCATGTTCGTGGTCTCGCTTGTGTCGAGCTCGATTGCGTTGGCCCTGCGCCGCGCCTTGGCACAGGCTGCCGCCAGCGACCGCCGCACGCATATGGTGCTCGAGACCAACCGCATGTTGCAGCGCTGCGCCGATCAGCAGCAGATCGTTCACGCTATGGCCACGCAGCTGGCGCGTCTTTCGGGCCGTCCGGTCGTGTGGTACGGCGCCGACGCCGAGGGCGATGACCTGCTGCCGCGTGCGACATACACGGCCGTGGGCGATGTCGCGCCGGTGCATGAACTGGCGCCGCAGATGCCGCCGCGGCTCTCGGCGTCCGCCTATGTGGGAACGCCGCTCGATGCCACCTACGGCGGCTCGGCGTTCTACGGCATCTACCTGACCGTGCGCTCGGGCGACACCATGGTGCGCGCGGGCGATCCCGCCTCGGTGGTGGGCGTGCTGGCTATCGTTGCCGAGCCCGACGTGCTGACGCACGAGGAGCGGACACTTGCCGATGCCATCGTGAGCGAAGGCGAGCTGGCACTCGATCGCGCTCGCGCCATGGAGGCCCGCGAGGAGGCGGCGGTGCTTGCCAAAAATGAGCAGCTGCGCGCCAATCTGCTGCGCTCCATCTCGCACGATCTGCGCACGCCGCTTACCAGTATTTCGGGTAATGCCGACGTGCTGCTCGACCAGGGCTCGACCGGCACCGCGGTGCTCGATGCCCAGACGCGCCGCGGCCTGCTGCTATCCATTCGCTCGGATGCGCTGTGGCTCAACGCCACCGTCGAGAACCTGCTCGCCATCACCAAACTCGAGGGCGGCGGCATGCATCTGTCGACCACGCTCGAGCTCATGGACGATATCGTCGAGGAGGCGCTGCGCCATGTAAATCCGGCCGTGCGCGAGCACGATCTTAAGGTGGTGGCGAGCGATGAGCCGGCGCTCGTCAATGTCGATGCGCGCCTGATGGTGCAGCTGGTGGTAAACCTGGTGAACAATGCCATTACCTACACGCCCGCAGGCTCGCATATCGTGATCTCGATTGACGCCGGCGATGGACGCGTGGCGTGCTCGGTGGCCGATGACGGCCCGGGCATTGCTCCCGAGGACCGCGAGCGTATCTTTGAGTCGTTCTACACCGCCAACCATGGTTTGGCCGATAGCCGACGCAGTGTGGGCCTGGGGCTTTCGCTTTGCCGCTCCATTGCGCTGGCGCATGGCGGTAGCATAGAGGTTGCCGCGGCGGACCCGCACGGCTCGGTCTTTACGATCGAGCTTCCCGCCGCCGACGTTTCGTTTGATAAGGAGTAGCGCTGTGCCGAACTCTGCCGTGAAACCGCTCATCTTAGTCGTTGAGGACGATCCCGCCGTCCGCAACCTCATCGTTGCCGCGCTCGAGGCGCACGGCTTGCGCCATATGGCCGTGGAGACCGCACATGCTGCCATCGCCGCCGCCTCGTCGCAGGCGCCGAGCATTGTGCTGCTCGATCTGGGCCTGCCCGATATGGACGGCGTCAAGGTGGTGGAGTCGGTGCGCACGTGGTCGGGCATGCCGATCATCGTGGTCTCGGCGCGCAGCGAGGACGCGGACAAGATCCGCGCGCTCGATGCCGGTGCCGACGACTACCTGACCAAGCCGTTTTCGGTCGAGGAACTGCTCGCGCGCATTCGCACGACGCTCAGGCGCCTTTCGTATGCGCAAACGGGCGGCGTTGCCTCCGAGGGCTCGTTCGATACCGGTGAGCTGCATATCGATTTTGATGCTGGCATCGCCATGATGGATGGCGAGGAACTGCACCTGACGCCGATCGAGTACAAGCTCCTGTGTCTGCTGGCGCACAACGCCGACAAGGTGTTGACGCACCAGTTTATCCTGCACGAGATTTGGGGCACGGCGACCAAGAGCGACCTGGCGAGCCTGCGCGTCTTTATGGGCACGCTGCGCAAGAAAATCGAGTCCGACCCCGCGCATCCGCGCTATATCCAGACGCATGTGGGCATCGGCTACCGATTGGTCATCCAAGGCTAGATCGCCAACCACCATCCCAATATGAGTTGCGGTGAAATACGGTCTAAATTTGCCTAATTCCAGGCAAAACAGTCCGTATTCCACCGCAACTTTGTTATTTGCCCTTGGGCTTGCTGGCGTAGAACTTCTTCTTTTTGGGCTTGCCGGCGGAGTCAGGCTTGCCGTTGCCGCGCGGCCCCCGGTCGCCTGCCTGCGCGTGCGCGGGCGCCGTTGCGCGAGGCTTGCGGGCTTCGGGGTTGCGCAGCTCCTCGACGCGCTCGGCAATTTCCTCGGCGCTAAAGCCGACTTCGACCATGGCGTCCTCGATGGGCAGGCGGCGCACGATGTAGCAGTGGTGCACCTTCTGGTTGCGTGCGAAGTCCTCGGGGATGGTCTGCGCCGTAATGTCCTCCAGCACCACGCCCGCGCGTGCGAGCTTGCGCGTTTCGGGGCGGAAGCCTCGCAGGTTGCAGCTAAAGATGGCGTGGCCGCCCTGCGCGAGCAGGCGCGATACGCCGGCCAACAGCTCAACATGGTCGCGCTGGACATCCCAGGTGCGGCGGCCCATCTTGGACGAGTTCGAGAACGTGGGCGGATCGACAAAGATCAAGTCCCAGCGGTTGCGCGTCTGGCGCTGGTCGCGAATCCAGGCGAGCACGTCGTCGCGCACAAAATGATGCTGAGGCCCCACAAAGCCGTTCTGGCGCATGTTGCGCTCGGCCCAGTCCAGGTAGGTGTTGGAGAGGTCGACCGTCACGGTCTCCTCGACGCCGCCATCGGCCGCGTAGCAGGTGGCAGTGCCGGTGTAGGCAAACAGGTTGAGGAAGCGGCGCGCCTGCTTGGCGTGCTCGCGCACTAGGCTGCGGGTGACGCGGTGATCCAGGAAGATGCCGACGTCCAGGTAATCGTCAAAGTTGACGGCAAAGGTGAGGCCGCCCTCTTCGATGAGCGGCAGGCGACGGCGCGCGATGTTGGCGCGTTCGCCCGATCCGCCCTTGCCGGCGCCCTGCTTGCCGTACTGCGAGCCGCCACGCGAACGCATGCGGGCCTTGGCGTGCACGTGTTCGGCCGGAACATCCAGGATGCGCGGCGCGATGGCCAAGATGTCGAGCATGCGGGCCTGGGCCAGTGCGGGGTCGATGGTCTTGGGCGCGGCGTATTCGGCAATGACGAGCCAGCGGCCCGGCGTCTGCGGGCAACCCTCGTACAGATCGATGGCGGCAGAGTAATCGGGCAGGTCAGCATCGTAGACACGGTAGCAGCTCACGCCCTCGCGCTTTGCCCACTTGCGACGCAGACGGGCGTTCTTGCGCAGGCGGTTGGCGAACTGCTCGGACTCCGGGATGAGCACGGGCAACGGCTTGCCGTCGCCCAGGTCGAGCGTGGCGGCAGGTTCGGGCATGGCGGAAGCGGTGGCTTTGTCGTTGACGTCGTTGGCATTCGCAACCTCGGCCTCGCCATCCGCACTGGTCGCAGCTTCAAACGCTGCGGCGGCGTGGTCGAGCGAAGGCCAGACTTCGACGGTCGCCTCCTCGTTGTTGGGCATAACGGCGATTGAGCGCTCGGGCTCGGCGTGGAGCGCGCGGGCCAGCAATCCGTCGCGGGTGAGCGCGGCGACCGGCGCCGCGGCAAGCTCGGGCGCGCGGCGCAGCTCACCGACCAGCGTCATGGCGTCGTGCATGAGCGAAAGCGGTGTCTCGGTCGTATCCGCGACCACGGCGGCGCCGGCGACAGCGCCTGCATGGTCCAGCACGGTGGCGGACTTGGCGGCGCAAAAGTCGACAAAACGCTTGTAGCCGGCGCACTTGACCATGCGCTCGGCAGTCTTGCGGGCGGCGGGGTCGATGTCTACAGCCACGATGCGTGCCTGGTGCTCGCGTGCTGCCGCCTCGCGCTCGCGTGCCTCGGCGAGCAGCTGCTCCCATAGGGCGGCGTTGTGCAGCTGCCAGCCCTCAAAGCCCCAGCGCTCGCGTGCAGCGCCCGGGGCGCGGTCGGTCAGAATGTTCACGGCCTCCAGCAGCAGGCCGCCGCCGGCGCACGAGGCATCGATCAGCGTGGGCAGGGCTTCGTTCTCGTAATCGTCGGCCGTCAGCTCGTGCTCGCACAGTGCAGTCCAGCCGACCTGCGCCAGCACCAGGGCGGCGTAGTCGGGGCGCAGCACGTGAGTGCCCTCGCCGGCGCGGGTCGCTGCGGGCGGCAGACGTTTGAACAGCGGGTCACCCGAAAGGTCCAGGCTAATGCTCGCGCGGCGCTGACGCAGCGAAAGCAGCAGGTGAACGTCGGGGTCGGCGGCGTCGACATCGGCGCGACGGCCCGTGGTCTCGGCCAGACGGTCGCACAGCGCGTCCTTGGCGCGCAGGGCCGAGAAGCGCGTGTTGCGCAGCTGCTCGGTCACGCCGCGGGCGGTGATGGCGATGGTGGCGCCGGGGCGGATGATGGTCTCCCAGGCGATGTCGTAAACGCTGTCGTACAGCTCGTCGGCATCCTGCGCCTCAAAGCGTCCGAGTACCACGAACACGCGGCTCGCCAGGTGCGACCACAGACAGGCGCGGTAGCCTTCTTCGAGCTCGCCCTCAAACGTAACGCGGCCCTTCAGGCGGCGGACATGCGAAAGCCCGAGGCGTTTAAGCTCATCGGCGAGTGCGGACTCAAAGCCCTCGGGGCAGCTTGCGTAAAATTCCATGGATGACCTCTCTGGTTGCGTCGCTCCATTATATGATGGATGCTTCGTTTGCCCTTATCCTCGAAAGGAACCCATATGATTGATGCGTGCTCCGATTCCGCCGTGCTCTTTTTTGACGTGGACGGCACGCTGACGTCGTTCGATCCCGACGATATGACCGATAAGGACTTCAATGCAATCCATCCGTCGAAGGCTGTTGTCGATGCATTTGGTCGCCTGCGCAATGCGGGTCACCAGGCATTTATCTGCACGGGTCGCCCCTTGTGGCTGATTGCCGATGGCCTGCGCGCGCTGAACCCGGCGGGTATCGTTGCCATGGCGGGGGCGACGCTCGAGGTCGAGGGCCGCGTGGTGCATGAGGACTGCTTTGACGAGGACGTTATCGCGGAGCTCGCGCGTCGTATTACTGTGGCGGGCGGCGAGGCGTTGTTCGAGACGAACGGTGCCACCTATTCACTTGAGCCAGTTGGTGTCGAACAGTCATTTCTGCTAGGCGCCGGCGTGGTGCACGGCGTTGATCAGATGCGCGTCGATGGCCGCTTGCGCGTAGGCAAGGTGTGCATTAACGCGTGCGACCTGGCTCGCGTAGCCAACGATGATGGCTTTATCGATCGCGAGTTTGAGCTGTGCAACACCGGTGGCCAGAATCGCGAGCTGAGCCCCAAAGGCATCGACAAGGGCTTGGGCGTGGCGCGAGCGCTGGAGTATCTGGGCCGCACTGGCAATGCGCGCACCTTTGGCTTTGGCGATTCGGGCAACGACCTGGGCATGCTCGCCGCCGTCGAGACGGCTGTAGCCATGGGCAACGCCATGCCCGAGGTCAAGGCAGTCGCCGACTACGTGACCGACGATGTCGCACACGATGGCACCGTCACAGCGATGCGCCATTTTGGGTTGATTTAATAAATGGCCGGGTCGCCCGCAGTGGGGGCGACCCGGCCATTTGAGCTATTTTGCAATATAGAGCTTGGGATGACTGCGACTGCTCTCGATCGCCGCCGTCATGATGCCCTCGTCGTCTCCATCAACGATGATGCCGTCGAGGTCATCGATCTGCGCGGACTGATAAAAACTGGTCTTATTGAACTTTCCCTGGTCAACCATCATGTAGCCCTGGTTTGAGTTGGTAAGGTACATATGCTTGATCATGGCCGAGAAGTCGTGCTCGACGGTAAAACCGTGGTCGGGGTGGAATCCGTCGGCACTGACAAACGCCTTGTCGGCATGTAGTTTGCTCATGCAGTCGAGCGTTAGTGCGCCCGCGAGATAGAGGTGGCCCTTGCGCACGGAGCCGCCCAGCAGCACTACCGAAGCATTGGGGAGATTGAAGCTGGCGTAGTTCGCGATTGCAAGATCGCCGGTGATAATGGTGATCTCACGCTTGTCCATGAGGGCCTTAGCGAAGTAAAAGCCTGTGGTGCCGATATCAATTACCAGAACATCGCCATCATCAACAAGAGTTGCTGCGGTTGCGGCGATGGCTTCCTTGGCCTCGACTTGGACATTGATGCGCTCCTCGGGATACGAGATTGCGTTGGAGCGAGAAAGCGATACCGCTCCGCCGCGTACGCGACGCAGCTTGCCTTCGGATTCCAGCGAGATGAGGTCGTGTCGTGCGGTGACTTCCGAAACCGAAAAACGGCGAACGATGTCGGATACCGAGATATTTGGCTTTTCGGCCAGCCAATTCATGATAAATCGCTGACGCTCGGCCGGTGAAAGGTCTGAAGTAGATGCCATATGCCGCTCCTTTTGAACAAAAGGTAAAAGATGCGCCTTTCGTAATCGAAATATAACGTATCGATATGAAAAGAACAAGGCAAATTCGAATGAATCAAAAGAACGGAATGGCATGTCACAAATGCATGCGTAGCAGATAGTTCGCACGTAAACGGGCTATAAAGAGTCTCATTCTGAAGGTGCCGCCCAAAAGAAGTACGTTCACGCCCGATATTCGACCGTTCACGGAAAGTTGACAATTGAGCTTTCGATAGCTTTTGAAATGGTTTATAAAAGAAAACCGAAAAGCTTTTGAAACAAAGAAGAAGGCTTTCGATAGCAATAGTGTTAGATGAGAAAGGACCGAACATGGCGATCAAGGTGTTTGCCGACGGCGCTAACCTCGAGGGCATGCTTGACATGCATGACAATGGCAACGTTCAGGGCTTCACGACCAATCCTTCCCTTATGAAGGCCGGCGGCGTGACCGACTACCGCGCTTTTGCCAAGACGGTTCTTGAGCACATTACTGATGTGTCGGTCTCTTTTGAGGTATTCGCCGACGACGAGGCGGGTATGGAAGCCGAGGCTCGCGAGATCGCAACCTGGGCAGACAACGTCTACGTTAAGATCCCGGCGCTCAACACCAAGGGTGAGTCCACTGCCGCGCTGGTCAAGCGCCTTTCTGCCGACGGCATCAAGGTGAATGTCACCACTATCTTCACGCCCGAGCAGGTCGACGAGTTTGTCGATGCCGTCTCTGCTGAGACCCCCTCTATTCTGTCCATCTTTGCCGGTCGCATTGCCGATACCGGCGTCGATCCGCTGCCCCTCATGGCGGAGTCCGTAAAGAAGGCCGCCGTTAAGCCTGCTGCCGAGGTTCTCTGGGCGTCTACGCGCGAGGTCCTCAATATCTTCCAGGCGGAGTCCGTTGGATGCCAGATCATTACGGTCCCCAATGCCCTTCTTGCCAAACGCAAGAATTTCGGGAAAGATTTGCTTGAGTACTCGCTTGATACGGTCAAGGGCTTTGCCCGCGACATTCAGGCGCTTGGTTTTCATATCCTGCCCGAGGAGTAGGGGACGAGCATGCTGACCGATCTTCTTAAGCCCGAGCTTGTTGCCTGCCACGTCGAGGCCTCCGACTGGGAGGAAGCGATCAAGGCATGCGGTAAGTTGCTCGTAGACGCTGGCAAATGCGACCAGAGCTATGTTGACGCCATGATTTCATCGGTTCACAAATTCGGCCCCTATATGGTCTTGGAAGAGGGCATCGCCATGCCCCACGCTCAGGCAAATGGCAATGTGAGTGAAGCGGGGATCTGTATCGTCACGCTTGACCCTGCCATTGCGTTTGGACACGAGGATTTCGATCCGGTTCACGTGCTCGTGGGTATTTGCGCACCCGACCCCAAGGCTCATCTTGGCTGCTTGGCGGAGCTTTCGCAGATGTTCGAGGACGAGGACTGCGTTGCCAAGCTCAGCGCATGCGATACGCCCGAGCAGGTTTTGGAGACCATGCGTTCATTCTTTTAGGCCTTAATGGCACGGCGATGCGTCGCCGCTTTTGGATAGACGGAAAACCGTCACGTGTAGGAGAGGAAGGTTGCCATGCATATCATCACCGTATGCGGAAACGGCATCGGGTCCAGCCTGATGCTCGCTGGCAAAGTCGAGGAGCTTTGCGAGGAGGAGGGCATCAAGGCCGACGTTGAGTCTATGGACCTGAACGGTGCTTCTTCCGCAAATCCGGATCTGTTCATCACTGTTAAGGAACTCGCCCCCGAGCTCCACGGCAACGTTGTGATCGTTCGCAGCTATGTGAACAAGAAGAAGATCCGCGAAGACGCCCTCGAGGCAATCAAGGCGGCCGCCGCTAACGCCTAAAGCGGCACAAAAAAGGGCGGTTCCCTGTGGAAGAGGGAAACGCGCCCACGTTAGAGAGAAAGGAAGCGCAGATGCAAGCCATCCTTCCCATACTTGAGTTTATCCAATCGATTCTGACCAAGCCAGCGTGGATTATGGGTCTATTTGCCTTTGTGGGCCTTGTCGCGCTTAAGCGTCCTGCCCACAAGGTGATGACGGGCACCCTGAAGCCCATTCTTGGTTACATCATGCTGTCCGCCGGCGCCGCTGTTGTTCAGGAGAACCTTGCTCCGCTGGGTACCTTCATCGAGACCGGTTTCCACATCACCGGCGTCGTGCCCAACAACGAGGTCGTTGTTTCGATGGCTCAGAGCGTCCTCGGCGTTCAGACCATGATGATCCTGATTCTCGGCTATGTCGTGAACATTATCATTGCCCGCTTTACCAAGTTTAAGTACATCTTCCTGACGGGCCATCACAGCATGTTTATGGCCTGCCTGCTGTCTGCCGTTCTGCAGGCATCTGGCTTCCAGGATGTCCAGCTTGTCATCGTGGGCGGCATGTTCCTGGGCCTCGTGAGCGCTATGCTTCCCGCCGTTGGTCAGCGTTTCACCGAGAAGGTTACCGATGGCGATGAAATCGCCATGGGCCACTTCGGTTCACTCGCCTATTACATCTCCGCTGCAGTCGGTACGCTTTTTGCTAAGGACGCCGAGGAGAACAGCACCGAGAAGATCGAGGTTCCCGAGAAGTTCGCCTTCCTGCGCGACACTACCATCTCCACGGCTCTTACCATGGCCTTCTTCTACCTGGTTACCGCTTTCGCCGCTTACATCGCAGATCCTGCGGTCGTTACCAAGACCGCTGGCGGCGACAACGTGATTGTCTATGCCCTGACCTGTGCCCTGTCCTTTGCCGTTGGTGTCACCATCGTCTATAACGGCGTTCGTATGATCCTTGCCGACCTGGTCCCGGCTTTCCAGGGCATCTCCAACAAGCTGATCCCCGGTGCCATCCCCGCCGTCGACTGCGCCGTCTTCTTCCCCTATGCTCCCACCGCCGTCATCCTCGGCTTTGTCGCTTCCTTTATCGGTGGCGTGGTCGGTATGTTCATCGTGGGCGCTACCCTGGGCATCTTCATCATCCCGGGCATGGTTCCTCACTTCTTCTGCGGTGCTACCGCGGGCATCTACGGCAATGCTACCGGCGGTCGCAAGGGCGCAGCTCTTGGCGCTTTCGTCAACGGCCTGCTCATCACCTTTGCCCCGGCCCTGCTCCTGCCCGTTCTTGACGTCTTTGGCTTCAAGAACACTACGTTCGGCGACTTCGATTTCTCCGTCATTGGTATTACGCTTGGCCGCGCTGCCGAGGCCTTCGGTACCACCGGTGTCTACGCGATTCTTGCTGTCCTTCTGATCGTCGCCTTCGTCCCCAACTTCATCCACACCAAGGGTGCTGTGATCAATCACGTTGAGGAAGAGTAATCCAGGCATACGTTAAGCCCTAATCGGGCGGAGCTCCGATAACCGGCTCCTACACGGAAGCGGTGACGTCTCAAATGAGGCGTCACCGCTTTTTGTTTTGGACTGGTTGTGAAAACGCACCGGTGAAGCGCTGTCTCTGCGCCGCGAACGGAATCAACCGCGATGATCAGCAAAAACGTTTTGCCGCTGGGGCGTCGATATAAAAATGGTAAAACTGCAAAACCGTTCGCCGAGAAGATAAAAACCCGCAGCTCACGCCTTGATAAACATAGGTAAAGTGTTTAGCAGTTTATCGGCCGTATGCAGACGAAAGGAATCAGGCAGATGGCAATCAAGGTGTTCGCTGACGGTGCAAACCTCGAGGGCATGCTCGACATGTACGAGAACGGCAACGTTCAGGGTTTCACGACCAACCCGTCCCTTATGAAGAAGGGCGGCGTGACGGATTACCGCGCGTTTGCCAAGGAGGTCCTGGCCCACATCACCGATGTGTCCGTGTCGTTTGAGGTCTTTGCCGATGACGTCGAGACCATGGAGGTCGAGGCGCGCGAGATCGCTACCTGGGCCGAGAACGTCTACGTCAAGATTCCGTGCGTGACTACCAAGGGCGAGTCCACCGCCGAGCTGGTGCGCAAGCTTTCGGCCGATGGCATCAAGGTCAACGTCACCACCATCTTTACGCCTACGCAGGTCGACGAGATGGTCGAGGCCGTTGATGCCGAGACGCCGTCCATCATCTCGCTCTTTGCCGGCCGTATCGCTGACACCGGCGTCGATCCCATTCCGTTTATGACGGAGTCGGTGAAGAAGGCCGCCGCCAAGCCCAACTGCGAGGTCCTGTGGGCGTCCACGCGTGAGCTTATCAATATTTACCAGGCGGAAGGATGCGGTTGCCAGATCATCACGGTGCCCAATAGCATCCTGGCCAAGCGCAAGAACATCGGCCGTGATCCGTACGAGGTCTCGCTCGACACCGTGCGCGGCTTTGCCAAGGATATCGCCGCTTTGGGCTTCCATATTCTGCCGTAACGCGAACACTGGCTGCGCCGCGGGCTGCTCGCCCCGGCCTTTCCTTTCCCTATCGCTCACGCGCTTCGCGAGGGTCGCGCTAGGCAAAGGAAAGGCCGGGGCTGCCGACACGAACTTGCCAGTAGGTTGGTGATTGGCTTCCATATTCTGCCGTGGACAAAGGTACCCCCGCCTGCGCCGTGCATAATTGAGAATATTCAGCAAGGTAAAGGCTTTTACCAGCTGGTTGAAGCGCGGAACAGCCCTCGTTTTGGCTCTGATGACGCTAAAACGGGGGCTGTTTTTGCTTTTTCGCCTCTGAGGGGCATCTGGAACGGCGGAATTTGCAGAATACTCGCGATTTTGCACGCTGCTACAGGGGGTACCCTTGCTTTGGCGGTTTACTTCCCCTGCACCATGGTGAGGGAGATCTTCTTGCGGTCGCGATCGACCTTTTCAACCCACACCTTGACCGTGTCACCGACGCGCACCACGTCGCTCGGGTGCTTGACGAAGCGGTTGGCGAGCTTGGAGATGTGTACGAGGCCGTCCTGGTGCACGCCCACGTCGACGAACGCGCCAAAATCCACAACGTTGCGCACCGTGCCCTTGAGTTCCATGCCGGGCTCCAGATCGTCGATGGAAAGCGCCGAGCGGCTAAAGACCACCTCGGGCGCGTCGTCGCGCGGGTCGCGACCGGGCTTCTTGAGCTCGTTGACAATGTCGATGAGCGTCAGGGTGCCGCAGTCCAGGTCGCTTGCCAGTGCCGAAATGCTGCCCAGGCGACGCTCGATATCGGGCACGCCGCCGCGGCTGAGCTCGCTTGCCGCAACGCCGGCGCGCTCCAGGACGGACGTGGCCACCTCGTAGCTCTCGGGGTGGACGCTCGTCGCATCGAGCGGGTTCTTGCCACCGCTGATGCGCAGGAAGCCCGCGGCGTTGAGGTATGCCTTGGGTCCCAGCTTGGGGACCTTCTTAAGCTGGCGGCGATCGGTAAAGGCGCCGTTTTCCTCGCGGTATGCCACGATGTTCTTGGCCACGCTCGGCGTAATGCCCGATACGTATCCCAGCAGGCTCGCGCTTGCGGTGTTGACGTCGACGCCCACGCGGTTAACGACGTCCTCCACCACGTGGCCCAGGGTGCGTGAAAGCTCGGCCTGGTCAAGGTCGTGCTGGTACTGGCCCACGCCGATGGACTGGGGCGGAATCTTGACGAGCTCTGCCAACGGGTCCTGCAGGCGGCGGCCCAGGCTCATGGCGCCGCGCACGGTGACGTCCAGATCGGGATATTCCTGGCTGGCGAGCTCGGAAGCGGAGTACACCGACGCGCCGGCCTCGTTAACAATGGTGTATCGCAGCCCAGGCGCCTGCTCGGCAATGAACTCCGAGACGACTTCCTCGGTCTCGCGGCTGGCGGTGCCGTTGCCGATGACGATGGTGTTGACGCCGTCCTTCTTGACGAGGCGGGCGAGCTCGCGCTTGGTGCCGGCGACGTCGTGGCGCGGCTTGGTGGGGTAGACCACGCCGTGGTCGAGTAGCTTGCCGGTCTCGTCCATGACGGCGACCTTGCAGCCGGTGCGGTAGCCCGGATCGAGCGCGAGCACGCGGGCGCCGCGCACGGGGCGCGCCGAGAGCAGGCCCTCGAGATTCTTGGCAAAGACGTTGATGGCCTCGGTCTGGGCACGAACGGTGAGTTTGGCGCGGGCCTCGCGCTCCAGCGAGGGGGCCATGAGACGCTTGTAGCCATCGGCGATGGCGGCGTCAAAGACGGGAGCAAACACGCCCTGGCGACGGGGCCAGCGGCTGCCGAGGCGTGCCGTAGCGGCAGCGCCGTCGACGTTCACGCGCACGCGGAGCTTGCCCTCGCGCTCACCGCGGTCGATAGCCAGCACGCGGTGGTTGGGTATACGGCGCAGCGGCTCATCATAGCTGTAGTACGGCTCGTAGGGGGTCTTCTCGGCGGGGTCGGTGGCCTCGACGACGATGTCGGCGGTGTTTTGCGTAAAGGCGCGCAGGTCGGCGACGTTCTCGGGATCTTCGGCCACCGTCTCGGCCACGATGTCGGCGGCGCCGGCGAGCGCCTTTTCGGGCGTGTCGAAGCCGGCCTCCTCGTTGACGTAGTCCGCGGCGGCGTCGAGCGCGCTGCCCTTGGCCGAGGCCTGCATGATGATCATGTTGGCGAGCGGCTCCAGGCCGGCCTCGCGTGCCTTCTGCGCGCGGGTCATGCGCTTTTTGCGGTAGGGCTTGTAGAGGTCCTCGACACGCTGGAGCTGTGTGGCCTCGCGAATCTGTTGCTCGAGCTCGGGCGTGAGTTTGCCCTGGGCGCCGATGAGCAGAATGACGTCCTCTTTGCGCTGCTCAAGATTACGCAGGTAGGACAGGCGCTCGTCGAGCGCGCGCAGGGCGACATCGTCCATGCCGCCCGTGGCTTCCTTGCGGTAGCGCGAGATAAAGGGAATGGTGTTTCCCTCGTCGATGAGCTTGACGGCCGCCTCGACGTTGGCGGCCTTAAGGTTGAGCTCGCGCGCGAGCTGGGCGATAAGATCCATGGGACTCCTTGCGTTTAAGGTGCGTTTGCAGCACAGGGCTACCAAGGATACCACCTGCCACTTCGCTCAAAAAAGACTGTTTTGGCGCGGAACCACGAAAGCGGCCTATCTACTACGTTTGAACCGTGTGGGTCGACCATCCCCCGGTTTTCCGAAAATGCGCAAGCCGTTTACCTGCGGTTTTTATTTCGCGAAATTCGGTATGGATGAGGGTGATTGGTTAAACGTAGTAGATAGGCACATTTCGTGGCGAACGAATCAAGCTAAGGTGCAAAAAGTCCCCCGTCCCAGAAAAATCATTGGCAACGTAGCAAAATGCCCCGCGGGCAGGAGGCTGCTCGCGGGGCAAAGAAGAGGGGCTTATTTGTGGCGGACCGAGGGGCCCGGCATGGGGTTTCTGCCGCGGCCTGTCCTAAGGTGCTACAGCTCGACGAGCTGGCCGGTCTCGGCGGCCTCCTTGATGGCGTTGAGAAGCGTGAGCGTCTTGACGTTATCGGCGGGGGTTACGACGGGCTCAACTTCGCGGCGGACGACCTTCACAAAGTGCTTGAGCTGCATCTTGTGCGGCAGCGCCGGGTCGACGGCCGGAATCTCCATCTGCAGCGGCTTGTGCCAGTTGGAGGCGCCGTCGTAGGAGAACTGATGCAGGCGGGGCAGCGAAAGGGCACCCAAGGTTCCGCCGATAAAGTAGGCGTCGGCGTCGAAGGGGCGGTACTGCGGATCCTCGCGAGCGGTTGCCTCCCAGTTCCAGGGGCTGGCGGTGGCGTCGGAGATGGTCATGCTCGCAAGCGCGCCATCGGCAAAACGGACGTTGACCACGGCGGAGTCCTCGGTCTCAAAACCGCGGGCGGCGCTGGACTGCATGCCCTGGACGGCGACGGGCTCGCCCAGCAGGTAGCGGAGCAGGTCCACGTCGTGAACCAGGTTGACCAAGATCGGTCCGGCACCCTTCTTGCGGCGCCACTCGACATCGAAGTACTCGTCATTCTTATAGATCATGTAGTGGAAGCTCGACACGGTGAGCTTGCCCAGCTCGCCGGACTCGATGATCTCCTTGGCCTTGTTGACGAAGGGGTTGTGGCGACGGTGCTGACCCACGAGCACGGGCACGCCGGCGGTCTCGGCCTCGGCGGCGAAAGCCTGGGCATCCTCGAGGTCGTTGGAGATCGGCTTTTCGACCAGCGGCACGATGTTGCGCTTCACGGCCTCGCGGGCAACGCCCAGATGCAGGTCGTTGGGGGTGGCGATGATGACGGCCTCGGGCTTGACCTCGTCCATCATCTGGGCGGGATCGGTATAAAACGGCACGCTGGCGGCCTCGGCCGTGGCGCGGGCGCCCTCAAAGGCGTCGGCGATGGCGACGAGCTCGGCTTCGGGCTCCTCGGTGACAAAGCGGATGTGGTTGCGGCCCATGGCGCCGGCGCCGATAACGGCAATGCGGACGGGGTTGAGCTCAGACATTTCGACTCCTTAATACTGGGGACCGGTGAAATGTGACAAAGGGACAGTCCCTTTGTCACATCGGTACAACTAGGCGGACTTCTTCTTGCTGTCGGAGACCATCATGTAGACGGTGAGCACGACGGCGATGGCGGCGATCACGATGGCGCCGTAGAAGGACTGCTGGTAGGCGGCGCTGCCGGCCTCGGCGTGATACAGCACGGCGGTGATGGGCTGGCTGATCCAGGTAGAGGCGGCGTAGCCCAAAAACATGATGCCGTAGTTGACGCCAATGTTGCTGGTGCCAAAGGCGCCACCGGTGAGCGGCGGGTAGATGACGAGCAGGGCGCCAAAGCTAAAGCCGAGCAGGGCGAGCGCAACAAAGAACATGGCCTGCGTAAAGCTCATCGACATGATGACGAGTGCGACGATGGTGACGACAAGGCTGATGAGCAGCGACTTGTAGGCGCCGAGCTTGTCGATGATCTGGCCAAAGGACAGACGGCCGACCAGGTTGGCGCAGGTGTTGACGGAGACGACCACGCCGCCGAGGGCGACAGCCGCGGCGCTCGTGGGGTCGGCGAAGAGCTGGACGGCGGCGATGGAGGCAACCTTGCCCACGAGCAGGGTGCCCGCGGTGGCGGCAAAGGCGAAGGTGACGATGAGGACCCAGAAGCGCGGGGTCCTGACCATCTCGCCCGGGGTGAGGTCGCCGAAGGTACCGGCGTGCGCGCCGCCCTTGGGGGCCTCGAAGCCCTCGGGCAACCAACCGGCCTCGGGGGCCTTCAGGAACAGGGCGGAGGCGGCGATCGTCACAAAGAAGATGACGCCGAGTGCCTTAAGGGCGCCAAAGATGCCCAGGCTCGGAATGAGCAGCGAGGCGAGCACCGGGGACAACACGGCGGGGCCGGCGGTCGAAGCGGCCAGGGTGATGCCGGAGGCGAGACCCTTCTTGTCGATGAACCACTTTTGGCCGGTGGTGAGCGCCGGGTTGTAGCCCAGGCCGTTGCCGATGGCGGCGACGAGCGAGAACCACAGGTAGAACTGCCACGGCTCGGTGACGGTGCCGGACATGAACCAGCCCACGCCGTAGCACACGGCAGCGGCGATCACGACGTTGCGCGGGCCGATCTTATCGGAGATGCGGCCGGCGAAGATGCCCGTCACGGCCATGATGGTCTGGAAGACCGGGAAAGCCCAGGTAAGAGCGCTGGACCACTCGGGATAGACGGCGAGCAGGTTCTTGCTCACAACGGAATACAGCGCGATGGAGCTGATGAAGAACATGGTGACGCACGCGGCGGAAAGCACGACGGCGCGACCCTTGTTGGAGTTGGTGGAAGCCATTGGACTCTTTCTAATCGATACGGGGGAGGGGAGGGGCAAACGCCGCTGAGGTGCTTGCCCCGCGCCCCTTTCTACCGGGCTGGTTTACTGGTCAGTCGGCTTTGCGACGCCGGACTCATCGGACCAGAGCTCGACGCCCTTGTTCTTGAGGTAGTTGTCGGCAAAGGCGCGGCGGCCGCCGGGCTTGGCGGTGAGGTCGCCCATCATGTTGGAGAAGCCGCCGTCGACCTTGATGGCGTCGCCGGTGGTAAAGTCCGAGCGCTTGGACGCCAGGAACATGACGGCGTTGGCGATATCGCTGACCTCGCCGATGCGGCGCGTGGCGATCAGGCGGCTGCGGCTCTTCTCGACCTCGGGATCGGCGTAAAAGCTTGCCGACATGGGGGTCTTGACAAAGCAGGGCTCGACGCAGTTGGAGCGCACGCCGTAGGGACCCCACTCGGCAGCGAGCATCTTGGACATCATGTTGACGCCCGCCTTGGTGGAGCTGTACACGCCCGAGAACGTCTCGGGGGAGTGGCTGGCGACGGTCGAGATGTGCACCAGGCAGCCCTGGCCGGCCTTGATCATCTCGCGACCAAAGCGCTGTGAGGTGATGAAGTAGCCGGTGAGGTTGACGTTGATGACCTCGTTCCAGTCACTCAGCGGCAGGTCCTCCATGGCTGCGAAGCGCAGGATGCCGGCGGTGTTGACGAGAACGTCGACGCGGCCGAAGTCGGCGATGGTGGCATCGACGGCGGCCTGAACCTCGGCCTCGTCGGTGGCGTTCATCTTGTAGCCCTCGGCGTGGATGCCAAACTCGGCAGCGAGGTCGGCGGCAGCGGCCTTGACCTTCTCCTCGTCCAGGTCGAGCAGGACGACGTTGGCGCCATTGCGGGCGAACTCGCGGCAAATCTCGACGCCCATGCCGCCGAGCGCTCCAGTCACAGCGCAAACATCGCCCTCGAGCTTAAGCCAATTGCTCATAGGAACTTCCCTTCTTATGCCTCCCGGTGGGTCGCTCCCATTAACCGACCCACGTGGTTTTCGCTGGTTATCGTATGCTTTGCATTTGCGCAGGTGAATTGCATATTTGTTAGAATGGCGTTAACCATAGGTTTACACTGTGCGATGCAGTTTATTCTCAATTGAGCGCATGACCTGCGAAAACAACCTCCTGTGGCACCATGTGGCCACGGGCGCGAAAACGGGAGATTGACGTGTACGATCGACGACTTGAGGCCATATCGGCCGCTGCGGAGCTGGGAAGCTTCTCGCGTGCGGCGGCACAATTGCGCGTGTCGACTCCGGCGCTCGTCAAGCAGGTGTCGGGCTTCGAGGCCGAGTTCGGCATCACGCTGTTCGAACGCTCGCACTCGGGCGTCAAAGTGACGCCGGCCGGCGCACTGCTGGTGGACGACGCGCGCTCGATCATGCGGCAGTCCGAGGACGCGCTGCGCCGTGCCCGACGCGCGGCGGGCGATGGCGGTGCCGTGCGCCTGGGCGTGTCGATGATGTGCCCGGGGCGCCAAACGCTGTCGATGTGGTCGGGCATCCACGATCTGGAACCGTCGCTGCGATTTGAAATCGTGCCGGTAAGCGATCTCTACGACGAGCGCGAGACCGTCATGCGTAGCTTGGGCCGCGAGGTCGATGTGGTGCAATCGAGTTTTTCTACCCCACGCTGGGGTGATGCCTGCCAAAAGCTCCGCATTGTCAACGTGCCGTTTTATATCGATCTGCCGCGCACGAGCCCGCTGGCGCGCAAGAATCGCATTACGGTTGCCGACTTGGAGGGTATGCGTCTGCGCGTACTGCGCCACGGCAACGACGCCATGGACAGCCTGCGCATCGATCTTTTGGCCGATGGCGGCGTGGACGTGATCGACGTGGACAGTTTTGACTTTGCGCTCTTTAACGAGGCGGAGGAAAAGGGCGATGCAGTGCTCACTTGCGGGGCGTGGTCGGGCGTGCACCCGGCTTTTGTAGGCGTGCCGTTCCTATGTGGCCGCGAGGTGCCGGTCTTCTTGCACTACCCGCTCGAGCCCACCCTCCAAGTACAAAAATTCGTCAACGCCATGGCCCAACTCCTCAAGTAGCTCATTTGGCGCGGGTAGTCTTTTTGGGACGGGGCTTTTTTAGCTACCCAATCTGGTGCCGTCGAAGCATGACGCCGTATTTGGCACAGGGTAGCTAAAAAGCCCCGTCCCAAAAAGACTAACAAAACGAGGCCCTGGCCAAACGGCCAGGGCCTCACTAACCTTTATTCCGTTTTAAACAACGGGCTGATTGCGCGCAGGAGGGTGCCCCGGGGCGGCGGGGTATTTCCTCCGCGCGCAGTTTCGCAGCGAAGCGAGAATGTTTGAGCACGGAGGAATTACCCCGACGCCCCGGGGCACCCTCCGTCAGTAACCGTTCCTACTCCAGCTCAAACGCACCCGTGTACAGCTGGTAGTAGTACCCGCGCTTGGCGATCAGCTCGTCGTGGTTGCCGCGCTCGATGATACGGCCGTGGTCCAGACAGATGATCGCGTCGGAGTTGCGCACGGTGGACAGGCGGTGTGCGATGACAAACGTCGTGCGGCCCTCCATGAGCTTATCCATGCCCGCCTGCACGATGGCCTCGGTGCGGGTGTCGATGGAGCTCGTGGCCTCGTCTAGAATCATCGCCGGCGGATCGGCGACGGCGGCGCGGGCGATCGAGATCAGCTGGCGCTGGCCCTGCGACAGCTGTGCGCCGTTGCCGGTGAGCATCGTGTCGTAGCCGTCGGGCAGGCGGGTGATAAAGTCGTCTGCGCCCGCGAGCTTGGCCGCCGCGATGCACTCCTCGTCGGTGGCATCCAGGTTGCCGTAGCGGATGTTATCCATCACGGTGCCGGTGAACAGGTTCACGTCCTGCAGCACGACGCCCAGCGAGCGGCGCAGATCGGCCTTGCGGATCTTATTGACGTTGATGCCGTCGTAGCGAATCTTGCCGTCGGCAATGTCATAGAAGCGGTTGATGAGGTTGGTGATGGTCGTCTTGCCGGCACCGGTGGCGCCGACAAACGCGACCTTCTGGCCCGGCTTGGCAAACACGGACACGCCGTGCAGCACCTCGTGGTCGGGCGTGTAGCCAAAGTCGACGTTGTCCATGACCAGGTCGCCGCGCAGCGGTACGTACTCGATCTCGCCGGTTGCGCGGTGCGGATGTTTCCACGCCCACATGCCGGTGTGGTGGTCCGCCTCCTCGAACTCCCAAGTCTCGGGGTTCACCTGCGCGTTGACGAGTGTCACATAGCCTTCGTCGGCCTCGGGCTTCTCGTCGATGAGCTCAAAGATGCGGTCGGCGCCGGCGAGGCCCATGACCACGGCGTTGATCTGCTGTGAGATCTGGCCGATCTGTCCGCAGAACTGCTTGGTCATGTTGAGGAACGGCACCACGACGGCGATGGACAGCGCCATGCCCGAGATGCTCAGGTTGGGCACGCCCAGCGCCAGGAAAATGCCGCCCGCCAGTGCGACCAGCACGTAGAGCAGGTTGCCCAGGTTCATAAGGATGGGCATGAGGATGTTGGCGTACATGTTGGCCTTCTGGGAGACCTCGAAGAGCTTTTCGTTACGCTCGTCAAAATCGGCCTCGGCGGCAGACTCGTGGCAGAACGCCTTGACGACCTTCTGACCGTTCATGACTTCCTCGATATGGCCCTCGACCACGCCGAGCTCGGTCTGCTGCGCAATGAAGAAGCGCGCGGAGTTGGAGCCGAGCAGCTTGGTCATAAAGGTCATAAAGGCGACGCCGGCGATGATGACCAGGCACATCCACACGCTGTAGTACAGCATGATAAAGAACACCGTGACGATGATGATGATCGTCATGAGCAGGTTGGGCAGCGACTGGCTGATCATCTGACGCAGCGTGTCGATGTCGTTGGTGTAGTGGCTCATGATATCGCCGCGCTGGTGCGTGTCGAAGTAGCGGATCGGCAGGTCCTGCATGCGGTTGAACATCATCTCGCGCAGCTTCTCGAGCGAGCCCTGCGTGACGATAGCCATGGCGCGGTTCCAGAAGAGCGAGGACAGGACGCCGACGCCGTAGATGCAGGCGAGGGTGGTCACGAGCTGCAGAATCTTGGGCTGCGCGGCTTCCCAATCGCCCGACTGCCACGATTCGCTAATAATTTGCAGGGCGCTCTGCAGGAAGGTCGCGCCGATGGAGTTGATGATGGCGCAGAGCACCACGCCGGCGACGACAAGGGGCAAAAGCACGGGATAGAAGCCAAAGAGCGTCTTGATGAGGCGCGACATGGTGCCGCCCTTACGGTTGAGCGCGCGCTCGGCGGTCGTTGCCTTACTCATGTGCCTCGCCTCCTTCCTGGGTCTGAGCTTGCGTTGCGGTCATGTCGGTGTTGTCTGCCGCCGTGTTCGCGTCGCCAGAGACGTCGTCGGCGTCTTGCGTACCTTCGGCAGACATCTTGTTTTGCGAGGTAAAGGTCTCGCGGTAGATCTCGCTCGTCTTAAGCAGCTCGTCATGGTTGCCGATCTGCGCGATTCGGCCGCCCTCCATGACGATGATGCGGTCTGCGTCCTGTACGGAGCTGATGCGCTGGGCGATGATGAGCTTGGTCGTGTTGGGCAGATAGCTTGCCAGCCCTGCGCGGATCTTGGCGTCGGTCTTGGTGTCGACGGCGCTGGTGGAGTCGTCCAGGATCAAGATCTTGGGGCGACGCAGCAGGGCGCGTGCAATGCACAGGCGCTGCTTCTGACCGCCCGAAACATTAGAGCCGCCCTGTTCGATCCAGGTGTCGTAGCCCTTGGGGAAACCGTCGACAAACTCGTCGGCGCAGGCCAGATGCGCTGCCTCGCGGACTTCCTCGTCGGTGGCGTTCGGGTCGCCCCAACGCAGGTTCTCGGCGATGGTGCCGCTAAACAGCACGTTTTTCTGCAGCACCATGGCGACCTGGTGACGCAGCGCGTCCAGGTCGTAGTCGCGCACGTCCACGCCGCCCACGCGCACAGCGCCTTCGGTGGTGTCGTACAGGCGGGCGATGAGGTTAACGAGCGTGGACTTGGCCGAGCCGGTGCCGCCGATGATGCCGATGGTCTCGCCGCTCGTAATGTGCAGGTCGATATCGTCGAGCGCCTGGCGCTTCGCATGCTTGGAATACTTAAAGCTCACGTGGTCAAAGTCGATGGAACCGTCGGCAACCTCGAGCACGGGCTCGGCGGGATCGGCGATCGTGGGCTCGGCGGCCAGCACCTCGGCAATGCGGTGTGCCGATTCGTCGGCCATGGTCACCATGACAAAGATCATCGACAGCTGCATCAGGCTCATGAGAATCTGGAAACCATAGGTAAAGGTCGAGGAGAGCTGGCCCACGTCGAACAGCGTGCCCTGGCTCGTGATGATGAGCTTGGAGCCCAGGTAGATGATGACGACAAACGCGCCGTTGACGCAGATGTTCATCATGGGGTTGTTAAAGGCGAGCAGCTTCTCGGCGCGGGTGAAGTCCATCTGGACATCGCGCGCGGCGGCCGCGAACTTCTCCTTCTCAAAGTCTTCGCGTACGTAGCTCTTAACCACGCGCATGCCGGTGACGTTTTCCTCGACGGACTCGTTAAGGGCATCGTACTTGTGGAACACGCGCGAGAAGATGGGGCGCACCTTAAAGATGATAAAGAACAGCCCAAAGCCCAGCAGCGGAATGATGACCAGGTAGACCATGGCAACGCTGCCGCCCATGATAAATGCCATGGTAAAGGCGAAGATCAATACCAGCGGCGCGCGCACGGCGATACGGATGATCATCATAAAGGCCTGCTGCACGTTGTTGATGTCGGTGGTCAGGCGCGTGACGAGCGAGGAGCTCGAGAACTCATCGATGTTGGCAAAGCTGAACGTCTGGATTTTGTAGAATAGGTCGTGACGCAGGTTCTTGGCGAAGCCGCAGCTCGCATGGCTGCAGGTGACGCCTGCCGCGGCGCCAAAAGCAAGCGATGTCAGCGCGATGAGCACCAAAAGGCCCGCGGTGGGAAGCATCTCGGCTACGGTGGCGCCGTCTTTGATGGCGTCGATCAGGTTGGCGGTGATAAATGGAATCAGCATCTCGCAGAGCACCTCGCCAAGCACGAGCAACGGCGTGGCAACGGTGACTTTCATATAGTCGCGGATGCTGCCTATGAGGGTTTTAATCATCCAGTTCCTCCCAGGTTACACGGATTTTCTCGAGCATTTCGGCGAGCTGCTCGCGCTCCTCGTGGGTGAGGGCACTAAAGGCCCGTTCTCTAAAGCGGATGCGGGCTGCCTGGTCGATGCGGGCGTTTTCCCGGCCGGTTTCGGTCAGGCGAATGGTGAGTTGCCGTCGGTCCTTGGGATTACGGCTGCGCTCGATGAGGCCGTTGAGCTCGAGCTTGGACAGGATCTCGGAAAGCGATCCCGGCTTGAGGTCAAAGTGCATGCCGAGCTCCTGCTGCGACATCTCGCCGCCGGGTTGCTTGGCCAGCAGGCAGATGATGGGCGCCTTGCCGGATACGCCTCCGCCATGAAAGTGCATGTAATGGCCGCAAAAGCCCAGATTATTGAGGATGCGCTTAGCAAGCTTGTCTTCGGCGCTGACCGCTTCGGGTACATCCGCCGGCTGTGACGGGTCGCCGCCGGGCTCGTGCGGAAGGACGAGTGGTTCAACACACATATCTAAGCTTCGCTCCTTTCTTTAGTTAGGTAGTTGAATTGTTTTGTGCCTAACCAATTTAGGAGCACGGTAAATAAATGTCAAGGTACCAAACTTTATAGTTACGGCGTTTTGCCAAACGCCGTAACCGCTCGACGCTGCAAGCGTTCCTAAGCGGCAATCTGACGTTCAATCGTCGGGCATGGCCACAAGGCCTATGCCCTCCTCTTTCACGTCACCTTGCTCGCTTAGGAACGCTTTCGCTGTCCGTCCTCAACCCGTGATTCCGCCACGGTCCGCTTCGGTGCATGTGATCCCTTGGGGACGGAGGAAAAAGGGATCATTTTCCGAAACCTTTCCGCAACAATTTGACCTCCACGGCGCCACCGCCCGCTCGCAATGCCCCCTGCGCTACACTTAGTCGCACTGTGGCGCTGCCGCGCCGCGCCCGAAACAAGGGAGACCCTCATGAAGAATACTCAGCTGCTGCTGATTAACGATATGTGCGGCTACGGCAAGGTCGCGCTTTCCGCCATGCTGCCGGTGCTGTCGCACATGGGTTACCGTATCCATAACCTGCCGACGGCACTTGTGTCCGATACGCTCAACTATCCCAAGTTCTACATCCACGACACCACCGAGTACGTGCGCCAGAGCCTCGCCATCTGGGAGGAGCTCGGCTTTGAGTTCGACGCCATCTCGACCGGCTTTATCGTGACCGAGGAAGAGACGCGTATCATCTCGGACTTTTGCCACCGCCGCGCGCAAAAGGGCACCAAGGTGTTCGTCGATCCCATCATGGGCGACAACGGCAAGCTCTATGCCGGTGTGCCCGAGTCCACGATTGGCCTTATGCGGCACCTGCTGGAGTGCGCAGACTACGCGGTGCCCAACTACACCGAGGCCTGTCTGCTCGCCGATACGCCTATTGCAGAGCAGATCACGCCCGATGAGGCCCGCGCCCTTGTGGACGCCGTGCGCGAGCTGGGTGCCAAGTCGGTGGTCATTACGAGCGCCGTGGTAAATGGCACGAACGCGGTTATCGGTTACGACCATGTGGCGGGGGAGTACTTCACGATTCCCTTTGAGCTCATTCCGGTCTATTTCCCGGGCACGGGCGATACGTTCTCGGCGGTGCTCATGGGCCGCGTTATGGCAGGTTGGAGTCTGCAGCGCGCGACGTCCGATGCCATGCGTGTGGTGGCTGAGCTTATCGAGCGCAATGCCGACCAAGAGGACAAGTCGGCCGGCCTTCCCATCGAGGCCTGCCTGGATGTGATTGACCATGAGTAACGCTGGCGAGGGCGGCGTCAAGCCTGCGGGCGAGAACAGGCCACTCGGCGCGCCGCGTGGCAAGCGGCCGCGTATCCGCGTGAGCTGCGTGGACCAGCTGGGGACGTGCCGCTGCCACCATGGTCACAAGCCGGGCGACGTCTTTGACTTTGACCGAGACCGCGGCAAGATGTGCGCCATGGCCTGTCACGTGGGCTTTCCCTATATCGATATCCTGCGCTATGGCGGAACCGTGCCTGGCAACGAGCCTGGCACGGCAAAGTTCTGCTGCCCCGAGATTGATACGCTGAACGTCTGGCTTGCCGAGATCGTCGACGAATAGGTGAGCGTGGATTTTCTCCCGTTTAGAGCGCACTTGAATGCTCAAAGTGGGAGAAAATCCACGCTCATTTTTCATGCGGGAGATTATCCACGCTCGTTTCGCGCCGAAGGCGTGGCCTGCGACCTCGCTTTCCTACAGCTGCTCGAGCATAGCGGCGCAACCGGCGAGCACGTCGCGGTAGGTGGCATCGAAATTGCCGGTGTACCAGGGATCGGCCACGTCGCCGGGGCGTCCGGTCCAATCGAGCAAGCGCGTAATCTTGCCGTCGGGGTCGTCGCCAAAGATGCGACGCAGGCCACGCGCGTTCTCAGCATCCATATAGACAATGTGGTCCCAGTTGCCATACTCTGCTCGACGCACCTGGCGGGCACGGTGCGCAACGACGGGAATCCCGACTTCGCGCAGCTTGGCGACCGTGCCATGATGCGGCGGGTTGCCGATCTCCTCAGTTGAGGTCGCTGCGGAATCGATGACAAACTCCGCCTCGCGCCCAGCGCGGCGCACGAGCTCGGTAAACACCGACTCAGCCATCGTCGAGCGGCAGATGTTCCCATGACAGATAAACAGTACACGTTGCATATGCGGTTTCCTTTCGATCGCCATCATCGAGCTCGAGTATCGCATCTGCGCTTACGCCCTTGCCCGCCTGCGCTCCCAGCGAGCCAGCTTAATCGTCACCAGCGTAAGCGCCCAGGCCACAAGCGAGAACGCGGCGCCCACGGCGCCCACGTACGCAATGCCAACGCTGCTTACCACGGCGCCGCCCACTGCGGTGCCAAACGAAATGCCGACGTTAAACGCCATGGGCTCAACCGAACTCGCGAGCACCATCGACTTGGGATGGCGGCTGCGTGCCACGTCCATAAAGTGTGTGATGCACGACACCGAGAACAGGTACATGAGCAGCGCCAAGCTAAAGACAAAGACCAGCGCGAGCGGCATGGTGCCGCCCACGGCAAACAGCCCGAGTAACGCCGCAGCCTGCAGCACAAACGTCACAAGCAGCGCCTTCATGCCAAAACGTGCGTCGATCCATCCGCCCAAGATGTTCGAGACCAGGCAGAACACGCCGTAGGCCATAAGCGTGGTGCTCGCCTGAACAGTGCCCATGCCCAGCACCTGCTCAAGATAAGGCGTCACGTAGCCGTAGAACACATAGACTGATCCCACGCCAAACAAAAAGATGAGCATGCCGGTGATGATGCTCGGTTCGCGTAGCAGACCCGCCTGCTCGCGGAAGGTAGCGGGTTCGTCGGTCTGTCCGGCGCGCGGCATAAACGCCACGAGCGCTCCGCAGATCAAAACGGCAAAGGTCAGCGTACCGTACATGGCCACGTGCCAGTCGAGCGTGTCGGCCACAAACTTGCCAATCGAGGTCACAAAGACCATCGCCACGGAAAACGCGCCGTACACGACCGAGATGGCAAGCGAAGTTTGCTGCGGGGACAGCAGCTCGGGGATGTACGTCACGCCCACGGCGAGCAGTGCGCCCGAGACGGATCCCAGGACAATGCGCGAGATAAACAGTACCTGGAAGTTGGGCGCCAACGCCATGACCAGATTGCCGAGCACAAAGATAATGCTGTAGCACACGAGCAGCTGGTAACGACGGAAGCGCCCCGTGCTGAGCGCAAGCACCGGCGTCGCGATGGCGTAGACCAGTGCAAAAACGCTGATGAGCTGGCCCGCAGCGGCAAGCGATATGCCGAGTTCCGTCGCCAAGTCACTTTCGATGCCGATGACCACGAACTCGGAGCAGCCGAGCGAGAATCCCAGCAGCACGAGCAGCGCTAGGCAGAGCCTGGTGCGCGCGGGGGAGAGCGCGGCGGCGGTTGACTTACTTTTAGGCGTGGTTGCGGCGGTCAAGGTTGTCACTCCAATGTCGCATGAATAAGCGGGATTCAATCCCTGCAACTCTAACAGAATGTGTCAGGTGCCTGCCTCCTTTGCCGCAGGCTGCGCTTGCCTGTATAATAGTCGCAATACAGGCGAAGATGGTCTCAGGTACATTGCGGGCGACAGGAGATCCCATGGGTATGCACACGACAAAGGTTGTAGTGGGCGAGGGCAAGTTTGCGCTCGAGGCCCAGTTGACGGTGACGCCGCGAGGCATGGCGGTGTACGCCTGCTCGCCGGAGTTTGCGCACCTGGGCGCCACGGCGCAGGCCATTCCTCGCCCCGAGCCCGGCCGTACGGCGACGGTGAGCATCCTGGCCGTTCCGTGCCATCGAGACGAGATCCCGGCGCACGATATTGCGGCGGCGCTGGCCACGCGCTTTGGCGTGCCGGTAGTTGCAAGCACGGGTTTTCATGTGGAGAACGCGACTGCGGACGACTTGCGGCGCATGCTCGATACCACCAAGGAACTCATCGCCGCGCTCGAGGAGGCCGCAGCCCGCATTCTGCGCGCCGGCTGGGATGAGGGCGGCGCAGGCGCCGAGGTCGTGGCGGTCGATGCCGCGACCGGCGAGGCGCTTGGCCCCGTCGACCGCATCGAGGCCCATACCGGCGAGGGAATCCTGCATCAGGCATTTCTGACGCTTCTGGTCGAGGGCCAGGGCGAAGACGCGCGCCTGCTGCTCTGTCGTCGCAGTCCGCTCAAACGCCTGTGGGGCGGGGTGCTGGCCGATGGCTGTGCCGGCCATCCGCTCCCCGGGGAAGACGTCGCGGCCGCCACGGCACGTCGCATCAACGAAGAGCTTGGCATCACGCGCGAGCCCGATCAGCTCAAGCACCTCGGACACGTGGTGTACCGTGAGGACCACGGCGACGGCCGCTGCGAGTGCGAATGGTGCGAGGTGTTCGCAGCCCATGTTGAGCCGGGCGAGCTATGCATCAACCAAGAGGAGATCTCGGAGGTGCGCCGCGTGGCCCCGTCCGAGCTCGACGGCTACCTGCAGGGTCGCCCCGAGCAGCTGGCCCCCTGGCTTCGCGAGGCCCTCAGCGACCCATCCATCCGTACGGCCCTCGCTATGTAACAAAGGTACAGTCCCTTTGCCATATCCAAACCGTCACAACATTCGATGAAAATCTCGAAAACGAGGAAAAGCGTCGAATGTTGTGACGGTTTTTGTCTAGGGGATCGCTTCTCATCCAAAAAATCCCGCTTGACTGTATTGCAACAACACAGCGCAACGTAAGGGGCGTCCGATAACGGGCGCCCCTTTTTAAGCGGCAACGTGGCTGCGAATCCGGAGCGCCCCCAACAAGAAAGGTGGGGAGATGGAAGCGGAAAAGAAGGCGTTTAAGATCACCAAGCGCGAAATTGGCTTTGTGCTGGGTATCGTTGTCTTTTTGCTGGTGAAGTTTCTTCCTTTGGCGGAGCTGAGCTCGACGGTCGAGCTTACGGTCGGCGGTCAGACCTGTCTGGCGTTGACGCTCGCCACGGTGGTGTTCTGGGCGTGTGGCGTGGCACAGCCGGGCTTTGTGGGTCTGCTCTACTGCGTGCTGCTCGTTCTGTTTAAGGTGTGCGTGGACGACACGGGCGCCGCGAGTATCTCGGCGACGGTCGCCTCCACGTTTAGCTCGTGGACTAAGGCCACTATGTGGCTCGTCATCGGCGCCTACCTCATCGCCAGCGCGGTCAAGGAGTCGGGCCTGGGCGAGCGCATCGCCTATGCTTTTATGCTCAAGTTCGTGCGCGATGCCAAGTCGCTCATCATCTCGATTTTCGCGCTCACCTTTGTGCTGTCGCTGCTGATCCCGCATCCGTTCCCCCGTGCCTTCCTCATCCTCGCCGTCGTCTCGGTCATCGCCGAGTCCGCCGGCTACGGTGACGATGACAAGGGCAAGCTCGGCTTCCTCGTGTTTGCCGCTGCCGCTCCGGGCTCCATGTTCTTCCTGACGGGTGACTCCACGCTCAACCCGCTCGTTGCGCAGTACAGCGCCGAGGCTGGCGGCATGAGCCCGTCCTTCGTCGACTGGTTCCTGTACATGAGCGTGCCCATGCTGGTTGCGCTGCTGTGTACCCTGTTCCTGGGCCTCTTCCTCTTTAAGCCCAGCAAGGAGCTCGTCTACGATCGCGAGCAGATCGTGGCCAAGCAGGCCGCGCTCGGCAAGCTCTCCGTCAAGGAGATCCGCACCATCGTGTGGCTTGTCATCGCCATCGCGCTGTGGCTCACCGTCTCGGGCGACTATATCGGCTGGGTCACCCTGGCCATCGGCGTCGCGCTCGCCATGCCCATCATCGGCGAGGTCCTTACCCCCGCCAGCTGGAACGCTGTCGACATCAAGTCCCTCATGTTCCTGACGGCCGCCATGGCCGTGGGTTCCGTGGGCGGTGCCACCGGCATGAACGCCTGGATCGCCGATGTCGTGCTTCCCAGCTCCGTGCCCGAGAACATCTTCCTGTTCGCCCTGCTTGTCGCCGCGCTCTCCATGATCATCCACATGTTCATGGGCTCGGTCATGGCCGTGCTCGGCGTGTGCGTGCCGGCGTTCATCAGCTTCGCGGCCGGCTCCAGCGTGAGCCCGCTCGCCGTGGCGCTCATCGTCTTCACGTCCATCAACATCCACTACATCCTGCCGTTCCACAACCTGCCGATCCTTATCGGCGAGGGCAAGGACGCCGGCGGCTACACCTCCAAAGAGGCTATGCGCATGGGCATTCCCCTCACTGCGGTCGTCTTTATTGTCGTGCTGGTCGAGGCCGCCTGGTTCCACCTCTTTGGCCTGATGTAAGCGGTCGAGCGCTTGGGCTGTAAGCAGCCGAGTGCTCGAACTGCGAGTGGCCGAGCGTCCCATCTATGAGCGCCGCGGCCCCACTACGTTACCCAGCCCGGCGGCATCCTCGCCGCCGGGCACTCTCCCGAAAGGAGCATGCTATGTCCACTACCGATGCTTCCCAGATCCACGACCTGCGCTCCGCGCTCGACTTTTTGCGCGAGATGCCGGGCCAGCTGCTCGAGACCGACACTCAGGTCGATCCCGATGCCGAGGTCTCGGGCGTCTACCGTCACGTCGGCGCCGGCGGCACCGTTATGCGCCCGACCAAAGAGGGTCCGGCGATGGTCTTCAACAACGTCAAGGGCTTTGACGATGCCAAAGTCTGCATCGGCATGCTTGCCAGCCGCAAGCGCGTTGCCGCCCTGCTCGACCTGGACGAGGAGCACCTGGGCCTCGAGATCGGCAAGCGCTTCGAGAACCTGATCGCGCCCGAGCAGATCGCCGAGGGTGCGCACGTCGACTGTCAGGAGGTCGTGTACAAGGCGACCGACGAGGGCTTTGACCTGCGCAAGATCGTTCCCGCTCCTACCAACACGCCCGTCGACGGCGGCCCCTACATCACCATGGGCCTCGCCTACGGCACGAGCCCCGACGGCTCCCAGTCCGACGTGACCATCCACCGCTTCTCCTGCGTCGACAAGGATAAGCTTGCCATGTGGATTACCCCCGGCAGCCGTCACCTGGGCGCGTTCTTTGACGAGTACTGCCAGCGCGGCGAAGACATGCCCATCTCCATCTCCATCGGTTTGGACCCCGCCGTGTACATGTGCTGCGGTTTTGAGGCTCCCACCACACCGCTCGGCTTCAACGAGCTGCAAATTGCCGGCGCCCTGCGCGGCCACGCTGTCGAGCTTGCCGACTGCGTCACCGTTCCGCAGAAGTGCATCGCCAATGCCGAGTACGTGCTCGAGGGCTACCTCATGCACGACGAGACCATCAACGAGGACGTCAACGGCCACGGCTACGCCATGCCCGAGTTCCCCGGCTACACCGGCGGCGCCAAGGTCTGCCCGGTGATCAAGATCACCGCCGTCACCACGCGTGTCAACCCCATTATGGAGAGCTGCATCGGCCCTTCGCACGAGCACGTGTCCATGGCCGGTATCCCCACCGAGGCTTCCATCTACAAGATGGTCGAGACCGCTATCCCGGGCCGCCTGCTCAACGTCCACGCTGCACCCTGCGGCGGCGGCAAGTTCGTTGCCATCATGCAGTTTAAGAAGTCGAGCAAAAATGACGAGGGCCGTCAGCGCAACGCCGCCATGCTCGCCTTCTCGGCATTCTCCGAGCTCAAGCATGTGATCTTGGTTGACGAGGATGTCGACATCTTTGATATGAGCGACGTGATGTGGGCCATGACCACGCGCTTCCAGGCCGACGTCGACCTCATCACCATCCCCGGCTGCCACTGCCACGTGCTCGACCCGTCCAACGACCCCGCGTTCGACCCCACGATTCGCGAGCACGGCATCGCCTGCAAGGCCATCTTCGACTGCACGGTTCCGTTCGACCTCAAGAAGAATTTCATTCGCTCGCAGTTCATGGAGATCGACAAGGACAAGTGGGCCAAGGAGATTGCTTTCTAGTAAGTAGCCCTACCAAGTAGTTAAGGAGTTGTCATGCCTGAGTCTTCTGTCCGTCCCCGTCGCATTGTCGTTGGCGTGTCTGGCGCCAGCGGTGCCGCGCTGGGCCTTGAGTGCCTCAAATGCCTGCGTCAGGCCGGTGCCGAGTCGGCGCTTGTCGTCACGCGCGGGGGAGAGATCACCATCGAGCAGGAGCTCGGCATGACGCTCGACGAGTTTGCGTGCCATGCCGATGTGGTCTACGACAACAAGAACATCGGCGCCGCCATCGCAAGCGGCACCTATCCGGTCGACGGCATGATCGTGGCGCCCTGCTCCATGAAGACGCTCGCCGGCATCGCGAGCGGCTACAGCGAAAACCTGTTGTTGCGCGCGGCCGACGTGCAGATGAAAGAGCAGCGCCGCCTGGTGCTCATGGTGCGCGAGACGCCCTTCAGCGCCATTCACGTCGACAACATGGCGCGCTTGGCGCGCGTACCGGGCGTCATGCTCATGCCGCCCATGCTCACGTTTTACAACGGCCCCGCCACGCTCGACGACGCGGTGCATCACATCGCCGCCAAGGCGCTCGAGGCCGTCGGCGTGTCATGCGCAAACTATAAGCGCTGGTCATGGGCGTCTTTAGGGTAGGATACGAGTAGTGTTTGAGCCCGCTGCCCCTGTGGGCGGCGGGCTTTGTGCGCTAAAAGGATGTGTCGGGAGGACTTATGCAGACGGGCATGTATGCGATTAGCGAGATGGCGAGCTTGTTTAACGTTTCGCGCCAAACGCTCATCTACTACGACAAGATCGGCCTGTTTAAGCCCGCCGTGGTGAACGAAAAGGGCTACCGTTTCTATTCGCCTACGCAGATCCCGCTCATGCGTCTGATCTGCATGCTGCGCGACCTGGGGCTCGAACTCGACGAGATTGACCGCCTGACCTCGACGTTCGACATTGGCGAGATGACCGATCACCTGCGCTCGCGGGTGCAGGCGCTCGATGAACAGATCGCTGAGCTCAAAGCCGAGCGCGCGAGCGTACAGGAGCGTCTAAGCTTTTACGACGAGGCGGTTTACTGGCGCGAGCGCGAGGGCAAGCCGGAGCTCAAGCAATTCGAGCGCCGCTACGTGGTCTTTGAGGAGTTTCCGGGCGATATAGAGCGCGGCCGCTCGATGCTTCACCCCACGCTCATGCGGGCAATCCTGCGCATGCGTACGTTGACGGGCACGCGCCCCATGCGCGGTTGGGGCGCCATGCTGCGTCGCGAGGCGCTGCATTCCGACGATCCCATCGCCGGCGCTGGCTCCTTTGCCGTGCTGCCGCGCGGTGCCGAGGAGCTGCTGCCGAGCGACGCTGCCGAGCTGGCAGAGATCGGCATCGAAGTGCTGCCCGAGGGCACATACCTGTGCATGAGCCGCTGGGGCATGCCGTACGAGCCCGAAGGCATCCGCGCCATCGTGGCCTGCATGGACGAGCACGCGCTCCAGCCCGTTGGCAACGCCTTCGACTTTTGCTACCTCGATACCACGAGCTACGACGAGTCCCACCAAGAGGACTTCTGCTGCATCCAAATCCCCGTCGCCCTCTAGATGTGACAAGGGGACTGCTCCTTCGTCACATTCGTGGTGTGGCTGCTGCCCAAACCGTCACAACATTCGATGAAAATCTCGAAAACGAGGAAAAGCGTCGAATGTTGTGACGCTTTTCCTGTCTGTGCCGGCGAGCTCCCGTGTCATCTGGGGGTATAAGGCTAGCAAGTGTTTATTTGCGAGGCCAAGGGGGCGCCCCGTATGGATATCGATAACTTTGAATGGTGGTATAGCGAGGGCGAGGCTCCGGACGAGGAGTGGGACGAGCCCGCGCCGTGTGACGTGTCGAGCGACGAGGGCGGGACCGGCAGCGATGCCGCTGTCGAGCCTGAAGCTGCCTCCGATGCCGCCGAGCCCCTGACCTTCGAACAAGCCTGGGCCCAAGCCGAGGCAGACGAGGCCAAGGCTGACGCTACGGCCACACTCGGTGAGCCGGCGGACATGTCCATCTCGCCGGCCAAGATCCCGCAGCCGCGCCATAACATCGACCCCGGCAGTACGGCATCCTTCAGCATTCTCGACGTGCCCTCGCAGGGTGCCCAAGCACCCGCGCCCACACGTCGCCCCGACCTGGCTCGCGAGGAGGACGCGGGCCGTCGCTCTCCGCTTGGCCCCATCCTTATCGCCTTTATGGCCGGCGTTATCGCATGCTCGGTAATTGGAAACGTCTGGAGCCATGTTGAACAACAGCGCAAAGACGCCGCCAAGGTCGAGATGTCTGTCGAGCAATCGCTCAGCCGCACGCGCTCGGTGCATGTATCGGTCGAGGTCAAGGACGGCGCGACGTGGGACACCGCGCGCGGCGACAGCCAGATGCTCGTCCATATCGTGGGTCGCACGCTCAAGGGGCAAGCGATCGACGAGTACCAATACGTCAATTCCGAAGGTGACGGCATCGAGCTCAAGCCCGGCGACTACGAGCTCACGGTCGATGAGCCGCCCGTCGCCACCGACGGCACGCGTTACCGTGCCTCAAAGCGCATGGTTCCGGTGAGTTTTAATTCACAGGCGCCAGATACGGTCGATAGCACGCCGCAGGGCGGGTTTGACCTTTACGCTATTGCTCAATAACTGCACCTGTCGCTCAACCCCGCCGCCAAGAGTGGGACAATAGCCCTCGGCACCGTTGTTTACTATTGGAGGAAGTAGCATGTCCACCGTCACTACCATCAAGCGCGGTGGCCTCACCGCGGCCATCGATTCCATGGGCGCCCAGCTCACGAGCCTTGCCCTCAACGGCAACGAGTATCTGTGGCAGGGCGACCCGGCCTTTTGGGGCAAGCACGCGCCCATTCTGTTCCCCATCGTGGGATCGCTGCGCAACAACACGGCGACGTCTGCGGCCGGCACCTGCGAGATGGCGCGCCACGGCGTCGCGCGTATCGTGGAGCACAAGCTGGCCGAGGTCTCCGAGGACGGCTCGTCCGTCACCTACGAGATCACCGACACGCCCGAGTCGCTCAAGGCGTTCCCCTTCCACTTTAAGCTCAACATGACCTATGCCCTGACCGGCGACGCCACGCTCACACAGACCTTTGCCGTCACCAACACCGGCGACGTGGACCTGCCGTTCTCGGTGGGCGGCCACCCCGCGTTTAACGTGCCCGCCCCCGGTGCCGAGGACGAGGCATTCGAGGATTACGAGCTGGCGTTTACCGAGGCTTGGACTAACGAGGCCCCCATCATCACGCCCGATGGCCTTATGACGTTCGAGGGCAGCTACAAGGCCCCCGACAACTCGGACGTGCTGCCCATCACGCACCGCAGCTTCGATAACGACGCCATCATGTTCACCGATACCCCGGGCTCCACGCTCACGCTGCGCGGTCGCAAGTCGGGCCACGGCGTCAAGATCGACTTTGAGGGCTTTAAGTACATCGGCGTGTGGTCTGCCGCCAACGACGCTCCGTTTGTGGCGCTCGAGCCCTGGACCGGTCATACCACCATGGACACCGAGGACGACGTTTTTGAGCACAAGGTCAACACGATCACGCTGGCGCCGGGCGAGACGGACGTCCGCAGCTTTAGCGTCACCCTGCTCTAGAGGTTCCGCCGTTCTAACGAACGACGGACCGGTCGACGCTGCGCCCTTAGGTTTCGCCGTTCTGACGAACGGCGGGCCGGTCGACGCTGCGCGCCACCCAGAGCGACAATTTGTCATTCAAAAGGCAAGGCATGACCAGAAGGTCTATGCCTTGCCTTTTTCATGCTAACTTGTTCGCTCTGGGTGGCGCCCGCTGGCATTGCCAAAACATCGACGCTCCCAATGACTACCGTGTGTCTATTAATTTTTCGAGCTTGTGCTGCGCTGCTGGTCGCTGGCGTATATCCTGTTAAGTCGTCAGCATACGATTCAACAGGGAAGGCAGATTATGCATTCTCCCCATCAACGCGACGCGCATCCACAGCCGGTATGCAGCCGTCGCATCTTTTTGGGTAGCGCTCTCGCTGCGAGCGCTTCTGTCGTCGCCGGCGCACTTGCCGGCTGCCAGCGTCCCTCCACGCTGGAAGTAGTTCAGTCCACGACGGGCGGCGGTCGCGACGACCTGTCCGATTCTGTGATCGGCAAGGATAAGATCCGCATCGGCATGGAGGCGGCCTACGCCCCGTACAACTGGCAGGTTTCCGAGGCCAGCGAGTTCACGATCCCCATCGACAACGTGCAGGGCGCCTATGCCGATGGCTACGACGTGCAGATCGCCAAGATCGTCTGCAAGGCTCTCGGCGGCGAGCCCGTTGCCGTCAAGCAGAGCTTCTCGGGCCTTATCGACTCGCTCAACAACGGCCAGATTGACCTCATCATCGCCGGCATGAGCGCCACGCCCGAGCGCGAGGAGTCCGTCGGCTTTTCCGACCCGTACTTCATTGGCTACTTTGGCCTGTTCGTAAAAGAGGGCTCGCCCTACCAAAACGCCACCAAGCTCAGCGATTTCAGTGGTGCCACGGTGCTCGGCCAAAAGGACACCATGCTCGATACCGTCATCGACGAGATTCCGGGCGTTGTGCACAAGAACCCGGTCGATTCGGTCCCCACGGTGTTCTCG
Organism: uncultured Collinsella sp.; assembly: GCA_938039325.1. Classification (GTDB taxonomy): domain Bacteria; phylum Actinomycetota; class Coriobacteriia; order Coriobacteriales; family Coriobacteriaceae; genus Collinsella. Next base: position 25,715 of record CALHUX010000058.1, on the reverse strand, counting down.
AATCTGCTGCAGGGCACGTGCGACGCCGTGACCTACAACACTGAGAACGAAAAGGGCTATATGGCCCAAAATCCCGGTATCGTCCCCATCCACTTTGCCGAGGGCGAGGGCTTTAAGCAGGAGGTCACGGCAAATGTCGGTTGCCGCAAGGGCTCGGACAAACTGCTTAAGCTCATCGACAAGACACTCAAGGGCATTAGCCAAGAGGAGCGCGACCAGATGTGGGACGCGTGCCTCGACCGTCAGCCGGCATAGGGAGGCAGCATGAAAGCCATCAACCGTCTGGCCTCCTTTATCAAGGCCGACCACCGTTATGTGTACCTGGGCACGAGCGTTATCGCGGCGCTCGGCTTGGCATTTAGCCAGCGCAACCCCACGCCGCTGAGCTTTTTGGCGCCCACCGGCATCTTCCAGGATTGCCTTTGGGCGATTCTTTGGGCCTGGATCGTCGTGTCGGCGGCAGCGCTCGTCACCAAGGTTATGCACTGGAGCGACTATCGCGAAAAGTCACCGTTTGCATCCGAGCGTTTCCGTCGCGGCGCGCGCCTGGGCAGCTATGTCGTGGTCGTCATCGCGGCGATCTTCTTTGTCGACCGCTGCGTCATGTCGTTTATCGATCTGGTGCAGGTGAGCATTGTCTCGGATTCCAACCCCAGCGACTTTTTGTCGAGCTTGGTCTACATGACCTACAAGAGCGGCGACTTCTTCATCCGTGGCATCGAGATCACCATCGCGCTTGCCACCTTCGGCACCGTCATCGCATTCTTCCTGGCGCTGCTCTTTGTGTTCCTGCGTATTCAGACCTTCGACCGCGTAGACAACGACCTGGTGCGCTTCTTTAAGAGCATCGGCCGCGGCTTTGCGACCGTCTACTCCACCATCGTGCGCGGCACGCCCATGATGGTCCAGGGCCTGCTCATCTATTACGCGGGCTTCACCGTTTTGCGCGGCATGGGCTTCGAGACCGCCCAGGCCAACCAGATTTGGAGTACCTTCACCGCCGGCCTCGTCACCATCTCGCTCAACTCCACCGCCTACATGATGGAGGTCCTGCGCGGCGGCATCGAGTCCATCGATCCCGGCCAGGCCGAGGCAGCGCGCTCGCTGGGCCTGTCGCAGTGGCAGGCTATGCGCAAGGTCGTGTTCCCTCAGGGTATTAAAAACGCGATCCCGGCGCTCACCAACGAGCTCATCATCAACATCAAGGACTCGTCGGTGCTCTCGGTCATCGGCGTGTTCGACCTCATGTACGCCACCACCACCGTCGCCGGCGTGTACTACCGCCAGATGGAGGTCTACTGCGTGGCGCTCGTGGTCTATCTGATCCTGACGCTCGTGGCGAGCCGCCTGCTCGAGGCCTTTGGCAAAAAGCTCGGCGCCGAGGCTCCGGCCACGCTGCCCAGCTCTAACTAGGCTTAAGACGAGGAGAATCATCATGGCAGATACCGCCACTACCGGCACTGCGGCAGCCGTGCAAAACCAAGAGCCGCTTATCCGCGTCGAGGGCCTGCGCAAGAGCTTTGGCTCACTCGAGGTGCTCAAGGGCATCGACCTGCCCGTTAACCCCGGCGAGGTCGTCACCATCATCGGCGCCTCGGGCTCGGGCAAGTCGACGTTTCTGCGCTGCCTTAACCTGCTCGAGACTCCGGATGCCGGCCATATCTGGTTCCACGGTCAGGACCTTACTGCCGAGCGCTGCAATATCAATAAACTGCGCGAGGACATCGGCATGGTGTTCCAGGGCTTCAACCTGTTCAACAACATGGACGTGCTCGACAACTGCACGCTCGCGCCCGTCACGCTCAAAAAGATGAGCAAGGCCGAGGCCGAGAAGGTCGCGATGGAGCATCTGGCGAGCGTGGGACTCGAAAAGTTCGCGCACGCCGCCGTGGGTCGCCTGTCCGGTGGCCAAAAGCAGCGCGTGGCCATCGCTCGCGCCCTGTGCATGAGTCCGCAGATCATGCTGTTCGACGAGCCGACTTCGGCACTCGACCCCGAGATCGTGGGCGAGGTGCTCGAGGTCATGCGCAAGCTCGCGGCCGACGGCATGACCATGGTTGTCGTCACGCACGAGATGGCCTTTGCCCGCACGGTGTCCGACCGCGTGGTCTTTATGGACAAGGGCGTGGTGCTCGAGGACGCCGCGCCGGCCGAGCTCTTTGGCAACCCCAAACATCAGCGCACTCGCGAGTTCCTCTCTCGCTATCTCGAGGACAAATAACCGGCGCAAACGCCTACGTTGCAGGGCCGCTCCCGTGGGGCGGCCTTTGTCGTCACAATCGAAAGGATGTCATGGCCGAGGTTTGGCGCTTCTTTGCGCATGAGGACGATTTTGCCGATATGGACGAGGCCGGCGCGTGCGAGCGCTTGGGCCGCGTGCTGTCGTTTCCGACCATCTCGAGCATGGATGCCGAGGCGGTGGACTGGCAGCCCTTCGACGACCTGCGCGCCTATATGCAGCAGGCCTGGCCGCGCGTGTTTGCGGCGGGCGAGGTCGAGCTTATCGACCACTCGCTGTTGGTGACGCTTGGCGGTTCCGACTCCGCCCTCAAACCCGTCATGCTCGTGGGCCACATGGACGTGGTCCCCGTGGTGCCGGGTACCGAGGCCGACTGGACGCACGCCCCCTTTAGCGGACAGGTGGACGACACCTACATTTGGGGTCGCGGCGCTATCGACATGAAGGATCAGGTCGCAGGCATTCTCGAGGCGGTTGAGTATGCGTTGGCGCACGGCTGGGAGCACAAGCGTTCGCTGTTGCTCGCCTTTGGCCAGGACGAGGAAACCACGCAGTACGGCGCTGGAGCTATCGGCCGCGTGCTCGAGGAGCGCGGTGTTGAACTTGAATATCTGATCGACGAGGGTGACTACCGTATTGTTTCGGCTGCCGAGTACAACGCGGGCGAGGGTTGGCTCATGCACGCCGACCTGGCTGAGAAGGGTTATGCCGACATTGTGCTCAAGACAAAGAGCGCGGGTGGGCATTCTTCCAACCCCTACGGCGGCACGTCGCTCGAGGTGTTGAGCCGTGCCATCACCGCAATCTGCGATATCGAGTGGCCGACGCGCGTCACGGACCTGCTTGCCGCACAGCTCGTCGAGCTGGAGCTCTACACGGCCGACGAGATTGCTTCCAACAAGGACGCCATCGTGCGCGAGTGCCTCGCCAGCAAGAAGCTCTATCCGCTCGTGACCACCACCTGCGCGCCCACGCAGATCGAGGGCGGCAGCACCGGCGCCAACGTGATGCCGCAGGATATGTGGGCCAATATCAATTTCCGTATGCTCGAGGGCACGAGCGTGGCCGACGTTGTGGCGCGCTGCCGTGAGGCGGTTGCCGGGGCGGACCTTGCCGGTCGTGTCGAAGCGGAGCTGGGCCTCGGCAGCTCCGAACCCTCGCCGTCCCCGCGCATCGGTGGTCCCGGCCTCGAGGCGGTTCGCTCCATCGCCGCCCGCTATTTCCGCGATCCAAAGGGGGCGGACGAAAACGGATCGAGCGCGGCGGACGAGGGCCCCGTCCGCATTGTGCCCTCAACCGTGATCGGCGCGACCGACGCTGCCAACTACCAGCACATTTGCTCCGAATGCATTCGTTTTTCGGCGTTTGTGGTCGACGATGACGAGTGCGATCGCGGTGTCCACGGCACCAACGAGCGCATCACCCGCCGCGCCTACCTCCAGGGTGTTCGCTTCCTCATCGCCCTGCTTCAAACGCTCTAGAATGTGACAAAGCGACGCTTCCTTTGTTAGCTGTTGGGGACGTTCTTAAACGACTAGCCGTTAAGGAACGTCCCCAACGGCTACGTCCACTCATTCCGTGCGGGTTATATGCAGGTTTGCCTGCGCACGCTATCATGTATGGGTTAGACCGCAACTAAGTACCCCATACGCGAAGGGATGCGCATGTATCTGAAGATCGACATGTTCTAGCCGGGCTTACCCCCGCAGTGGCGCCGTGCGCCCCATCAGCTCTGCCGATTTTCACCTTCACGCATATAAAGGAGTCCCGCCATGCGCGACAAGCTCGAAAAGATTATCAAGGCCTACGAGGAGCTCGAGAAAAAGCTTTCCGACCCGGCCGTCGCCTCCGATATCAAGGAGTTCACGCGTCTCAACAAGGAGTACGCGCACCAGTCCGACCTCATCGCTGCCTCGCGCGAGTACATCGGCGCGCTCGATGACATCGAGGCTGCCAAGGAAATGCTCCACGATACTACCGATGCCGATGAGAAGGAGATGCTCCAGATGGACATCTCCGAAAACGAGGCCAAGCTTCCCCAGCTCGAGGAAGACATTAAGTACATGCTCATCCCGAGCGACCCCAACGACGACAAGAACACCATCGTCGAGATTCGCTCCGCCGCTGGTGGCGACGAGGCGGCCATCTTTGCCGGCGATCTGTACAAGATGTATCAGCGCTTCTGCGAGTCGCGCGGCTGGAAGACCACCGTGCTCGACTCCAGCCCCAGCGAGGCCGGCGGCTTTAAGTCCATCGAGTTCAAGGTCGAGGGCGACCGCGTCTACTCCGTCATGAAGTTCGAGTCCGGCGTGCACCGCGTCCAGCGCGTTCCCAAGACCGAGTCCCAGGGCCGTATCCAGACCTCCACGGCGACCGTCGCCGTACTTCCCGAAGCCGAGGAGATCGACGTCCAGATCAACCAGTCCGACCTGCGCATCGATACCTACTGTGCCTCCGGCCCTGGCGGTCAGTGCGTTAACACCACCTACTCCGCCGTGCGCATCACCCACCTGCCCACCAACACCGTGGTGCAGTCGCAGGAACAGCGCTCCCAGATCCAGAACCGCGAAGTCTGCATGCAGATGCTGCGCGCCCGTCTGTACGAGATGGAGCTCGAGAAGCAGCAGGCAGAGCTCGGTGCTGAGCGCCAGAGCCAGATCGGCCACGGCAACCGTTCCGAGAAGATCCGTACCTACAACCAGCCCCAGGACCGCGTGACCGATCACCGCATCGGTTTCAACTCCACCTACAATGGCGTCCTCTTGGGCGACCAGCTCGGCACCGTCATCGAGGCGCTCGCCGCCGCCGAGCGTGCCGAGAAGCTGGCACAGGCCGTGTAGGTTACGCGGTTTTACAAACCGCGTAACGACTCGACGCTGCGCGCCGCCCAGAGCGACAATTTGTCATTCAAAAGGCAAGGCATGACCAGAAGGTCTATGCCTTGCCTTTTTCATGCCAACTTGTTCGCTCTGGACGTTGCTCGCTGACATTGCCAAAACATCGGCGTTTCCTTGGTTGTCAAATGATCCGTAGGGAGTCATTGGTGACATTGCCTTGATATTTTATTCAGTCGGCTGTGATGTCATTTGAGCTGCTTACCTGCTTAAGGTAATTGACGGCATAAGTCCGCTATCGAAAATATTGCTCAAAATATCGTTCAAGAAGTCGCGGAGCGATTTTTGATGGGTCGTGCGTCAAGCGATGTGGCAAGTTCTTGGTTAGATATTGGTCAGTTTTGGGGCAACCTTGCCAAAAACTTGACGGATGCAGATTTAGACGTCGACGAATGAACACTTCAGGTGGGCTCCAAGCAAAATTCTGGGCTGATTCTCGATAATCGCCTTCAATCGTCCCTTGCCAGGCGCTGGCCTCGCTTACAATCTGCTCCGACATTCGCGCGCCGCCCGGCGCTTAAGAGGGGAGGGCCCCATGGCAAACGAGATCTGGACCATCAAGCGTTGTCTCGAGTGGACCAAGGAGTACCTGGCCGAGCGCGGCGAGGAGCATCCCCGTCTTTCTGCCGAGTGGCTGCTGTGCGCGGCCACGGGCCTGGCGCGTATCGACTTGTATATGCGCATGGACGAGACGCTTAACGCGGCCCAGCTCGAGACCATGCACGCGGCCGTCGTTCGTCGCGCCAAAGGCGAGCCGCTGCAGTACATCACCGGCAGCACGCAGTTTCGCATGATTGACGTCGCGTGCGCTCCCGGTGTGCTCATTCCGCGCCCCGAAACCGAGATGCTCGTCGAGGAAGTCCTCAATTATCTGGATGCCGAGGTGCTGAGCCCCGAGGCTGCTGCCCGTCAGCGTGTTGAGCTGCCTTGGAACGATGAGGTCGAGGAGGCACGCAAGGCCGAGGCCGCGCTGGCAGACGAACGGGCGACTGCCGAGCGCCGTGCCGCTAATCTGACGGCTGCCGATGAGGCGGCGCTAGGCGGCGACGTACTGGGCAGCCGTGCCTATGCCGAGGAACTGGCCGATCGCGAGGCCGAGGAAGCCGCCGCGCAGGCAGCAGAAGCCGAAGCCGCGGAAGCCGCCGAGTCCGAGCTCGACGAATACGGCGTCGCCATCGAGGGTGCCGACCAGGAGACGGCTTTAGCTCAGGATACCGCTGCGCCTGCCCCAGCCGAGCCCTGCACTGCCCGCGTTCTCGAGGTCGGCTGCGGCACGGGCTGCATTTCGCTCTCCCTTGCCTGGGAGCGCCGCGGCCACGTTACCTGCACCGCCACCGATATCGAGTCGCGCGCCATCGATCTGGCCACCAAAAACCGCGACACCCTCGGCCTCACGGCAGATGAGGTTGCCTTTAGCCTCACCAACCTGGTGAGTTCCATTCCCCGCGAAGAGTGGGGCACCTTTGATGTGCTCGTCTCCAACCCACCTTACATCCCGACCGACGTCATGCGCTCGCTGCCGCACGAGGTCAAGGACTTTGAGCCCGACCTGGCGCTCGAGGGCGGCGCCGACGGCCTCGATATCTTCCGCCGCCTGCTCAACGCGGCGCCTTACATGCTGCGCGCCGGCGGCCTGTTTGCCTGCGAGCTCTACGAGGGTACCCTCGATGCCGCGGCCGAGCTCTGTCGCCAGGCAGGCCTTTCGGACGTGCGTATCGTCCATGACCTTACCGATCGCCCCCGCATCGTCCGAGCCATCGTCACCGAGCCCAAGCAGCGCCAGTAATATTTATAAACTGGTTAACAAAAATTATAAATTAGTTTATAATTAGGACGGCTGAAAGAGGTCGGTCCATGCAACCTCTTACCTTTCGGGAAATCATTGCCCTACTCAAGCACGATGGATTCGTGAAGGTCGCGCAAGTCGGTAGTCATGCTAAGTATGTTTCTAGCGATCGTGTTGTCACCGTGAACGGCTCTGGTGGTGATCGACCAAAGAAGGGCACGTGGGCAAGTATTCGTCGCCAAGCTGGACGGTAGTTGGAGGCAAAATGAGGCAGCGATTTACCTATGACTGCGTTCTCATAAAAGAAGACGACGGTTACTGCGCCAGCTTCCCGCAGATTCCCGGCGCCTTTGCCGATGGCGATACGCGCGAAGACGCGATTGCCCATGCCACCGAGGCACTGATGGCGTTTTTGGCCGACGACCTCAACAACGGTTTGACTCCGGCGGGGTACGAACGCTCGGCCGAGGTCGTGGCCCTTTCAGTCGAAATCGACCACGAGGACGCTCGGGAAGCGGCGTGCCGAACATTTAAAGACGCAGCGCTGGACCTCAAAGTCTCCGCTCCGCGGATTACCGCGCTGGTCAAAGCCGGAAAGCTCGATGTTGAACTCGTCGACGGCCGTCGGATGATAACGATAGACAGCATCGAGCGCTATGCCGCCCAAGAACGCCACGCCGGCAGGCCAAAGAAGTTCGTCGCAGTCCAATAACCCCCTCACTTTCACCGACTACTAGAGCCGCTCACCAAACCAACATGCGCTCTGGGCAAATAGGTTGAACGTTTCGTGCGAGAATGCCCCACAGTAAACAAACTTGCACCAGAGCGTAAGGGGCTGGCATACACATGCAGACGGTCTATCGGGTATACGAGGGAACGCGCGAGCCGCATCGGCTTGCCGTCGAGCGCACGGCCGAGGTGCTCGGCCGCGGCGGCCTGGCTTTGATCCCGACCGAGACCGTCTACGGTGTCGCCGTGGCAGTCAACGCCTTCTCGGACGCCGTGCCCCAAGATACAAGCGAATTCCCATCGTGGCCGCGCGATCCGCAGGCTGCCGTCAATGGCGCCGCAGTTCCTGCGCTCGGCACCGGCTATCGCCGTATCTTCACTCTCAAGCAACGTGAACTCACGCAAACCGTCGCTTGGCTGGTCGATGGCGTCGAAGCACTCGACCGCTATGGCGTGGATATCCCGGAAGATGCCCGCATACTCGCGCGACGATGCTGGCCGGGAGCCCTGACTATCGTGGTCAAGGCAGCCCCCTGCGTGCCGACCTTTATGCGCGCTGCCGACGACACGGTGGCACTTCGCGCTTCGGCCTCGCCCGTGGTGCAGGCGCTCATTCGCGCCTGCGGCAGTCCCCTTGCCTGCACCAGCGCCAACACGCATGGTGCGCCCGCGCCGGCAAGTTTTATCACGGTGGAGGGTCGCATCCTGGAGGGGGTCGATGTTGCCGTCGACGCCGGTGAGACCCCGTGTCGCGACGCCTCGACCATCGTGTCGTTTCAGCACGGCGAGCTCCAGATCTTGCGCCAAGGCGCACTTCCCGCATCAGAGATCGAACGGGTCCTGTCAGACCCGATGCAATAGAAAGGTTTAAGCGATGTCGTTGAATCTGGGCAGCCTGGGCATGGAAGATGCCTCGTTTGACTTTGGCGGTTCCTACATCATGGCGCTCGACTGCGGCACCACCTCGGTACTTGCGACCATCGTCGACGAGTACGGCTGCATCGTCGCGCAGGCACGTCGCAGCGTCAAAACCAGCTTCCCGCGTCCCGGTTGGGTAGAGCAAGACCCCATGGCGGTCCTTGCTAGCCAGATCGCCGTCATGATGGAAGTCCAGTTTAAGAGCGGTATCCACTCCGACCGCATTGCCGCCATCGGCATCTCCAACCAGCGCGAGACCACGGTGGTCTGGGATCGCGTGAGCGGTCAGCCGATCTATAACGCTATCGTATGGCAGTGCCGCCGTACCGCACCTCTGATCGACGAGCTTGTCGAGCAGGGCGCAGAAGGGCTGGTGCGCTCCCGCACGGGACTCACGCTCGACCCGTATTTCTCGGCCTCCAAGGTGCAGTGGATTCTCGACAACGTCGACGGCGCACGCGAAAGCGCGGCGGCGGGCGACCTCATGTTTGGCACCATCGACACCTGGCTCATCTACAACCTCACCGGCGGCCAGGTCTTTGCCACCGACTACACCAATGCCAGCCGCACGGCACTCTTTAATATCCATACGCTCGATTGGGACGACGACCTGCTGGCACTCTTTGACGTTCCACGTTCCATGATGCCCGAGGTTCGCTGGAGCTCGGGCGACTACGGCCGCGTCGCGAGCGACATCATGACCAACATGCCGCCCATCATGGGCGTGGCGGGTGACCAACAGGCGTCGCTGTTCGGCCACTGCTGTTTCCGTCCCGGCCAGACCAAAAACACCTATGGCACGGGTTGCTTTATGCTCATGAACACCGGCGACGAGATCGTCGAATCCAAGAATGGCCTGGTCTCCACCATCGGTATCGCTGCGGACGGCAAAGTCAGCTATGCGCTCGAGGGCTCTATTTTTGCCGCCGGCTCAACGATGAACTGGCTTCGCAACAACATGGGCATCATCTCGAGCGTGAGCGAGTCGGCACAACTCGCCGCTTCGATTAGCGACAACGAGGGCTGCTACTTCGTTCCGGCCTTTGCGGGTTTGGGTGCTCCCTGGTGGGACCCGCATGCTCGCGGTATCGTGTGCGGTCTGACCGGCGCCTCGAGCCGTGCGACCATCGTACGTGCCGCCTGCGAATCCATGGCATATCAGAGCTACGACGTGCTGCGCGCCATGGAGCAGGACGTGGGGCTTTCGATTGAGCGCCTGTCTGTCGATGGCGGTGCCTCGCGCAACGAGTTCATCATGCAATTCCAGGCCGACCTGCTGGATATCCCCGTGCTGCAATGCGAGACGGTGGAGACCACGGCAATCGGTGCCGCGTACTTGGCGGGTCTTGCCGTCGGCTATTGGGAAGACCTGGAAGAGCTGGAGCAAAATGCCCAGATCGTTAGGACCTTCCTTCCCCACATGTCCGCCGAGCGCCGCGAGCAAAACCTTGCGGGCTGGCGTGATGCAGTCAGGCGCTCGCTCAGCACCTCACAGTAGGGCTGCGATGGGCTGCTCGATACAACAAACCGCTAAACTAATGCATGGCGTGCGGCGGCAACATTGCTGCGCGCCTTGTCAGCAAGGCCGTTTTGCGGCCGCAACGAAAGGGGCAATCAACCCATGACCGTCACCTACGATGCGTCCCGTGTGACGCTTGTCGATCACCCGCTCGTCCAGCACAAGCTGTCGATCCTGCGCGACAAAAACACCGGCACCAACCAGTTCCGTCAGCTCGTGCGCGAACTCGCGCTTTTTGACGGCTACGAGGCCATGCGCGACCTGCCTATGGAAGACGTCGAGGTCGAGACCCCCATCACTACCGCCACGTTCAAACAGCTTGCCGGCAAGAAACTCGCCATCGTGCCCATCCTGCGTGCGGGCCTTGGCATGGTCGACGGCATCCTCGACCTGGTGCCCTCCGCTCGCGTGGGCCACATCGGCATGGAGCGCGACGAGGTCACCCACGAGCCGCACGAGTATTACTGCAAGATGCCCAAGGATATCGACCAGCGCATCTGCCTGGTCGTCGACCCCATGCTCGCCACGGGCGGTTCGGCCGAGATGGCCATCAGCTACCTGCGCGGGCGCGGTGTCAAGGACATCCGCATGCTGTGCATCGTCGCGGCCCCCGAGGGCCTCAAGTCGCTGACCGAGAAGGATCCCGATGTACATATCTATACCTGCGCCATCGACGACCATCTCAACGAGGCTGCCTACATCGTTCCCGGCCTCGGCGACGCCGGCGACCGCATCTACGGCACGCTCTAGTCGCTGGGCTAAACGGCCGCGGCTGCAAATACGAAGAAACGGTGCGCGCGGACGAACAAAAGGCGACCGCGCGCACTCCTGTTAACGGACGTTTTGCCCTGCAGGGTTCGAGAAAAACGTATTACCGTACCTGCGGCATAAAGAAGGTCTTAAGAAAACGAACAGGTGCGTATTAACCGATGCTTTTTCGATTGTACTTTAGCGATTGGCTCGTACAATAGTCACCAATGTTTGGCGGGAACTGTTCTGTGAAGCGTTAAAAAGGAAAGTGAGGACGCCAGTGTTTCAGATAGCCGATCTGCTCGCTATCGTTGCAGGCGCCATCGCGGGCGCAATTGCCTTCCTTCCCTTTGTCTTTACGCTCAAGCCGGTTCTTGACGATAAACAGAATGCGGACATGCTCAAGGGTATGGTGAGTCTGGCGGTCTCGGCAATCGCCCTGCTCGTCTTTACCTTGGTTGTGTTTGTGTTGTTCGGAGAGGCATTTCGCATGTTCCTCCTGGGCGAGGCGATCGGCTTCGTGGCCTTTATGGCTGCCTGCACGGTTCGTGTCGTCAAGGCGCTGCGAGATCCTCATGAGGTCGAAAGGTAAGTCGTGGAAATTTTTGAAAAGCTGCCTGATGAGATTAATCATCTGGTCAGCGAGTTCAGCTCCACCCCTGTCGTGGGCGATCTGAGCTGCGGCATCACGCAGTACTCGTTTTGGCTGATCGTCTCCACGATCGTGCTCCTGATCGTCCTGGCCGTGTTCAAGAAGAAGCAGACCCTGGTTCCCAAGGGCTTCTTCGTCAACGGTTTCGAGTACATCATCGAGTACGTCGAGAACGATATCGGCAAGGGTGTCGTGGGTGAGAACTGGAAGAAGCACTTCCCGTTCCTGTGCTCGCTTTTCCTGTTCATCCTGATCAATAACATGATCGGCCTGATCCCGGGAATGAAGCCCGGCACCGGCGCAATCGGCTCCACCGCCGCACTCGCCATCTTCGCCTTCGTGTACTTCATCTACTACGGATGCAAGGCTCACGGCGTGATCGGCTACATCAAGAGCCTCGCCCCGCAGGGCGTGAGCTTCCCGATGAACGTGCTCGTGTGGGTCGTCGAGCTTTTCTCGACCTTCCTGCGCCTCATCACGCTCGCCGTCCGTCTGTTCTGCAACATGTTCGCAGGACACGTGGTCATGGGCTCGTTCGCCATCATGGCGAGCATGTTCATGCAGCCGCTGCTTCAGCAGGTTTCCGCGGCCCACGCCGTCGGCGCCCTGCCTTCGCTTGCCTGGCTTGCCATCCTCATCCTGATCTATGCGATCGAGCTTGTGGTCGGCGCCATCCAGGCTTACGTCTTCACGGTCCTTACCGCCGTGTATGTCTCCGAGGCAGAGGAGGTCGCAGAGGAGGAGTAGTCTTCCGTTCGCGCCTTAAAGGTAAGGTAATTCGTTAAACCGCCGGTGCCCGTACCCATGGAGCCCGGCAGTTATAAAAAGGTTATCCTGCGTGAAATAAGACACGCACGACAAAGGAGGAATCGTGGGAGTTATCGGTTACGGTCTCGGTGTTATCGGCGCTGGTCTTGCTATCGGCCTGTCTGCTCTGGGTGCTACGGGTGCTATGGCCCGTCAGCCTGAGGTCCAGGGCCGCGTGTTCACCGTCTTCATCATGGGCTCCGCCTTCGGCGAGGCTCTGGCTCTGATCGGCTTCGTTGTCGCGCTGATCGTTAAATAGCACGGAGCGTCAAGTATGAATCTTTCATCCCAGAAGAGCGCGATCGCACTCTCCGCGTCCGCGGCCGCGCTGCTCATGCCGGTTTCCGCGTTCGCTGAGGACGGCGCTGCCGGTGCGGACATCCTCATCCCTAAGATGGCGGAGTTCATCCCGGCGCTTATCGCCTTCCTGATTATCTGGATCGTGCTGGCCAAGGTCGCCCTGCCGGGCATCATGAAAACCATGGAGGAGCGCGGCAAGAAGATCGAGGAGAGCCTCGACGAGGCCGAGAAGACCAAGCAGGAGGCTATCGCCAAGCGCGCTGAGTCCGACTCGATCGTCACCGACGCCCGTCGTCAGGCTGCCGACATCGTTCTCGAGGCCCGTAAGGACGCCGAGTCCGAGCGCGCCCGTATCATCGAGGCTGCTCACAAGGAGGCCGAGGAGATCATCGCCAAGGCCCATACGACCGTCGAGGACGAGCGCAAGTCCATCTACGCCGGTGCCGCGAGCTCCATCGCCGACCTGTCCGTTGCCGTCGCCACCAAGATCGTGGGCGAGGCACTCGAGGACGAGGCCGAGCAGAAGAAGCTCATCGAGCGCTACATCCAGGAAGCAGGTAGCCTGAATGCCGACTAGCCGCTATCAGGACAAGGTGCTCGAGACCTACGCGCGCTCCCTTCTGGAAGCCGCTAAGGCCGAGAACCATGTGTTCGAGGACCTCGAGATGATCGAGCGCCTGGCTTCTGCCAGCCCCGAGATCATCGCCGTGCTCGACACCATGTCCAAGCGCGACCAGCTCGACCTTCTTCCCAAGGTGGCAGCTGCCTTTAAGTATGTTGCCGAGGAAGACGAGGATGTAGTGGGCGTGACCGTCACCACGGCGATTCCGCTCGACGACGAGCTGCGTCAAACCATCACTAAGAAATGCGAGCAGGACTTCGGCCGCAAGGTATTCCTTATCGAGCAGGTCGACCCGTCTATCGTGGGCGGCCTGGTGCTCGAGGCCCGCGGTGAGCGTCGTGACATTTCCGTCAAGACGCAGCTGCGCGTCGCGCAGGAGACCCTCGCAAACTCTGCTAATTCGTACGGAGGTGAAGCCTAATGTCCGAAACCCTCAATGCCCAGGATATCGCCAAGAAACTGCAGGAGCAGCTCACGAGCCTCTCCGCGACGGTCGATACGCATGAGGTTTCAACGGTCGACGAGGTAGGCGACGGCATCGCGCGCGTCTCCGGCCTTAAGAGCGCCATGGCAGGCGAGCTTCTGGAGTTCAAGAGCTCCGATACCGGTGAGACCGTCTTCGGCCTTGCCCAGAACCTTGACCGTGACGAGGTCGGCGCCGTTCTGTTTGGTGCCGTCGACTCCATCAAGGAAGGCGACGAGTGCCGCACCACTGGTCGCATTATGGATATCCCCGTGAGCCGCGCCATGCTCGGCCGCGTCGTCAATCCGCTCGGCCAGCCCATCGACGGCCTGGGCGACATCGTCGCCACGCACCGTCGCCCCATCGAGTTCAAGGCCCCCGGCGTCATCGACCGTACCCCGGTGTGTGAGCCGGTTCAGACCGGTCTGCTCGCTATCGACTCCATGGTGCCTATTGGCCGCGGTCAGCGTGAGCTCATCATCGGCGACCGTAAGACCGGTAAGACCGCCATCGCCATCGACGCTATCCTCAACCAGCGCGGCAAGGGCATGGTCTGCATCTATGTCGCCATCGGCCAGAAGGCCTCCACGGTTGCCAACATCCGCGAGACCCTCGCCCAGCACGGTGCGCTCGACTACACCATCATCGTTTCGGCCACCGCTGCCGATTCCGCCCCTATGCAGTACATCGCGCCTATGGCCGGTGCCGCTATCGGCGAGTTCTTCATGTACAACGGTGAGGACGGCAAGCCCGCCAGCGAGACCAACCCCGGTGGCCACGTGCTCGTCATCTACGACGACCTGTCCAAGCAGGCTGTGGCTTACCGTCAGATGTCGCTGACGCTGCATCGTCCGCCCGGACGCGAGGCCTATCCTGGCGACATCTTCTACCTGCACTCTCGTCTGCTCGAGCGTGCAGTCAAGATGTCCAAGAAGAACGGTTATGGCTCCATGACGGCTCTTCCGATCATCGAGACCCAGGACGGCGACGTCTCGGCCTACATTCCGACCAACGTCATTTCCATTACCGATGGTCAGATCTACCTGCAGTCCGAGCTCTTCTTCCAGGGCCAGCGCCCGGCAGTCGACGTGGGCATTTCCGTGTCCCGCGTCGGTGGCGACGCACAGACCAAGGCCATGAAGCAGGTCGCCGGCAACCTCCGTCTGGACCTTGCTTCGTACCAGGAGCTCGCCGGCTTCACGCAGTTCGGCTCTGACCTCGACGAGGCCACGCAAAAGCAGCTTACCCACGGCGCTCGCATGACTGAGCTCCTTAAGCAGCCGCGTTACAAGCCGTTTGAGGTTGGCGAGCAGATCGTTACGCTGTTCGCTGGCAACGAGGGCTTCCTGGATGACCTGGAGATCGTCGACGTGCTGCCTTTCCGTGCCGAGCTCATCGAGTACATGGACAATGGCTTTGGCTCGCTGCTCGACAAGGTTCGCGCCAAGAAGATCGATGATGACACCAAGGCTGAGCTCTTGCGCGTCATCGGCGACTTCAAGCAGCAGTTCATGGCCAAGCACCATTCGGATGTTTCTGGATCAGAGGAGAACTAAGCCCCATGGCCAACCTTCGCGACATTAAGAAGCGAATCTCCTCGGTTACCACGACCAAGCAGATCACGCGCACGATGGAGATGGTCTCTACGGCCAAGATCCGTCGTGCCCTCGATCGCTCCAAGCAGGCCGAGCCCTATAAGGAGGCGCTGACCGACGTCATGTTGACGGTCGCCGGCGACGCCTCCTGTTCGGGCACCGATCCCATGCTGCAGAAGCATGAGAGCGTCAAGCATGGCCTGATTGTCGTTATTGCCTCGGACCGCGGCCTTGCCGGCGGTTTCAATACGACGGTGGAGCGCACGGCCGAAAAGCTCGCCGCTTCTTGGGCGAACGACGGCATCGAGTGCGAGATCATCGCGTGCGGGCGTAAGCCGGCCACGTATTTCCGTGACCGCGCAAACGTTGTCATGCACTTTGAGGGCAACTCCTCTGAGCCCGATTTCAATCAGGCCCGCATGATCTCCTCTCATATCTGCGATGCGTATCGTGCCGGTGAGCTTGACCGTGTCGAGCTTGTCTACCACCACGCCAAGAACCGCGTGGATCAGGAGCTTCGCGTCGAGCATCTGTTGCCGCTCGACCCCGAGATGATCGCTATGGCCCACGGTCCGCGTAAGAACGAGACCGACGCCCCTAAGCGCATCTCGTCCACGTTCGAGTTCGTGCCCTCTCCCGAGCATGTTCTCGGCAAGCTTGTGCCGTCTTATATCCTGACGGTCATCTACCAGGCCCTGATCGATTCGGCGGCTGCCGAGCAGGGTGCACGCCGCAAGGCCATGCACTCCGCGACGGAAAACGCCACCGCGATCATCTCGACCCTTACCCGCACGTATAGTCGCGTGCGCCAGGCTTCGATCACGACCGAGATTAACGAGATCGTCGGCGGAGCCTCAGCATTGGAGGAACAGTAATGGCTAATAACACCGTAAAGCTTGCGGTCGAGGAAGCCACCAAGAAGACGACTGCCGGTGATGGTCGCATCGTGCGAATCATCGGCCCTGTCGTCGACGTCAAGTTTGACGGTGCGGTGCCCCCGATCTACAACGCGCTCACGGTCGAGGCCGAGACCCCGATCGGTCATCTGAGCACGATCCTCGAGGTCGAGAGCCAGCTTCCGGGCGGCGTCGTCCGCACGGTCGCCATGTCCTCGACCGACGGCCTGCAGCGCGGCCTCATCGCCACCGATACCGGTGAGCCCATGAAGATGCCCGTTGGCCCCAAGACGCTCGGCCGCATTTGGAACGTCATGGGCAAGCCTGTCGACGGCAAGCCCATGCCCGAGGTGGAGGAGTTCTACCCCATCCACCATGCAGCGCCCCGTTTCGACGAGCTCACCACCAAGACCGAGATCTTCGAGACCGGCATCAAGGCCGTCGACCTGCTCGAGCCCTACATCCGTGGCGGCAAGACGGGCCTGTTCGGCGGCGCCGGCGTCGGCAAGACCGTTCTGATTCAGGAGCTCATCAACAACCTCGCCCAGGAGCACGGCGGCACCTCGGTGTTCACCGGCGTCGGCGAGCGTACCCGCGAGGGCACCGACCTGTTCCTCGAGATGAGCGAGTCTGGCGTTATCGACAAGACCTGCTTGGTCTATGGTCAGATGAACGAGCCGCCCGGAGCGCGTCTGCGCATCGGTCTGGCCGGCCTTACCACCGCTGAGTACTTCCGCGATCGCGGCCAGGACGTTCTGCTGTTCATCGACAACATCTTCCGCTTCTCCCAGGCAGGTTCCGAGGTTTCCGCACTGCTGGGCCGTATGCCGTCCGCCGTTGGTTACCAGCCCACGCTGGCAACCGAGATGGGCGACCTCCAGGAGCGCATTACCTCGACCAAGACGGGCTCCATTACCTCCGTCCAGGCTGTCTACGTCCCCGCAGACGACCTGACCGACCCGGCGCCTGCCACGACGTTTACGCACCTCGACGCCACCACGGTTCTTTCGCGTAGCATTTCGTCGCTTGGCCTGTTCCCGGCTATCGACCCGCTCGCATCTTCCTCCGACGCTCTCGATCCCTCGATCGTCGGCGAGGAGCACTACCGTGTCGCCGTCAAGGTCCAGGAGCTCCTGCAGGAGTACTCCGACCTTCAGGACATCATCGCCATTCTGGGTATGGACGAGCTGTCCGAGGAGCAGCGCCTTACGGTCAACCGTGCCCGTAAGATTCAGCAGTTCCTCTCGCAGTCCTTCCACGTCGCCGAGAAGTTCACCGGCAACCCCGGTGTCTACGTCCGCGTCGAGGATACCGTCCGCTCTTTCGCCGAGATTGTCGACGGCAAGGCCGATGACCTGCCCGAGCAGGCTTTCCGCTATGCTTCCACGATTGAGGACGTGCGCGAGCGCGCCCGCAAGATGGGGGAGAAGTAGGTTATGCGTATCCGCATCGTGTGCCCCGTGAGCTGCGCCTATGAGGGCGACGCTGCGTTTGTGTCGATTCCGTCCACGGATGGCGAGTTTGGCGTCCTGCCTGCTCACTCCAGCGAGATCTGCACGATCGACCGCGGTTACGTTCGCGTTTCCGATAAGGCCATGGGCACTGTCGACCACACGTTTGCCGTGGCCGGCGGCTATGCCCAGGTTGCGGACGATGTCGTGACCGTTCTCGCCGAGCGCGCTTGCGATTTGGCGACCGTCGATGCCGACAAGCTTAAAGCTGATATTCAAGGTTTTGAAGAGAAGCTGGGTAATTTGTCGGAGGATGATGCACGCCGCGCCTACCTCTATAATGAAATCGCATGGTGTAAGCTCAAGCTTGCCCAATAGTCAAACGATTTAGCGTTCGACCATTTGCGAACACATCATGCCCGGGATGGCCCAGCCACCCCGGGCATGCTTTTTGAAAGGGTAGACCTTGGATATTATCCGCGTTGAGGGTGGCCACGCCATCGGAGGCTCCGTGCCCGTCTCGGGCGCCAAGAACTCCGCGCTCAAACTCATGGCGGCAACGCTTCTGGCGCCGGGCAAGACGACGCTGCAGAACGTGCCCGATATTTCCGATGTCCACGTGATGGGCAAGGTGCTCAAGGGCATGGGCGCTACGATCGATGTTCTCGACGAGCACACGCTCGAGATTGATACCTCTCAGGTCGATTCATGGGAGGCCCCCTACGAGCTCGTTGCCAAGATGCGCGCTTCCACCGCCGTCATGGGGCCCCTGCTGGGCCGCTTCCATCGCGCCAAAATTGCCATGCCGGGCGGCTGCAACCTGGGTGCTCGTAAGATCGATATGCACATTCTTGGTCTTGAGGCCCTGGGCGTTGAGTTCGATACCGCCCACGGTTACATCAACGCTAATGCGCCCCAAGGTCTGCGCGGTACCACCGTCACGCTCGAGTTCGCCAGCGTCGGTGCGACCGAGAATCTCATCATGGCCTCTGTGCGCGCACAGGGCACCACGGTTATCGACAATGCCGCCCGCGAGCCCGAGATCGTCGATCTCGCTAACATGCTCAACGAGATGGGCGCCAAGATTGTTGGCGCCGGTACGCCCGTAGTGACTATCGAAGGCGTGGAAGAGCTCCATCCCGTTATCCATCGCGTGGTGGGCGACCGCATCGAGGCCGGTACCTTTATCGTTGCCGGTGCGTTGATGGCCGACGATCGCGGTGTCGATGTCACGGGCTTTTGCCCCATTCACTTGGGCATGGTGCTCAAGAAGATGGAGCTCATGGGTATCGACTGCGAGCGCGTCGAGGATGGCGTCCATGTGAACCGTGCCGAGCGTATCAAGCCGGTCGACATTCAGACGCTTCCGTTCCCCGGTTTCCCGACCGACATGCAGGCGCAGATTATGGTGCTCTCCGCCCTTGCCGACGGCAGTTCCGTTATTACCGAAAACATCTTCGAGAATCGCTTTATGTTTGCCTCTGAGCTGGTGCGCATGGGTGCCGATATTCGTATCGAGAGCCATCATGCCATGATTCATGGCGTCAAGGGCTTCTCGGGTGCACAGGTTACCTCGCCCGATCTGCGCGGCGGAGCGGCCCTCGTCGTAGCGGGCTTGATCGCCGACGGGACGACCGAGGTTTCGGCTATCCATCACATCAAGCGCGGCTACGAGCAGTTTGTCGAAAAGCTGCAGGCGCTTGGCGCGCATGTCGAGCATGCTACCGTCCCCGATCCCGTCATCTACTAATACAGGTTGCCTATGTTTAATAAAAAGCCCCTCGCGGATACCACCACCCGAAGACCCTCAACTGGTGCGCAGGCCAAGATCTACAGTCGCGATAACGTGGCTCGCTATTCCGAGCGCGCTCGTCAACGTCGTCGTAGCCACACGATTCGTCACGTCGCGCTCATTGTCGTGCTTGGCGTGCTGCTGAGTGCCACTACCGCTGCCGGCCTGTGGTTTGCCACCATTATGGGCAAGCTCGGCGATTCTAATGTCATTACCGACAATCTGCGTCGGGTTCTGGTTGACACCGATGAGGCAAAGGATCCGTTCTACGTGCTGCTTCTTGGCACCGACGGCCGTCCGGGCGAGGATACGTATCGTGCCGACTCGATTATCCTGGCACGCATCGACCCCACGCAAAAGCAGGCGACGCTCATTTCCGTTCCGCGCGACACCAAGGTCGAGTACAAGGGCGAGATCATGAAGATCAACGCCTGCCATACCGTTGGCGGCGCCGAGGCCATGGTCGAGGCGGTCAACGAGCTGTGCGGTGTTCAGATTTCCCACTATGCCGAGGTCAGCTTCGACGGTATGCAGGCGCTGATTGATTCGGTTGGCGGTATCGACATTAACGCAACCGATGATGTTGACGACCCCGAGCACCTGGATATTAAGATTACCGCTGGCCAGCAGCATATGGACGGTGCCACCGCCCTTACCTATGCCCGCTGCCGCTACACCTATGCCGACGGCGATTACACGCGCATGCGCCACCAGCGTCAGGTGCTTGGCGCCCTTGCCAACCAGATTCTCAATAACTTCGATGCCACGAAGATCTTTGGCCTGGTTAATTCGCTGTCCGATATGCTCGTAACCGATATGAGCGTTCAGGATATCGTGGCTACGGTCAATGCCATGCGCGGTATGGATGTCGACGGTATCTACTCGGCCAACCTGCCCTCGTACGCCGACGACAGCACCATGATCGACGGTGTGAGCTACGTCTTTGTCTACGAGGACGAACTCAAGGAAATGATGGAGCGCGTCGATGCCGGCAAGGATCCCAAGGGTCCCAACACCATGGGTCTTTCCGACGGTTCCAGCTCTACGATCGGCGACCTCAGCAACAACACGTCTGACGACTACGCAAACGGTACCGCAACCTCATCGGTCAGCTCTGACGATTCCGATGATTCGAGCGACAGTTCCGATTACTATGAAGAGCCCACGGGCGACGGTAACGGCTACGAAGCCAACTACTAAGTTACGGCGTTTTACCAAACGCCGTAACGGCTCGACGCTGCGCGGGCCGCATTTGGACAATCTGACGTTCAACTTCAAGGGCGCGACCAGAAGGTCAGCGCCCTTTCGTTTCACGTCACCTTGTCTCAAATGCGACCCGCTCGCTGCCCGTCCTCAACCTGCGACGTTAGTCATTGGGGACGTTCTTAAACGACTGGTCAAAGGGGACACTCTTGATGCACTTGGCACTTGGGGACGTTCCTTTTGTGCCGGCAGTTTGGGACACTCCTTGCGTTAAGAGGCTGGCGTGCGTCAACCTGTTCTCATTGCAGCAAAAAATCGCCCCGTTCTCGGTTGAGGACGGGGCGATTCGTCTTTTGGACTTGTGCAGCCAGGCTTATGCAAAGCGGGCGACGAGCTCCTGGAGCACGTCGGTCATCTTGACGAGCGAACTGACCGGGACGAACTCGTTGACGCCGTGGTAGCAATAGCCGCCGGTGGAAAGGTTGGGGCAGGGCAGACCGCGGAACGACAGCTGAGCGCCGTCGGTGCCGCCACGAATCGGCAGCACTTGGGGCTCAACGCCGCAGGCAAGGTAGGCTTCCTTGGCAACATCAATAAGCTCGGGAAAGTCACAAACGATCTCGGCCATATTTCGATACTGCTGCTTAATCTCGACTGTCACGCGCTCCTCACCCAGACGCTGGTTGAGCATCGAGGCGGCGGCATCAATAAGGTCGAGTTTCTGCTGGAACTTGGCGGCGTCATGGTCGCGGACGATATAGCGCGCTGTGGCGTGATCGACGGTCGCAGATACACCCTCAAGGTGATAAAAGCCCTCGTAGCCTTCCGTATACTCCGGACGCTGCACGTAGGGGAGCAAAGCGTTGAAGTCGCAGAACAGATTGCCTGCGTTGACCATACGGCCCTTAGCGTCGCCCGGGTGGATGGACTGGCCCTCAAAGCAGACGGTCGCCTCGGCGGCGTTAAAGCACTCCCACTCCAGCTCGCCGATGGGGCCGCCGTCGACCGTGTAGGCGTAATTGCAGCCAAAGGTATCGATATCCAGCAGCTCGGCTCCGTGGCCGATCTCCTCGTCAGGGCAGAAGCAAATGCCGAGTGCGGGATGGGGCAGAGAAGGGTCCTGAGCGATACGCGCGACAAGCGACATGATCTCGGCGACGCCTGCCTTGTCGTCCGCGCCCAGCAGCGTGGTGCCATCGCTGCAGACCAGGTCCTCACCCGCGAGGTCATTCAGGGCGGGAAGCTTGGCGGTACTCATGGCAACGGGCTTACCGTCAACCGTGCCGCAGACCAGGTCGCCGCCTTCGTAGTGTACGATGTGCGGCTTCACGCCGGCGCCCGGTGCAACTTCGGTGGTGTCGAGATGGGCGATCAGGCCCAGGGCGGGCTTGTCCTCAGCGCCCGCACTTGCGGGGATATGCGCGCAGACATAGGCGTGCTCGGTCACGTGGGCATCTTCCGCACCAAGCTCGCGCAGCTCTTCAGCCAGCACGTTGGCAAGGTCAAACTGAACGGTGCTCGAAGGTACCTGGTCGCAGTTTGCATCCTCGGACTGCGTGTTGATCTGGACGTAGCGCAAAAAGCGTTCGAGGACATCGGGGTTCGTGGTGGTGTTTTCCATAAAGACCGCTCCAATCTTGGTCGTCGTGTGCAACAAGAACTCTAGCACGGTATGCCACGGCATACCGCGACGCTTGGATGGGGTAGAATCAGCCATTGAATGCAGAAGGGACGGAAGATCATGGATACGACAAATAGCTCGCGCGAACTACATCTGACGGTGGCGAACGAAGACTACTTGGAGTGCATGGTTCGCATTGAAAGCGAAGAGGGGGAAACCAACGGCGTGCGATCGGTCGACATCGCGCAGCGCCTTGGCGTCTCCAAGGCATCGGTCAATAAAGCGGTTTCGGCGCTCAAGGCATCCGAGCTTGTCGAGCAATCGCACTACGGCAAGGTAGTCCTGACCGATCGCGGCCGCGAGGTTGGCACGGCTATCTGGTACCGTCATCGCCTCGTCCGCACGTTTTTGGTTCAGGAGCTCGGTGTCGAATTTGAGCGAGCCGATTCCGAGGCCTGCATGATGGAGCATGCGCTATCCGAGGACACGATGAGCCGCTGGCTCGCCTATCTCGAAAAGCAGGGAATCAGCGTCGAGGAATAGCGGGATATATATGGATACGAGTTATTACAACCGCTTTGGTGCCGAGGAACTTACGCGCCGCTTGTCGAGCGAGACCTTGTTGGCGCAGGGCCCCATGGGCAGTGTTCTGTTGAGTGAGTACGACGCCGCCGATATTCCACCGGCGTTTTGGAATCTGGCGGAGCCGCAGACCGTTTCTCGTATCCATCGCTTGTATGTCGCCGCCGGTGCGCAGGTGCTCATTACCAATACCTTTCAGGCATCAAGCTATGCCCTCAAGCACGACCAGATTGCGCCGTCCGTGGCGGAGGTCAATCGCGGGGCCGTCGACGATGCCCGCCAGGCGCACCCTCAGCTGCTGCTGGGCTCGATGGGTCCGATCGGTATTGAGTGGTTTGCCGAGGACTCTGCCGAGTTTCGTGAGATCCGAGGCATTGCGCGCGAACAGGCGCACGCCTTGCTCAATGCTGGTGTTGATGGTCTGCTGATCGAGACGGTGACGTCTATCCGTAATTTGCAGCCCATGCTTGCCGGCGCTCGAGATGCCGCTGACGGCATGCCTGTCCTGGTGAGTTTTGTCGTTGATGACAAAGGCGACCTGTTGGGCGATGGCCTCAACATCGAGGCAGCCGTTTTGTACGCCGAAAAACACGGCGCAAACTCGGTTGGTGTTAATTGCTGTTCGCTTGCGGCCGCGAACGCGGCGGTGCCTAGGATGGTTGCATCGGCGACTACTCCCGTCACGGTGCGTCCCAACGTGGGCGATCCGGTCCAGACTCAGGATGGCCCCGTATGGCACGAGAACCCCGAAGCTTTCGCGCGCGCATGCATCGAATGGAGACATGCCGGTGCCGCAATGGTGGGCAGTTGCTGTGGAACCACGGCAATCACTACGGCAGCGATGGCCGAGGCGCTCGATATATAAAGGGCAAAACCGCTCCATACGGGGCGGTTTTTTTATTGCCTGCATGTCCTCGGCAGCATTTGCCCAAATGGTGAATGCTGGTGCCGGCAGGTTGCCGAGTGTGTATCGCGGGTATACCTCATGCGTACCATGATCCAAACACTGTGAGGTGTCTGCGCGTGTGCGCGATAATTCATTTTGGAACTGACGGTTGGCGCGCTCGCGTCGATGAGGACTTCACTGCCGATAACGTTGCCCGTATCGCCGATGCCGTCGGCGAGTTGTGGCAAAAGACCAATCCGGGCAAAACGGTATATATAGGGTTCGACACTCGGCCCCTGGCGCGCGAGTTCGCTGAGCTTGCGGCGGGTGTGCTAGCAGCGCACGGGCTAGACGCCGTGCTCGCTTCGCGACCTGTTCCGACCCCTGCTCTTACGTGGGCGGCGGCTTATGACGGTGAGGCGTGCGGCGCGCTCATGGTGACGGGGTCCCATCATCCGCAGGGTTATCTGTGTCTCAAGATTCGCATGGGTGACGGCTCGACCGCCAACCAGGATGTCATCGAAGAGCTCGAAGAGACCATGGCTCCCGAGCCAATGGGGATCGAGGGACAATATCGCACCGCGGATATCATTCCTGACTATATGCAAGCGGTGGCATCGTTTGTCGATGCCGAAGCCATCCGCGCCGCGCACCTGCGCGTGGTTGTTGACCCCATGGGCGGCGCAGCCCAGGGCTATCTAGCCGACTTGCTGCGCGAGCTTGGCGTTGAGGTGCACGAGATTCACGCCGGGCAGGCGCCTGACCAAGAAGATATCTGCCCCGACCCCGTTGAGCCGTGGGTGGACGCTTGCGAGCATACGGTTATCGAGGACGGAGCTTGCGCTGGCCTGGTGACCGACGGCGACGCCGACCGTATCGGCGCGGTTGACGAGCGCGGCAGATATATACATCCGCATCAGATCATGGCGCTCGTTTTGGGCGACTTGGTTCAATTTCGTAATTTGGAGGGGCGCGTCGTCGTCAATCTTTCATGCTCGACGCTCGTGCGTCGCATTGCCGAGGCGCTTGGCTGCCGCGTGACCGTCAAACCAGTCGGTTTCAAATATATAGCGGCGGAGATGAAGAAGGGCGGCGTCCTCATGGGCGGCGAAGAAGCCGGTGGTATCGGCATCGCCGCGCATATGCCCGAGCGCGATGGAATCCTCGCCTGTCTGATTCTGTGTGAGCTTATGGCAAAGACGGACGCGCCTTTGGGCGTTCTGGTCGACCAACTCGAGGACAGTTTTGGTAAGACGAGTTACGGTCGACGCGATTTGCGCCTTGAGGCCGAAGATGCCGAAACGTTACGAACGCTGCTGCCGGGCGTAAACCCCAAGTCGATTTGTGGCAAGGTGCCGCAAAACGTTAGTCATATGGATGGCTTGCGTTTGGCATTCGAGGATGACACGTGGCTGCTGGTCCGTCCTAGCGGGACCGAACCAGTGGTGCGCGTCTACGCCGAGGGGTTCTCGGTGGAAGAACGTGATGAGTTGCTCGATGCTGGCTGTGCTTTAGCTAGGGGAACGTATCCGCTTTAACCATGAGACTGCCTTATATAAAGAGATGCTCGGCGAGCGGTAGTTAACGGCTGGCAAACGTTAGTCGGATTCCAAATTATGTAGGAAATGTGTACGCCCAGATTCCCGCCCCCGGAACCCCTCGGGTCTGGCAATATATCTCCTTGCCGCGCGGCCCGGTGGGACCGGATCAGCCGCCAGGCGTGCACCTTGAGAACCGGATACTGCGAGGATGGACACATTCAGTGTCGCATCCGGGCAGACATCGAACCATTTGAAATGGTCTAACTTGGATTTGTTTTTCGCAAGGCCGCCGAGAGGCGGCCCCGAGAAATTCCTTTTCCTATACAGAACCATATGAATCGAACGGAACCGATCAGCTGATAGTTGTGAGGACCGGACGGGCTCGAAGCCCAGAATATTTTGGACGGAGAGTTCGATCCTGGCTCAGGATGAACGCTGGCGGCGCGCCTAACACATGCAAGTCGAACGG
>CALHUX010000057.1:0-2888 GCA_938039325.1 uncultured Collinsella sp. | reverse complement strand
TTGTTGGCCAGCGCCGCATATTCATTTGCGATGCTGTCGAGCTGCGCCTGGACCTCGTCGAGCTGGGCCTGGGCGGCATTCAGTTTGTCAGTGGTTTCTTGGCTGGCCTCAGCCGCATGGGCGCGAGCGGGCAGACCAAAAAGAACGGCTGCAGAAGCTGCGCCGAACAGAGCCTTGAGGGCAGTGCGACGCGAGAGCTCCTGGGAAAGGATGGAATCGCTGTTTGGTGACATATCTACTCCGTTACATGTTTATTTATATGTCGCTCAACTCATACATATTAGCGTACATCCGGCGCATCCCAACGATTTCCACGAACGGCAGCAAACCGTATGGTCGGCGGCTCGTATGCAAGTGCCAAAGTCGAGGTTATGCCCACGCGAGCATTTCTATGAGTACGTTAACATCAATCCTCTGGTTTTCCTGCCCCGCACGTTTTGGGACCCCCGGCTGCGCTATACTCCCCTCAAGAAGTGTTCCTGATTCGATAGGAGACTACATGTCCAAAGCACTCGACCCCAAAGACACCTGCGTCCTCGTTACCGGCGGCGCCGGCTTTATCGGCTCGCACACTGTTGTTCAGCTGCTCGAGGGTGGCTACCAGGTCGTCATCGTCGACGACCTCTCCAACTCCAGCGCTGTCGCCGTCGACCGCGTCAAGACCATCGTGGGCGACGAGGCCGCCAAGAACCTCACCTTCTACGAGGCCAACGTGCTCGACCGCGATGCGATGGACAAGGTCTTCGATGCCCACCAGATCGACCGTGTCATCCACTTCGCCGGCTTTAAGGCCGTTGGCGAGTCGGTGAGCAAGCCCGTCGAGTACTACCTCAACAATATCGAGAACACCCTGGTGCTCATTGACGTCATGCGCAACCATGGCTGCAAGTCCATCATCTTCTCGAGCTCCTCGACCGTCTACGGCGATCCGGACAATCCGCCCGTCACCGAGGAAGACCCCAAGAAGCCCGCGACCAACCCCTACGGTTGGACCAAGTGGATGATTGAGCAGATCCTCATGGACGTCCACACCGCCGACCCCGAGTGGGACGTCGTGCTGCTCCGTTATTTCAATCCCATCGGCGCCCATCCGTCGGGCCTGATCGGCGAGGATCCCAAGGGTATCCCCAACAACCTGGTGCCTTACGTCGCCCAGGTCGCCGTCGGTAAGCTCGAGGCCGTTCAGGTCTTTGGCAACGATTACCCCACCCCCGACGGCACCGGTGTTCGCGACTACATCCACGTGTGTGACCTGGCATCTGGTCACGTGGCCGCCCTCAACTGGATGAACGGCAAGACCGGCGTCGAGATCTTTAACCTGGGCACCGGCACCGGCACCTCGGTACTCGAGGTCGTCGCCGCCTTCTCCAAGGCCTGCGGCAAGGAGCTGCCCTACGTGATCCGCGAGCGCCGTGCCGGCGACATCGCCGCCAACTGGTGCGATGCCTCCAAGGCCGAACGTATGATGGGTTGGAAGGCCCAGTACGACATCGCGGATATGTGCCGCGACAGCTGGAATTGGCAGAGCCACAACCCCAACGGCTTCGCCGACGCCGAGTAGCAAAAACCTGCATGCTGTTCTTGCCCCGATCTCACGATGTGAGACCGGGGCTTTTTCATGGCGCGTAACCATTCACCGAAATCCGAGCAACTTTTCCATCTTACCTATACATGTTTAAACAACATGTTCTACAATAGGCGTATTGAATCAGAGCACCGGGGGCGGACTGTTCACCCATCTGCAGGCCGGTCCCACAGCAAGAAGGTTGGTGAGCGCATCCATGGAGCGTGCAAGCGGTGTTCTCATGCCCATCTCGTCCCTGCCCGGACCGTACGGCATCGGCGGCTTTGGCTGGAACGCCTTCGACTTTGTCGATTTTCTCGCCTCGTGCAAACAACATTATTGGCAGATTCTGCCCCTTACGACGACGAGCTATGGCGACTCGCCCTATCAGTCGTTCTCGGCCCGTGCGGGCAACCCCAATTTCATCGACCTTGTCGAGCTTATCGAGGCAGGTTACCTGGAGCAGCGCGATATCGACGGCGTGGACCTGGGCTCCGACCCTAACAACGTTGACTATGGCGCCATCTTTGTTGGCCGTCGTCAGATTCTCGACCGCGCCGCCGAGCGCTTTGCCGCCGACAAGCCGGCCGATTTTGACGACTATGTCCAGGCAAACGAAGACTGGCTCATTCCTTACTGCGAGTTCATGACCGTCAAGGAGGAATGCGGTCTCAAGGCATTTTGGGAGTGGCCTGCAGAGCTCCGTACCCGCGGTGAGGCTTCTGCCAAGGTCTGCTCCGCCCATCCCGCGCGCATGCTCTATCACCAGATGACGCAGTACTTCTTCGATCGTCAGTGGAGCCGCCTCAAGACCTATGCCAACGAGCGCGACATCCTTATCATCGGCGACTTGCCTATCTACGTCTCGCGCGACTCGGTCGAGATGTGGGCCACGCCCGAGCTCTTTAAGATCGACGCCGCCGGCAACCCCGTCAGTGTCGCCGGCACGCCGCCCGACCAGTTCTCCGCCACCGGTCAGTACTGGGGCAATCCCATCTATGACTGGGATGCCATGGAAGCAGACGGCTTCTCCTGGTGGGAAGGCCGCATCCGCGCCGCACTCAACATGTATGACGTTATCCGTCTGGACCACTTCCGTGGCTTTGAGGCCTACTGGGAGGTGCCGTTCTCCTCGCCCGACTCGTCCTACGGTTCGTGGACACAGGGCCCCGGCCTCAAGCTCTTCAAGACGCTCGAGGAAAAGCTCGGCACGCTGCCTATTATCGCCGAGGACCTGGGCTTTCTTACCCCCGGCGTCATCGATATGCGCGACACCTCGGGCTTCCCCGGCATGAAGATCTTGCAGTTTGCCTTTGAGGGCACC
>CALHUX010000056.1:0-3467 GCA_938039325.1 uncultured Collinsella sp. | reverse complement strand
CGGCGCCCGAGGTTATCGAGGTGTTCGCGGCGATTCGCCAGATCTATTCGGTCAACGTGCTGAGTCAGGCCGCCGCGCTTGCCTGCGTGCGTGCCCGTGATGCCTACGCGCCCGTGGTGGCGCAGGTCGCATCCGAGCGTGAGCGCGAGCTGTGCGCCCTGCGCGCGATGGCTGCCGAGGGTCTGCCCGTGGAGGCGTGGCCGAGCGCGGCCAACTTTGTGCTCGTGCGCACGCCGCATGCCACGCGCGTGCGCGAGCGTCTGCGCGATGAGTATTCGATTTTGGTGCGCGATTTTAGCTATGCGCCGGGGCTCGCGGACTGCCTACGCATTACCGTGGGTACGCCGCGGGAAAACGACGAGGTGCTGGCTGCGTTTGCCGCGCTGGTGAAGGAGGAGATGTAGATGGGCCGTTATGCCGAGGTAACCCGTAAGACGGGGGAGACCGATATTGTCGTCAAGCTCGACTTGGATGGAACCGGTACGTGTGATATCTCGACCGGCGTGCCGTTTTTCGACCACATGCTCAACGCCTTTGGTCGCCATGGCCTGTTTGATTTGACGGTGCATGCGGTAGGCGACGTGGAAGTCGACGCGCATCACACCGTCGAGGACACGGGTATTGTGCTGGGCGAGGCGTTCTGCCAAGCGCTGGGTGACAAGGCGGGCATTACGCGCTTTGCCGATGCGGTGATCGCCATGGACGAGACGCTCGTGATGGCCGCCGTGGATATCTCGGGTCGCGGGCAGGCCTACTGCGAGCTGCCCGTGCCGACTGAGCGCGTGGGCAGTTTCGATACCGAGCTGGCCGTCGAGTTCTTCTACGCTTTCGCGCGCGATGCCAAACTCACGCTGCACGTGCGCGAGCTGGCGGGCGGCAACTCGCATCACATTATCGAGGCCGCCTTTAAGGCTGTGGGCCGCACGATGCGCCGCGCCTGCGAGCTCGATCCCCGCGTGCAGGGCATCCCCAGCACCAAGGGCTCGCTGTAACCTGCCAAAAAGGGACAGGTTTATTTTGGCAGGTTTTATCTGCGGAAATGCTGTCTCATACGGTGGGTGAACGTTTGACCGACCAAAATAAACCTGTCCCTTTTTGGCAGGTTTTGAATGAGATAAGAGAGGGTCGCGTGGGCGAACCGAAGATCGTGGTGGTCGACTACCACATGGGCAACTTGTCGAGCGTCGTGCGCGGGCTCGTGCGCGCCGGTGCTGCCGCCTGCACGTCGGACGATCCGGAGCAGATCCGCAACGCCGACGGCCTGGTCATCCCGGGCGTGGGCGCGTTCTACGACGCGATCGCCTTTATGCGCGAGAGCGGCGAGGCGGACGCGGTGCTCGACGCCGTTGCCGCCGGAACTCCGCTGCTCGGCATCTGCCTGGGCCTTCAGCTCTTTTTTGAGCGTGGCGACGAGGGCGTGCCGGCGGACGAGGGCGCGGACGCGGACGACGATGCCTCCGAGCAGGTCGGTGGCCCCTGGGTCGATGGCCTGGGCATTATGCGCGGCTCGTGCACGCGCCTGGAGTCGAGCCGCCTGAAGGTCCCACATGTGGGCTGGGACCAGGTGCACATGACGCCTGCCGGTGCGGCCGATCCGCTGCTCGCCGGTTTTGCCGAGGGCGCCAATATGTACTTCACCCACAGCTATGCGGTGGCAGACGATGCCGATGCCGCCGATGTGCTGGCGCGCACGCACTACACGCGGTGCTTTCCGTGCATCGTGCGCCACGGCAACGTGTGGGGCTGCCAGTTCCATCCCGAGAAATCCTCTGCGCTGGGTCAGCGCATCCTTAAGAACTTCGTGAGCATCGTCGAGGAGGTTGGCAGATGATTCTGTTTCCCGCAATCGATTTGATCGACGGCAAGGTCGTGCGCCTGGAGCGCGGCGACCGCAGCCGCTGTAAGGTATATTCCGACGATCCCGTGGCCGTCGCCCGCTCCTTTGCCGAGCAGGGCGCGAGCTGGGTGCACGTCGTCGACCTGTCCGCCGCCTTTGGCGAGGACGAGGACGCGTGCGCTGCCAACTCGGCAGCGATTAAGGCCATCTGCGGCGTCGACGGTCTGTCCGTGGACGTGGGCGGCGGCGTCCGCTCGCTTGCACGCATCGACGAGCTGGCCGGCTATGGTGCTCGCCGCATCGCACTGGGCACCGTGCTGGTGACCGAGCCGGGTTTTGCCGAAGTGGCAGCCCAAGGCTTTGGCGAGTTGCTGGTGGCAGATATCGCCGCACGCGACGGTCAGGTCAAGGTGAACGGCTGGCGTGACGGCGCGGGCGTGGCACTCGACGACGCCGTGGCCCAGCTCACCGAGCTGGGCTTTAAGCATCTGGTGTATACCGATATCGCGCGCGACGGCATGCAGACGGGCATCGATGTGGCAGCATATCGCCATGTGGCGCAGGTCGCGGGCTTTCCCGTCGTGGCTTCGGGCGGCATCTCGACGCTCGACGATATCCGCGCACTGGCCGCGGTGGGCGAGGATGCCATCGAGGGCGCCATTACCGGCCGTGCGCTCTACGAGGGCAATTTCACGCTGGCCCAGGCGCTGGCCGCCGCCCGAGGGGAGGAGTAGCCCATGCTTACCAAACGCGTGATTCCCTGCTTGGACGTCAAGGACGGCCGCGTGGTCAAGGGCGTCAACTTTGTGAGCCTGCGCGATGCGGGCGACCCGGTGGAGCTGGCCCGCGCCTACGACCGCGAGGGTGCGGACGAGGTCGTATTTTTGGACATTACCGCGACGAGCGACAACCGCGCGACGACCATCGAGATGGCGGCGCACGCGGCCGAGGAGCTCGCTATTCCCTATACCGTGGGCGGCGGTTTTCGCGACTTGGCGGGCATGCGGACTATGGTTGCCGCCGGTGCCGACAAGGTGTCGCTTAACTCTGCCGCCGTGCGCGATCCGTCGTTGATCAGCCAGGCCGCCGCGGCGTTTGGCAGCCAGGCCGTGGTTGTGGCGATTGATGCCAAGCGTGTGGGCCTGCCCGGCGCATCCGGTGCCGACAAGTGGGAGGTCTTCACGGCGGGCGGTCGCAACGCCACGGGTATCGATGCGGTGGCGTGGGCCGAGGAAGCGGCTCGTCGCGGCGCCGGTGAGATCTTGCTCACCAGCATGGATCGCGACGGCACCAAGGCTGGCTTCGACCTGGCACTCACCCGTGCCGTGGCGCGCGCAGTGCCGATTCCCGTCATCGCGAGCGGCGGCGTGGGCACGCTCGAGCATTTTGCCGAGGGTGTGATCGAGGGCGAAGCCGACGCCGTGCTGGCGGCCAGCGTCTTTCACTTTGGAACCTTCAGCATTCGCGAAGTCAAAGAATATATGGTCTCTCAAGGCATTCCTGTCAGACTGGACTTTTAGCGCTGCGGACCGCCCAGGCACCCGACCTTCCGGCTCCAACCCTCCTCGCGTACCAAAGTACGCGTCGTCGGGCTTGTCGCTCGGAATCTCGGGCACCTGGACAACCCTCG
>CALHUX010000055.1:0-7133 GCA_938039325.1 uncultured Collinsella sp. | reverse complement strand
ACGCAAAGAAGGCCACTTAATGTGGCCTTCGTCTTGCGCAGGACTGTAGAGCAGGAAACCTTATATCCGGCCCCTCCGTCCGGGGACCGCGCCGTACCAGCTACAGCGTCATGTTCGGATCGGCGTCGACGTCGAACGACGAGATTTCACCTCGGTCGAATTTGCGGCGGGCGACCTCCGCGATCATGGCTGCGTTATCGGTACAGGCAGACAAAGGCGGCACCGTTACGCGGATCCCCTGACGCCCAAGCTTCTTAATCATCATCTCGCGCAGATGCGGATTGGCCGAGACGCCGCCACCGATGCAGTATTCCTTGCATCCGGTAGCGTGCAGTGCGTTTTTGGCCTTCTTGTACTGCACGTCAAAGACAGCTGCCTCAAACGAAGCCGCCAGATCGGGCAGGTGAATCGTGCGCCCGGCCTTGGTCTCCTGCTCGATGTAGAGCGTCACGGCCGTCTTGAGGCCCGAAAGCGAGAAGCGATAGTCCCCCCTGCTGTTGAGCGCGCGAGGAAAATCGATCGCCTTGGGATTGCCCGTCTCGGCCAGCTTGGAGATGATGGGGCCACCGGGATAGCCCAGACCCAACGCCTTGGCTACCTTGTCGAAGGCCTCGCCCACAGCATCGTCGAGTGTCTCACCAAGTACCTCGTAGTCGCCCCATGCCTTCACGTGCACGAGCATGGTATGACCGCCCGAGACGAGCGTGAAGATAAACGGCGGCCTGAGATCGGGCTGCGCCAGCAGATTGGCGAACAGATGGCCCTCCAGATGGTTGACGCACACGAGCGGTTTACCGGCGGCATAGGCAAAGCCCTTGGCGAAGGCGACGCCCACTACCAGAGCACCCACCAGGCCCGGACCCTGTGTCACGCCAACAGCGGCGAGTTCGCTCGGCGCGATGGCTCCACCCTCAAGACCAAGCGATGCTGCGGCATCCTCGAGCGCCGCATCCACGACACTCACAATCACCTCAACGTGTTTGCGCGAGGCGATCTCGGGCACCACGCCGCCAAAGCGGGCGTGAAAATCAATCTGTGTCGACACCTGGTTGGCCAGCATATTGCCATCCGCATCGATAATCGCCACGGCCGTCTCGTCGCAGGAGCTCTCGATAGCGAGCACTAGGCGGCGGCGCTCAATTTCGGCACGATCCCCCTCGGAGCGCCCAGGCGCAGGCAGCGGCCATACGCGCTGCTCTGCCGCCGTCGGCTCGGGCGAAGCATTATCGACCGGAAGCACCAGGGGCAGCGGAGCCGTCATGACGATGGCGTCCTTGCCGGCACCATAGTAGTCGCGGCGACGGCCAGCCTCGGTAAAGCCCAGAGCGTTATAAAGCGCGGTCGCTCCCTCGTTACCGTCCTCGACCTCGAGCGAAGCCGTAGTGCAGCCGAGCATCTGGGCATCATAGCTCACGTGCGACAGCAGCTTGCGGGCAATGCCCTCACGGCGATGTGCCGGGTCGACGGCGACA
The DNA here is from genome assembly GCA_938039325.1 of uncultured Collinsella sp. Lineage (GTDB taxonomy): Bacteria > Actinomycetota > Coriobacteriia > Coriobacteriales > Coriobacteriaceae > Collinsella. The sequence goes on along the minus strand of CALHUX010000055.1, from coordinate 5,661 downwards.
TCCAGAATCTGCACATCACCGTCCACGACCATACCGCCGGCAAGGCCCAGCAGCTTGCCGTCGTCGTGTGCCACCCACCAACTACGCGGCGCAGCGACGTCCTCGCCCAGTTCGGACAGGAACATGCCCGGCGTCCACGCCTTGTGTCCGGCACCTTCAAAGCAGGCAGCCTCTAGCGCGCTCGCGCCCTCGGCATCCGCCGCGCCCATGGGACGGAACTGCAGATGACGACCGGCGAGCTCATCGGCAACGCCCGTAATTTCGCTCTGTGCACTCTCAGCAAGACCAAGACGCTTGCGCTCATTTTCCTCGGCATCCGAAAGGCGCGTGTAAATCGGCAGGACGCGAGCCGGATCGCCGTCACCCGCAGCGTGCGCGAGCAGCAAGCCCTCGCCCGAAGGCCACCACAGGTCGCGCTCCACGCAGCGGGCGGTCTCGTCCTCACCCAGCAGCTTGCCATAGCGCACGAGACCGTCACCGGTCAGCTGAACCTGGTCCCAGTCCGCTGCTCGGCGCCACTCATCGAGCGCCACGGCGGCCTTGACCACGTGTTCGCGCTCAAATTGACGCTCGGGGCCCTCATCGACCAGCATATACAGCGCCGGATATACCTCACCGCGCATAGCATCGGCCAAGATACCAAGCTTGCCGCGCACGCCAGCCTTCCACGCCGTCCAAGCGCAAGCGTCGAGCGTCGACACGCCCAGCAGCGGAACATTGGCACCGCACGCGAGGCCCTTGGCAGTGGAGATGCCGATGCGCACACCCGTAAACGACCCCGGGCCGCGGCCGACCACGTAGCAACCAACATCGCTGCGATCCAGACCGGCTTGAGCCAGCACGCCATCAACGGTATTCACGAGCTCAACGTTGGCGTGACGGCGACACATGTGGTCGCCACTCACGAGCTTCGTCTCGCCCGTCTGCCCATCAATCCAGCTTGCCGCGCAGGCAAGCATGTCGGTCGAAGTATCGAGCGCCACCACCAGCGCGTTGTCGTTATGCAAGCTCATCTTGTACAGCCTTATCAATCAAATGGGAAAGCTCCATTGCACGGTCACCGTGCGCCTCGAGCGTTATCGTTCGCACGTCACTGTCGCCCTCATCACGCTTGAGCGTCACCGAAAGATACTCATCCGTCAGCTCGTCTTGGAATTGTTCGCCCCATTCCAGCAGGCAAGCACCCTCATAGCCCAGCACATCGAAAATGCCCGTATCCTCGAGCTCGTAGGCATGCTCCAGGCGGTATAGATCAAAGTGAAACAGCGGAATACGACCTTGATCGTGAACGGCCATGAGCGCAAACGTAGGACTCGTAACCATATGCCCATCGCCCAGCCCGCGCGAGACGCCCTTGGTAAAGTGAGTTTTGCCCACTCCCAGGCCACCGGTCAGGATGAGCACATCTCCGTCCTCAAGGCACGGTGCAATTAGCTCGCCAAAGTACTCCGTATCGGCAGCACAAGTCGTTTTGTAAGTACCTACCCCCAGGCGCTCCAGGGACATATATGCTCCTTATTATTCCGAGGCGTCCTCTGGTGCGGGATGTCGCCCCAGATAGTCGCCCAGCATCTTAAAGTCTTCCTCCAGCAGCTCCTGCCACGCTGGATTGCGTAGCGCTGCTGCCGGATGGAAAGTGGGCATCACCACAAAGTGCCCCATCTGATGGAACCTGCCGCGCAGCTTGGTAATGCCGATCTCGGTCTTGAGCACAAAGTGCGTTGCGGGGTTGCCGAGCGTCACGATGATATCGGGCCAGATGCTTCGAATCTGCTCGCGCAAAAACGGTGAGCAAGCCAGCACTTCCTCGGGGCGCGGATTGCGGTTTCCCGGCGGGCGGCACTTAAGCACGTTGGCAATGTAGACGTCTTCGCGTTTGAGCCCCGCCAGCGACAAAATGCCGTTGAGGTCCTCGCCTGCCGCCCCCACAAAGGGCTCGCCCTGCAAATCCTCATTGCGGCCCGGCGCCTCGCCAATAAACATCACGCGAGCGCGGGGGTTTCCCACGCCAAACATGATGTTGTGACGCGACTGGTAAAGCTGGCAAAGGTGACAATCGCCCAGAACGGCCTCGATCTCCTCGAGTGCGACCTCACGCGGCGCCTGATGGCTATGGCCGGGAATGTGCATGACGCCCATGGCGACTCCTACACGTAGACCTTGTCGAGGCGCATGCCAAAGCCGCAGGCGACCTCGTAGTTAATCGTGCCGCGCAGTCGGGCCATCTCGTCCATAGTGATCTCGGCATCGCCATCGCGGCCGACAATAATCATCTCGTCACCATATTCGGCCTCAGGAATCTCGTGTGCCGGGTTGGACTGAATGGCGACCATAAACTGATCCATGCAGATATTGCCAACCTGATGCACGCGCTCGCCGCGATACAGCACATCCATACGATTGGAAAGCGTACGCGATAGGCCGTCGGCATAACCAATCGGCAGCGTGCAGATCTGAACGCGCGTACGCGGTACGCGGTAGGTAAAACCGTAGCCCACGCCCTCACCCATCGCAGGGTGTGCCACGCGCGTCACACGCGCGTGGACGCTCATAACGGGATCAAGCTGCATCACGCGGCCACTCAGCTCGCACGGCTGCATGCCATACAAGCCAACGCCGGCGCGGATCATATCAAAATGCATCGAGGGGTCGAGCATCGAGGACGGCGTGTTGGCGCAGTGCACGATACCGCACTCAAAACCCGCATCCTTAATGGCCTGAACGGCCTCGGTAAAGCGCTGACATTGCAGCTTGTAGTCCCAGCCCGAAGGTTCATCGGCCGTGGCGAAGTGCGTAAATACGCCGTCGCACTGAATACCGCGATGGAAACTGATGCCGCGTACAAAGTCGAGCACCTGTGTGTAGTGAACGCCGATACGATTCATGCCCGTCTCGATGGCGAGATGATACTTGCCCACTTTGCCCGCCGCGACGGCACATTCGCCATACGCAAGAGCAAAGTCAGACGTATAGACCGAGGGCATGATATCAAACTCGAGCAACGTCGGAATGGCCTCGATAGGCGGCTCGCTTAGGATGAGGATGGGTTTCGTAATCCCGCCCTGTCGGAGCTCAACGCCCTCGTTAACCGTCGCCACGGCAAACATGTCGGCACCGGCCGAATACATGATCTTGGCGCACTCAACAGCTCCATGACCATAAGCATCGGCCTTGACCACGCAGCACAGGCGCTGACGCGGATTCAACAAGTTCTTATAGGCCCTCGTGTTGCGACGGAGCGCCCCGCGGTCGATCTCGACCCAGGACCAGCGCGTCAAATCGGCTTTATTCATGATTAGTCATCCGACCCTTCGTCCATGATTCCCAGATCTTCGAGCGCATCCTTTGCCGCCAGCTCCATGGCAGGACCGATCAAGTCGATAAGATCGGTTGCGATAACGCTCTTCTCACCATACTTCGTCGCCGCGGCAAAACCGGCGTAGCTGTGAAGTGCGACGGCGTACGAATACAGCAACTCCCAACGATCCATCTCGTCGCGCATGGTGGCAAGCGTGCCGGCCAAAATACCCGCCAGAACATCACCCGAACCGGCAGTTGCCAGAGAAGCCGGACCCGAGAGTGGCAGCAGCACGCGCTCAACACCACAGATAGCCGTCGTCGGCCCCTTGGCAATGACCACCAGATTGTCGGAGCCTGCAGCCCAAACAACCTTCTGCGCGGCCGCAATCGCGGTACTAAGGTCGTTCACCTCGTCACCGGCAACCAGACGCGAAAGCTCACGATAGTGCGGCGTCATAACCAACGGCTGCTCGCGGCGATACATCTCGGGGTTACTATCAATACCGTCAATGGCAATCTTAGCAAGGCAGTTGAGTGCATCGGCGTCCAAAATTAGCGGTACATTAAGCTCGAGCAAGCCCGAAACCAACTGCATAGCGCCGGCAGACGTCGTCATACCGGGACCGCACAGCACGCAGCTGTACTTCTTTGCGATCTCGCACACCGTCATGCGCGCAGCGGCGCCAAAGGAGCCGCGGGAATCAGACGGAATAGCAAAGACGGGAATCGAAGGAAGTGCCATGCGAATGAGATTGGCACAGGCGTCAGGAGCCGCGACTGCCACGTAACCAGCACCCGCGCGAGCTGCAGACTTGGCCGCCATAATGGCAGCACCAGGATATTGCGCAGATCCGGCGACAATAAGCACAGAGCCACGGGAATACTTATCGATATTCGATGGTAGCGGAGCAAAGTAATCAACTAAGTCACCGGGCTCGACAATCTCGGCGGCGTGGTCAACATCATCGATGACTTCGTCAAGACGGTCGTAAAGATTGCCGCAGATCAAATCGCCAGCATACTCAGGGCCATCAGCGCTATACAGACCAATCTTGGGCGCAATCATCGTCACCGTGCGCTCGGCACGAATGCAGTCGTCATCAACAACGCCCGTCTCGGCATTCAGGCCCGAGGGGACATCAATGGATACGACACAATCGGCGCATTCATTGACCGTAGGAATCCAAATGGAGAACGGCGCACGCAGATTCCCGTGGAAACCGGTACCAAAAATGGCATCGACAACAACATCCGCCTTATCGATCAAAACCTCGAGTTCGTCACGCGAGGGACCGACGCAAACGTGCACATCGCGGCCGGCAGTTCGACGAGCAACATGACGTGCCAAAGCAGCAGGAATCTCATCCGGCTCAACCGGAGAAACGATATCCACGTCCACACCCTTGTGGCTCAGGATATCGGCGGCAACCCAACCGTCGCCGCCATTATTACCAAAACCGACCAGAACGAGAACCCGATCGGGATTGAGCTTCAAGACCTCGTTGGCGGCAAACTCACCCGCTAACTCCATAAGCTCGGCCTTCGAAGTCCCTTCGCGTTCGATGATATCCTCGAGACGAACGACTTCTTCGGTACTCAAAACCGGTTTCATCTATGCTCCTAGCGTATCTTGCGAAGCATCGCCCAAGTGCTCCGTCAATGCTGAATTCTGCAGCTGCTCAAGCTCATCTAAAACAGAGCGAGCCTCTTTAAATGTCTGCGCAACGCGTTTCTTGTTGCTCACCTTTTCTTCCTTAGGCTTAGGTCGAGCATCCTCGGTGATTGCAATGGCATTAGCGACAGCCAAGTCACCCGTAAGGGTAATAGAAAGAGCGACCTCGACAACACCCAAATCCTGGGCGATTTCGAGAGCACGGCCAGAAAGCAGAGCCTTCGGTTTGCCGAGTTTATCACGCGTTACCGAAACATCCTTGCGACCCACGCCTTGACTAAAACCCGTGCCAAGAGCTTTAAGCACCGCCTCACGCGAAGCAAAGCGGCTCGCATAGTGAGCAGCGGGACGCGATGATGCATCGCAATACGCACGTTCTTCTTCGGTAAACACACGCCGAGCAAACGACGGCGTCTTTTCAAGAATTGATTTCATGCGGGAAATCTCGACGATATCAACGCCGATACCAGCTTCAGCCATGTTCACCTCCATATCGCACAGACTAAGTTATTGTAGCCCGTTCACAGAAGATGCGACAAACGAGGGTTATAAAACACAGCTACTATGTGAGACAAAAGCCCGTAAACGCAAAAAAGGGGGAGGCCGCGAGGCCTCCCCCTTCTTCAAGTCATCCGACGGCTCGGTGCCGTCCACCGGTCAGCGGCGCCCTGGCCTCCCACGGGCTGGCC
>CALHUX010000054.1:0-16542 GCA_938039325.1 uncultured Collinsella sp. | reverse complement strand
ACGAGAACCAGGATGCCTGGATGCGCAAGGCGCTCATCAATATCGCCAACGCCGGCACCTTCTCGTCCGACCGTACGATCTCCCAGTACAACGACGAGATCTGGCACCTGAACTAATTTCACTTCCCTTACCCATCCTCTTGAGAAACGGAGTCGTGGAAACACGGCTCCGTTTTTTGTGCCCTTGTGTTGCCCGTGGCCTGCCTCGACCAAACAATCTCGATCTGTAACATCTAGCCGGCAAAAATGGGTCTACCTGTTACAGAATGAGACAGACGGGCAAGGCGGCTAAAACAATCTCGATCTGTAACAGGTAACTGCCGAAATCAGTCCTTCGTGTTACAAATCGAGACGGAAGGACAGGCGGCTCAACTCAATCTCGTTCTGTAACAACTAGACCGACTTTGGCCCTCTACCTGTTACAGTTCGAGACAAACTGACAGATGGACAGCCCCAACACAAAGAAAAGCTCCCCTATCGCCTCGTGGATGAGAGGGGAGCCTTATATGTGACCACGGCAAAAGGATGGCAATACCGCAGTCGACCAAAGGGAGAGCCTGGATGCACCGGGCCTAGATAAGGTTCTTGCCAGACACCTTATCGAACAGATGGGTCGCATTCTTCTCGAACTTGAACCAGATGGGATCGCCGGCCTTGAGCGAGCCCCTAGCCTCGAGGTCGACGACAGGGATGATCAGGACAAACTGGCCGTCGGGAGACGTCACATGGACGTGCTCGGTCGAGCCCATGAGCTCGGTGACTTCGATGGTGCCCTGAAGCGCACCCTCCTCGCCCTTGTCGGCAAGCAGAATTTGCTCGGGACGTACACCAGCCGTGATCTCCTTCACGTCGCCGCCGTCCCAGTTAAGAGCGAGCTGAGCGCAGGTCTCGGGGGCGAGCGCCACGTTCATATCCTTGGTCTTGACGGTGAAGCCGTTGCCCGAGCGCACCAGCTGAGCATCGAAGAAGTTCATCTGCGGCACGCCGATGAAGCCGGCGACGAAGATGTTCGCGGGGTGGTTGAAGACCTCCTGCGGCGTGGCGATCTGCTGGACAACACCGTCCTTCATGACCACGATACGGTCACCGAGGGTCATAGCCTCGGTCTGGTCATGAGTAACGTAGATGAACGTGCCCTTGATCTCGTGACGCAGCTTAATGAGCTCGGCACGCATCTGGTTACGAAGCTTGGCGTCCAGGTTGGACAGCGGCTCGTCCATCAGGAAGACCTTGGGGTCACGAACGATAGCGCGGCCGATGGCGACGCGCTGGCGCTGGCCGCCCGAAAGCGCCTTGGGCTTACGGTCGAGGTACTCGGTAATGCCCAGAATCTCGGCAGCGGAGCGAACCTTGCGGTCAATCTCGTCCTTGGGGACCTTCTTGAGCTCAAGCGTAAACGCCATGTTCTCGTACACCGTCATATTGGGGTACAGAGCATAGCTCTGGAACACCATGGCGATGTCGCGGTCCTTGGGTGCCACGTCGTTGACGCGCTTGCCGTCGATGAGCACGTCGCCCGAGGTAATGTCCTCTAGGCCAGCGACCATGCGCATCGTCGTGGACTTACCGCAGCCAGACGGGCCGACGAGAACGATAAACTCCTGGTCATGCACGGTAAGGTTAAAGTCCTCCACCGCGAGCACGCCGTCCTCGGTAACCTTGAGGTTGTGCTTCTTCTCCTCGGTCTTCTTCTTTTTACCAAAGAAGCCCTTCTTTTTGGACTCGTTGTTGGGATACACCTTCTGAACATGTTTGAGAACGATCTCGGCCATGTCTCTACCTTTCGATACGCAGCGCCACGCTGAGGGGCGCTGCAGAAACTTGCAAAACAGTTACGGCATCAGCCCTTGACGGCACCTGCCACCACGCCGTCGATGATGTACTTCTGGCAGAAGATGTACATGATGACGATGGGGACAACGACCATCATGATGCAGGCCATCATGGGGCCGAGCTCGACGTGGCCATAGCCGCCGCGGAAGTACTGGATCAAGATAGGAATGGTCTTGTACTTGGTGGAGTCGAGGGTAAGGTAGGGCAGCAGATAGTCGTTCCAGACCCACATGGTCTCGAGAATGCCAACCGAAAGATAGGTGGGCTTCATGATGGGGAGAACGATCTTAAAGAACACCTGGACCGGGTTGCAGCCGTCGATCATGGCCGCCTCCTCGATCTCGAGCGGGATGTTCTTTACAAAGCCGGCGAACATAAAGACCGCCAGGCCCGCACCAAAGCCCAGATAGATAAAGCATATGTTGAACGGCGTGTTAAAGCCGATGCGGTCCGCCAAATTGGACAGCGTGAACATCAGCATCTGGAACGGCACGACCATCGAGAACACGAACAGGTAATAGAAGAAGTTCGAGATCTTGCTGTTGACGCGCACCACGTACCAAGCGCACATGGAGCAGCACACCAAGATCAGAACGACCGACGTGACCGTGATGATGAGCGAGTACATAAACGCCGAGGCAAAGCCCTGCTCGTTCAGGGCGTGCACGTAGTTTGCAAGGCCGTTGAACGTCTCGGGCGTGAGCAGATCGAATGCCGTGGTGGTGCTGATTGCAGTCGCCTTTTTAAAGGAATTGAGCGCAATCATGAACACGGGGTAGATCCATGCGAGCGACAGGATCGTAAAGAAGATCGAGAGCGCACGGTTGATAACCTTATCGCGTTTCATTACTGCTGCACCTCCTTGGACCTCGTGGCCTTAAGCTGGATCATGGAGATTGCTACGACCAGGATGCAGAAGATGACTGCCTTGGCCTGGCCAATGCCCTGCCATGCTATGCCGGCACGCGAGTAGAACGTGTTGTAGATATTCAGGGCAAGCATCTCGGTGGAGTGCGCGGGGGCACCACCGGTAAGGGCGAGATTCTGGTCGAACAGCTTAAAGCCGTTGGTGATGGACAGGAACAGGCAGATGGTGATCGTCGGCATCAGGTTAGGGATCTTAACCTTCCAAAACGTCTGCCATGCCGTGGCACCGTCGACCTTGGCGGCCTCGATGTAGTCGGACGGAATGGACTGCAAACCAGCAATGTAGATGATCATCATGTAGCCGACCTGCTGCCACAGGGTCAGGATGATAAGGCCCCAGAAGCCGGCAGCGGAGTTAAGGGCGATAAGGTCGGCGCCGATGTTGGAGAGCAGGCAGTTGATCAGAATCTGCCAGATATAGCCCAGTACGATGCCGCCGATCAGGTTAGGCATAAAGAAGATCGTGCGGAAGATGTTGGTGCCCTTGAGCGCCTTGCGGGTGAGCGCCTGCGCAATGGCCAGCGCGATCACGTTGATGAGCACCGTCGACAGGAAGGCAAACGCCACGGTAAAGAAGAACGACGTGGAGAACTGCGGGTCGGTCAGTGCGCGCACGTAGTTCTCGATACCGACAAAGTGCGCGTTATTGATGGTAATAAACTGGCAGAACGAGAGATAGAAACCCTGGATAAAGGGAATCACGAACCCGATCATAAACGCCAGGCACGTGGGCAGCATAAAGAGCGGCCACCAGCGCTTGAGTGCTTTGCCCATAGAAGGGTCCTTTCAATATGCAGGGGGCGGGCAAACCTACGTCTGCCCGCCCCCTGTCGCTAATCAGATAGCTTGGGCAGCAACTGCTTACTCGGAAGCAGCCTTCTCGGTCTTCCAGCCATCGACGAAGGCGTTCTTGACGCCGTCCCACTTGGTGTTGTCGGCAGCATAAGCGATGAGAGCCTGCTTGAGGTTCTTCTTCCACTCCTCGGAGGGGATGTAAACGAAGTCCCAAGCGACGGTCTTCTTGCCGTCCTTGGCCATAGCAACGGCCTGCTGAGAGAAGACGTTGGTGGTCTCCTTAGCGCTCTTGAACGGGGCGGTCAGGCCCATCTTGTCAGCGATGATGCTGGTGGCGGTGTCAGAAGTGACGCACCAATACATGAAGTCCTCGGTGGCCTTCTGGGCATCCTCGGAAGCCTGGGAGCTGACGCACCAGTAGTTCTCGCCGCCGGAGCACAGGCCCTGGTTCTCCTCGCCGTCGACGCCGATGTAGATCGGCAGCATGCCGAGCTGGTCGTCGGTCATACCGGCCTTGGTGAGGTCGGCGTAGGCCCAAGAGCCGTTCTGGTAGAAGACGGCCTTGCCGGTTGCGAACTCGTTGGTGGCGTCGTCACCGGTCTTGGAGGCGAGCTGCGAAGGATCGCAGGTGGAGTCGGTGATGTACAGGTCGAAGATCTGCTTAAAGTTGTCGAGATACTCGCCCTTGATCTCGTCGTCCTCCTGGTTGTGCTCCTTCTCGAACTCGTAGTAGAGCGGGAGGTTGGCGAGGTGGGTGGTGTAGCGCCAGCTGGAGGAGTCATCCATGCCGGCGGAAGTGAAGGCACCGTCAACGCCGAGCTCGTCCTTGCGGGCCTGGATGTCATCGGCGCAAGCCTTCAGCTTGTCGAAGGAGTTGATGTCCTCGGCCTTGTAGCCGGCCTTCTCGAGGAGCTCCTTGTTGTAGATGATGCCGTAGCTCTCCTGAACCCAGTCGATACCCAGATCCTTGCCGTCGGACTGCAGCGCCAGGGAGTCGTCGATAAGCTCGCCGCGGAGCTTGGTGTCGGAAAGATCGGCGCAGTAGTCCTTCCAGTTCTTAAGGCCGGTGGGGCCGTTGACCTGGAACAGCGTCGGAGCGGAGCTCTTGGACATCTCGGACTTGAGCTTCTCCTCGTAGGTGTTGGAGGCGGCGGTCACGATCTTGACCTCGACGCCCTTCTCCTTCTTGTACGCCTTGGCGATCTCCTTCCACTCCTTGTCGACCTCGGGCTTGAACTGGAGGAAGTAGACCTCGGCAGCGTCACCAGAAGCAGAGGAGCCAGAGCCGGCAGAACCACCGCAGCCCACGAGGCCCAGACCAAGAACCGCAGCCGCGGAACCAGCAAAGCCCAGGAACTGCCTTCTGCTCATTTCGTTCTTCATTACAATCCACCCTTTCACACCGTGGCGGCACCCTTTGCCGCCGCCTTCGGAGATTGGCTCGGGGACTTTGCCCCTTTTGCTGACTTGTACAATACGCTATTTGGCTAGTTGTTTGAACAAGTATTACTAGAGCGGTAGAAAAACTTCGGTGAACGGTAATTTCAACTTGATACTTGACAAGTTTTGTATAAACAATTATTTATTATCGAATGCAGAGAAAACGCCCGATCAAGCCGATGCATCGTCGGTTTGACCGGGCGTTTTCGCTTTGAGGGCATGAGTCTCGTCAGGCTGCGAGCTAGCCGGCTATCGCTTGGAGTTGACGCGGTAGTGGAAGATCTCGGGATGCGTGCGGGCATGCGTGACCTCGAACAAGATGCCGTCCGAGGTGTACGACTGGCTCTCCATAACGGCGACGCAGTTGTACTTGCCAAGGTCCAAGTAGCTGCAGTCCTCATCGTTGGCGAGCTCGACACTCACCGTACGACGGCTCGCCATCACTTTGACGCCGCGCTTGTGCTCCAGATAGCCGTAGATAGAATCCGCCGCGATCTCGGGGGTCAGGCCCTTGGCGATCGACGCCAAAAAGTAGCCATGGTCCACTTGGCGCGCGCTGCCGTTGAGGCTTCGGACACGCACTACGCGAATCAGCTCCTCGCCCACCTTAAAGCCCAGGCGACGAGAGAGTTGCTCAGTGCAAATCAAATGTTCAAAAGACTTGACCTCGGTCGATGCGACGGCATTGTTGCGTTTTGCGAACTCGCCAAACGACTCAACCTCTTCGAGTGCGCCCAGCATGTCGGTTTCGCCCTTAAGCCAAATAACGCGCACGCCCTTACCGTGTATAGGCTGCACAAACATCTGGTCGGCCAGCATGCTCAAGGCGCGTCGAACGGTATTGCGCGTGCAGTCAAACTCCGCGGTCAGCTCGGCTTCGGTTGGCAGCATCTCCTGAAACGCATAGGTCCCGTTGATGATGCGCGAACGGATCTCGCGGTAGATTCCTTCGTAAATCGCTTTTGGCATGATTTCACCTCTAATGAATATGTATGGCTAGGCACGATAGCATTTCTTTGGGTTGTTTAAACCGTCTATCGGCAAAGCACCGATTATTAACTGTCAACGGCGCCCGTGATGCTCCAATCGATTCGAATCAAAACCAACAATGCGGCGAACGCTCACTCCCCTACAATTAACTCATTGTTTAAACGTTCCACCGCAGACACGGCGGGCTTATGGTCGAGAGGCAGAATATGCTGCAAAAAATCCAACGCTTTGGCGGGGCAATGTTCGCGCCCGCCATGCTGTTTTCTATATCAGGCCTCATGGTCGGCATCTCCGCCCTCGCCACGACCGTAGACATCGTCGGCGACCTCGCCGTATACGGAACCCCTTGGTACGTTTTCTGGACCATCATCCAGCGCGGCTCGTGGACGGTCTTTAAACGTCTCCCGCTCCTTTTTGCCGTAGCGCTGCCTATCGGTCTTGCCCAAAAGCAACCGGCACGCTGCTGCCTCGAGGCACTCGTGGCCTATTTTGCCTATTGCTTCTTTTTGAGCGAGATCATTAAGCTGAGCGGAGACAACCTTGGGCTTAAGTACCCATCATCTTTGACCCCCGCCAGCGGTATCACCGTCATCGACGGCATCAAGACGCTCGACACCGGCATTATCGGCCCGCTGGCGGTATCGGCAACCGTCGTCGCCATCCATGACCGCTTCTACGATGCCAAGGTTCCCGATTGGCTCGGCACCTTCTCGGGTTCCTCGCTGGTCTACCTCATCAGCTTTTTTGCCGTGTTTGCCCTTGCCGCCATCTCGGCCGCCATCGTGCCCTTCGCATACGCCGCGACCGAAACGCTGCGCCACGCACTTGCGGGCGTCGGCCCCTTCGGCGTGGGCATCTTTGTGTTTTTGGAGCGAGCACTCGAGCCCATGGGGCTGCACCACCTGCTCTATATGCCCATCTATTACGACAATCTGGTCATTCACGACGGTATTTACGCCACGTGGACCAACCTACTCCCCATTCTCTCCCATAGCACGCGCCCTTTAAATGAACTTGCGCCCTGGGCAGGTTTTACCGCCACCGGCTGGGGCAAGCTCTTTGGCCTTCCCGCCATCGCGGCAGCATTCTATTTCACCGCCAAACCCGAACGCCGCGCCGGCCTTAAGGTCATCCTTTTGCCCGCCATCGTCGCCTCGGTGGTCTGCGGTGTCACCGAGCCGCTCGAGTTTCTCTTTATGTTCACCTATCCTGGACTCTTTTTGCTCTACGCCGTCCTATCCTCCTGCCTTGCCATGACCATGAACTTCTTCGGTATCGTCGGCATCTTCTCGGGCGGTCTCATGGAAATGACGGCCTTCAACTTCATCCCACTCATGCGAATGCATGCCGGCTCCTACCTTTTGGCGCTCGGTATCGGTCTTGCCTTTAGCCTCATCTTTTTTGTTAGTTTTCGAGCACTCATCTTGGTCTATGACCTTAAGACGCCGGGCCGCGAGGATCATGTCTCCAATCGCGCGGCAATCGATCGTTTAACGGGAAGCGGCTTTGCCAAAGAGCAATCTCCCAATGGCGAGGTCAGTATTCAATCCGATCAAGATCACGTCCTCGCTGAGCGGGTAATTCAGCTTTTAGGTGGCGTTGGCAATATCGTGGGCGCAACCAACTGCGCCACGCGCCTGCGCGTCGAGGTCGCAGACCCTTCCATCGTTGCAGATAATGCGTCGTTTGTCGCGGTGGGCGCCAAGGGCCTCATCATTACGGGCAAGACCGCCCAGGTGATTATTGGCATCTCCGTTCCCCGCGTTAAAGAGCATTTTGACCAGATCATGGGCCTCGAGCCGGGATTTGTGCCCACCGCCTCGGCCTCCCCTGCCGCCAGCGCAGCCCATAGGCGCGGCGATATCTGCTTCTTCGATATCGACGGAACACTCGCCTGGCAAGACCCTCGAGTGGCACAAGAGCTTCCCGAGAGCGAGCGAGACCTCTCCCCCTATCCCAATGAAGCGGTCTCGCAAGCCATCCGTGATTTTGTCGCCAAGGGCAATATGGCGTTTATCTGCACAGGACGCACGCTGAGCTGCATCCATCCAAAGCTGCTCGAGCTGCCCTGGACCGGCATCGTCTGCCTCGCGGGTGGCTATGTCGAACTTGAGGGACACGTGATTCGCGATTTGGCGATGACGCCCGGCATGCTGCAGCGCCTTGCTCCCATTCTTGAGCAATCGGACGAAGTGATTCGTTTTGAGGGACTCAATGGCGTCGTTCGCATGAGTGCCGATGCGCCCGACGCCCCGGGATACGCCCGCACCGTGGGCGATGCAATTACGCAGCTGCAACATTACAGCGCCTACAAGATCTTAATGTCCACGTCGCTTGCCAACCGCATCGCTCAGGATCAAGCGTTTGAGCCGCTGCTCTGCTTTAACGAGCTCGAGCTCGAAGTGACCGAGATTTCGCCTCGCGAATGTACCAAGCGCGAGGGTATCCAGTCCGTACTCGACGCTCTCGACCCCAACCATGGAACGGTGTATGGCATCGGTGATGCCAGCAATGACATCTCGCTGATGAACGCCGTCGACGTCGGCATCGCCATGGGCAATGCACCGGACTATCTCAAAAAGCGCGCGGACTACATCACCGACTCGGTCGACAAAGATGGCGTCGTCAAGGCGCTCGAGCACTTTGGACTGGTCTAACCACGAAACTCGTCCGACATGCGCCGTTGCCTTAAATCCCCAAACCTGCCACGCAGGCAGGCACAATGTGGCAATATGTTGCCTGCACACTACATCGATGCAACCTAAGAAAGAATGCGAGAACCCGTGTCCAGTCCGTTTACCAGCTTTTTAGCCCAGCACTTTGACCAGATTAACGACTATCTGGCCACGTTCTTTGACGGACAGGCGACTTCCGCCGATATCGAGCGCTACCTGTATACCCCGCTCTCGGCATTTACGGCAAACGCTGGCAAGCGCCACCGCCCGCTCATCTGCATGCTCGCCGCAACCGCAGTGGGCGGTAGCTTTGAGAGCGCCCGCAGCGCCGCGGCAGCTATCGAGCATTTCCAGTCAGGCGCGCTGATTCACGACGACATCGCCGACAACGGACAGCTTCGTCGAGGCAAGCCCTGCATGCACCTTACCGAGGGCACGGGGCTCGCCATCAATTGTGGCGACCTGGCGCTCACCATGGTCACTAAGACGGTTCTCGACGATCCCACGCTCGAGTCCGACGTGAAGCTGCGTGTGCTCCACGAGCTTACCGAGATGATCGTCCGCACCATCGAGGGTCAAGCGCTTGACCTGGGTTGGGTCCGTGACGAGCGCTTTGATATCTCGGTTGATGACTACCTGGACATGGCGACGCACAAGACCGCGTATTACAGCGGAGCCACGCCGCTTGCCGCCGGAGCCATTATCGGCGGCGGCAGCGAAGAGCAGATTGAGGCACTGCGCGCCTTTGGGCTGCACACGGGCCTTGCCTTCCAGATTCAAGACGACCTGCTCAACTTGATCGGCACCAAGGAGGCCGCCAACAAGGACTTCCGCACCGATATCACCGAGGGCAAGCGCACCCTCGTTGCCGTGCATGCCCTGTCAGACGAGCGCTATCACGACGAGATCGAGGCAATCCTTTCCTCGGGCACCGAGGACCCTGCGCAGCTCACACGCGCCGTGGAGATCTTCCAGGAGACCGGCTCCATCGATTACGCCCACACCTATGCGCTCGACCTGACCGCTAAGGCCAAGGCCGCTATCGAAGGCGTCGAGCTCGACCCGCATGCGCGCGAGCTCTTCCTCTCAATGGCAGATTTCTTTGTGGAGCGTCTTAACTAGCGGGGGTCATAAAACCTGTGGGCAGCGAGTTTTGGTACAAGTTGCTACACTATTGAGTGCATGTTTATAAATTGTCTCGCGTTGTCTATCCGACACACGCTCAAAATAGTACGAATGGTACGCCGAAAGGGGTTCGTTCATGGAACCTATTACCACGGGCATGCAGGGAGCAGCCGTCGAGGACGTCCAGTCCCGCCTTCTGCAGCTCGGCTATACAATCGATGACGCCGAGGTTGTCGACAAGCGCTTTGGCACCACCACCGAGCAGGCCGTCAGCACCTTCAGGCTCGACAGCGGCCTTGCTGCCGGTCATGCCGTCGATATCCCCTGTTGGAGCGCCCTGGTCGACGCCTCGTATAAGCTGGGCGACCGCACCCTGTATCTGCGCATGCCCAATTTCCATGGCGCCGATGTGCAGGCCCTGCAGCGCGCTCTCAACGTTTTGGGCTTTGCCTGCGGCGAAGACGACGGCTACTTTGGTCCGCATACCGAGGCCGCCCTGCAGCAGTTCCAGGAAAATGTCGGCCTGTTTGCCGACGGCATGGCCTTCCAGGACACCTACGCCTACATCAACCGCCTGCACCATGTGTGGGAGGGCAAGCCCTCGGTCACCGAAGCCGAGTCCCGCATCGGTTTTGCTCGCGCCGCCAACGTGCTCGAGCGCTTCCAGATTGCCGTTATCGGCGAGGACCCCATCGCGCGCAGTGTTGCGTCGCGCATGTGGAATATCGCCACGGCAACGACCGACAACAGCGGCATGATGCTCTGCGACTCCGAGGTCCCAACCAACGTTGACCTGGTGCTCGAGATCGCAAGCGACGAGCTGCCCGCCGACGCCGCGCCACGCGCCACGATTGCCCTCGCCGAGTGCCACAACCTGGCCCAGCGCATCCGCACCGCCAATGTCGCCGCGCAGCAGAAGCCTGCTCGCATTCGCATTGAGCTCACGGGCATGACGCGCTACAACGGCACCTTCACGGCCAGCGACGCGCAGACGCTCGCCGTACGCCTACTCGACGGCGTTTGCGATGCCCTCGCAGATTAGGTAAACTAGACGAGTTGCTTTTGGGCAACACCACACATTGGGACGTAGTTCAACGGTAGAACTCCGGTTTTTGGTGCCGGCTGTTGGGGGTTCGAATCCCTCCGTCCCAGCCATTAAAACTGAGCGCCCTAAGCCCATAACGGCCCAGGGCGCTTTCTTGTGGGCAAGCGGAGGAATTCGAGCCCGCAAGGGTGCGGAGCTGAGGAAACGCGAAGCGTTTTCCAGCGCAGCACGCAAGGAGCGAAGCGACGCAGCGGGGCGCGGCCGCCGACCAGGCGGACGCGGAATCCCTCCGTCCCACACCAGCCAAGAGCCCCTCACGTCAAGCAAATCGAGCCAACGCCGCCAAGCGGAGGGATTCGAACCCGCAAGGGAGCGAAGCGACGCAGCGGGGCGCGGCCGCCGCAGGCAGACGCGGTGCCGGCACTTGGGGGCGCTCCTAAGTGCCGGCATTATAGGAACGTCCCCAAGTGCCGGCTCGGGACTATTTTCGAGGACCCTCCGAAGGACTGTGGCCAAAAAACGGCAAATATGAGTACTGTTACCGTTGTAGCTACATTATTTTCGTTAATAAAAGAAGATCTTAATAAGATTTATTCGCATCAAGGTCTTCCTTTAATGAACACTTGAGGAGATACGGCAGCTTATCCGCTCGATCGACACGTCAAATCACCTTAAATGTGGTCAAAATTACTGCTACTAAAAGAGTATCAGTACTCATATTTGATGTTTTTTGGCCACGGCTCTTTATAGACACCCTGCACAGCGACGGTGGTAGATTTCGGAACGTGTCCGTCAGCCCCGTTCCGAAAAGCGAGCCGCATGCAACGGCCAAGCCACGACAGGCCCCGGGAGAGCGGGGACACCGGCTTAGGTTTATCGCGAGTTCCGCACGAACAGGAGGCCACTTAATGTGGCCTCCGTCGTGAGCAGGACTGTAGAGCAGGAAACCTAAGCCGGTGTCCCCGCTCTCCCGGGGCCGGCGGAATTTAGTTGTTAAGCATGCGGTCGAAGCTTCCCGAGTCGCCATCCCGATAGTCGGCGGTCATCAGAATCTCCTGCGGAATGCGCCCGCCCTCGCGCAGCACATTGCGGAACTGCACGCGCGTGACCATGGGCAGATCCTTGATCGTCGCCGCCAAGTTCTGCGGCACGCCCTGGTTGGCAGCCGCGGGCTCGCACTCGCCGCCGGCCTTCACGCGACGCTTATGCTCGGCGAGCATGGCGCGGTACATGCCGGCATGCAGGCGAATCTCAACCACATTGGCATTGCGAGCCTGCTCGACGATGCGCGCGCCCTCGCGGTCGATATCGCCCACGTAGTAGACGTAGTTAAAGCGATAGCCGATCTCAGCCAGATAATCGTCCAGGGCATGCGAGACGCTCGCCTTGCATCCGCCGCCAAAAATCACGCCGCCCACCTTGATGCCAAAGAGCTTGGCGTGCTTGCGGCCACGCAGCAGCCTGACGATCTCGTCGTAGGTGTCCAGGTTCTCGACCATAATGAACGGCTTATCGGCGCCCAGCGTAAAGAAACCCGTAAAGTGCACGGGGCGGTTGGGGGCGACCTTGATCGCCTGCATGCTGATGCCCTTTTCGGTCATGCGCCTTATCAGGCGCTCACCGTGCTTGCCGTCAAAAGCCTTCTCGTCGTTAAAAATCTGGTAGGCACGCTGGCGGCGCGAGGCAACCGGCGTATCGGCACCTCGGCTTTGCTCGATCCAAGCCTGGATGGTTGCGATTTCCTCGGCAATCTTGCGGTTGGACATCTCGTTGTGCTGAGTGCGCTGCGGCGCCTTTTTGCCGTCCTTGCCCTCGACCTTAACAATTTGAGTCTGCTGCTCCTTGATCTTAGAGAGCGCCGTAGGCGTAGGGACAACTTTGAGCAGCTGCCTGCCCAAAACGCGGGCAAGGGCAAACGCCGATACCTCGCCGTGGACGGCCGACTCGGGCTGCTGGGTAGCACTATCAGCCGCGGCAGGCTCAGCCTGTGCATGAGGCTTACGCTTGGAATCTGCCCGGGTATTACGTTCCTGCTTGGGCGCAGACGAGCGCTTTTGCGGACGATAGGACTTGACCTCCTTCGCCGGCTGGCGCTTGACCTGATCCACCGGAGTCTCGGCCTTCTCATCTCCGTTTTGTGTCGCTGTCTTCTCGGCCGCGGCCTCGGCATTTGAGCCACGACCGCCGCGGTGACGACGACGGCGGGGCTTGCCTGAGGCGCTCTCCCCCGCCTGCTTATCAGCGGTCTGTTGAGCTTTGACCTCAGTGTCAGCCGCAGGCTGCGACTCGGAAGGTTGCTGTTCGCGAGCCGCCGGCTCAACGGTTTTCTCGGTTTGTTCGGCCTTCTTGTCCTGAGCGGTCGAAGCCGGCTCGCCCTTCTCCTGACGCTTTACGGGATACGCGCGTCCCGCAAAACCGCGACCGGGACGACACGAACCCGGAGCCCTCTTGGCAGACTCCTCAACATCGTCTGCAACCTCGGAAGGCTCTTCAACCTCACGCGCGACATCCTGCTGCGCGGCCTTAAAGTGAGCACCGCGACGACGCTTGGGCTCTTGGGCCTCCACGGGCTTTTGCTCCTTCGCGGGCTTCTGCGACTCGGCAGCAACCTCGTTCTCAACAGCCTCGGCATCCGTCTCACCCTTTTGAGCAACGGCGCGACGGAAGCGCTCCTGCTGGGCGCGGCGCTGCGCATCGCGCTTGCCACCTCCGCCAAAACCGCCGCGTCCTGCCTTGGCCGTAAAGGCGCGCACGACGTTCTCATCGAGCAACTCATCGGTATCGACATGCTCACGCGGAGCAGCTTCTTCCACAGCAGGCACGTCAGCGGAATCCTCGACGACAAAATCTTCGACGGACTCGGCAGGCTGCTCCTGGGCATCGCGGATCTCGACATTGATGGTATAGAACGCCGGGCGCCCGTTAATGCCGCTGCCCTCGATCTTGGTCACGATATTTGCCGCGATAAGCTCATCGCGCATCGCCTTGGTGTCGCATTCCTTATCGACGGAGCGGAAAATCTGCGCCAGCGCGCTCGACTTAATCTTGAGCGCCTTGCGGCAGAGCAGGTCGTAGGCAACCAGCTTGGCGCGCTCGGCAGAAAGCGATGTCTGGCTGCTCAGACGCTCAGCCAGAGCATCGACATTGTTTTGATTATCGGAATATACCGTCTTGGCCACGGGGCCCCTTTCATATGCACACATATACGTTCATATGGTACAACGCACGAGCCTATCCACGCAAAACATCTGCGAGAACGCCCTTGCACCACCTGTTCTCACAAGAAAAAAGACCGGGTCCGCTTGATTGCGGACCCGGTCTTTCCGAGTCAAATAGATGGGAGATTCAACCCGTCCGACCGACTAGGCCTTGGCGGCCTCGGCGTCGGCAGGAGCCTCAGCGGCAGCGGCGCGACCGTACTCGGCCTTGCCCATCTCGGACCACTCGGGCTCCTCGTCGGGCATGGAGCCGGCCTCCTTGCCGAAGAACTCCTTGAGGCAGTTGACGGCGACGATGAGGCCCAGGACCATCAGCAGGACGGCGAAAACGAGCTGCAAGCCCTTGGTGGCGGCGACGGAGACGGCGGCCGTGGTGGCGGTAGCCGGGATGGTGCCGAAGAAGCCGTAAGCCTGGACAGCGGTCATGCAGCCCATGGCGCTCTGGACCAGCGAGGTGAAGGTGCAGCAGAGCAGGAAGGCGACGGGCACGTAGAGCATCCAGCCCTTGCGGCCGGTGCACTTGCAGAACACGGCGAGGGTGATCATGGTCATGCCGCCGAGCAGCTGGTTGGAAGCACCAAAGAGCGGCCAGATGTTGGCATAGCCGCCAAAGGCGAGGGCGAGACCGGGAAGCAGGGTGACGACCGTGGCGAACCAGGGGTTGCCGAGAACCTTCATGTAGCCGGCCTTGGACTCGATGGCCAGGGCGTCGTTGGTCTGGGCAAAGAACTCGGAGAACGAGGTGCGGGCGATGCGGGCGACGGCATCGAGCGAGGTCAGGGCCAGAGCGGAAACGTTCATGGTCATGAAGACGGTAGCGAGCGTGCCGTCAACACCGAAGGCCTGCATACCGCGGGAGATGCCAGCGGCGAAGATCTGGAACGGGGTGGAAGCGACGCCGGCGTTGAGGGCACCGGTGCCGGCGGTGTTCATATCGGAGAACATGATGCCGGCGACGATGATGGAAAGGATGCCGACGAAGGACTCGACGATCATGGCGCCATAACCGACCTTGACGGCGTCCTGCTCCTTCTCGACCTGCTTGGAGGAGGTACCAGAAGAAACGAGGCTGTGGAAGCCGGAGAGGGCACCGCAGGCAACGGAAACAAACAGGACCGGGAACATCATGCCAGAAGCGCTGGAGAAGCCGGTAAAGGCCGGAGCGGTGATGGTGGCCTGGCCGTTAACACCCAGGACGACGATACCGAGGACAGCGCAAACGATCATGACGATCATCATGATGGAAGTGAGGTAGTCACGAGGGGTCTTGAGCATCTGGATGGGCATAGCGCCAGCAAAGACCAGGTAGACCATGACGACGGCGAACCACTGGAACTTGTCCAGGTAGACCGGGAACTGCATACCGACGGCGAACATGAGAACCATGAGCACCACGCCGGTAACGAACTCGGCGGCACCGGTGAGGTTGAACTTCTTCTGGGCCCAGCCAAAGGCGATAGCGACGAAGGTGAACAGGATGGAGATGGTACCAGCGCAGCCGGCGGCATAGGACTTGATGGAGTCGATGGCACCGGTAGCAGCACCAGAAGCGTCAACGGCCGGGGTGAACATGAACGTCTTGCAGACCATGTCGGTGAAAGCGGCGATGACGATGATGCAGAACAGCCAGCAGAACAGCAGGAACAGGCGACGGCCGGTCTTGCCGATGTACTTCTCGATGAGCTGAGCGAGCGACTTGCCGTTGTTCTTCATCGAGGCGTACAGGGCGCCAAAGTCGTGGACGGCGCCAAAGAAGATGCCGCCGACGAGGACCCAGAGCACGACGGGCAGCCAGCCAAAGGCCATGGCGACGATCGTGCCCGTGACAGGGCCAGCACCGCAGATCGAGCTGAACTGGTGCGAGAACGCGGTGAAGGCGGAGACGGGCGAGAAGCTCTTGCCGTCCTTCATGCGCTTGGCCGGCGTGAGGGCCTCTTTGTCAACGCCCCACTTGTTGGCCAGCCATCGGCCATAGCCCAGATAGCCGCAGGCGAGCACCGCCGCGGCCACAACCATGAGCAAAACTCCGTTCATTACATTTCCTCCTCTAAAAAGAACTTCCTAGACATAAAAAATGAGGGCCGTCGGTTGCGCTCGACGGCCCTCATCTTCATCAGCCGCCCGTTATCGTACGGGCTAGCTGTATGTGCTAACCCGCATCAGATAATTACTACGCTGATAATGTTTAGCTGATGCGTGAACATGTCTAAGAAATCCTCTTCAATCATGATGTGAACGATCCGTGCGTGTTCACATCCCCCAGTGGTTGAAAAGGAGTATGAAACTTTAGTTACCTAAAGTCAACGCAAATTTGTAATGAATTTTCAACTTTTTTGAATTTCTCGTTATAAAACGCCACTGACCTCGGACTTTACCGAACGACAGTTTTTGCTTAAGAGATGCCCCTGAGAGCCGCGGGAGCCGGGCGGCGCATTTGAACTTTCCTGCTCTACAGTCCTGCGCAAGACGGAAAGCACATTAAGTGCTTTCCTTTG
>CALHUX010000053.1:0-5564 GCA_938039325.1 uncultured Collinsella sp. | reverse complement strand
CGTGGCGGAATTGGCAGACGCGTACGGTTCAGGTCCGTATGGGGGCAACCCCATGAAGGTTCAAGTCCTTTCGCCCGCACCATTAAATGAAAGAGCTCCCAGCAATGGGAGCTTTTTTGTTATGTGCCCATCGCAGGGACTTGAACCTGCGAAGGAGCGAGCGTCAAGAAAACGCAGAGCGTTTTTAGCGAGCTGGCGAGGACGCCGGCAGGCGGCCGATGCCGGTGCGGATCCGCGAAGCGGATACGCGGACGTCCTTTCGCCCGCACCATTAAATGAAAGAGCTCCCAGCAATGGGAGCTCTTTTACGGGCCGTTTTTGGCAGATTTGACCTATCGATTTTGCGCGGTAGATACCCCTGTGGTCAAAAAGTGGCAAATATGAGTACTGTCACGAAAATAGAGACATTTCACGAAGCCATTTTTGCTCATTTTACGCAACAGATGTACGCTAATTTGGCTCAACCTTGAGACAAAATGAAGTAATTTCGATAGACCTTGGGTTCAAAGAGGCGATTTTGACCCAAATACGCTGTTACTAAACTGGTAACAGTACTCATATTTGGCCTTTTTTGACCATGGGTCCTCTTGTTGGTGGCACGTGGCTGCTTCGTGCGGGTATCCTAATGCCAACGTGTTCCTATCAGAGGAGAGACCATGCTGTTTTCCGGTATCATCGCCGCCCTTACCAGCCTTTTGATTCCCATCATCATCCTGTTGCTGCTGGTCCCCAACGCCTGCTACGTCGTTGAGCAGCAGCACGCTGTGATCATCGAGCGCTTGGGTAAGTTCAATCGTATCGTCAACGCGGGCTTCCACGTGAAGGTGCCCGTGATCGACCGCAAGGCCGCCACGGTGAGCCTGCGCACCATGAAAAACGGTTTTGGCATCGACGTTAAGACCCAGGACAACGTGACCATCGGCCTTGAGGTCTCCGCTCAGTACCACGTGAGCTACGACATGGGCGCCGGCCCGGCAGATTCGGGCATCTACAAGAGCTACTACATGCTGCAGGAGCCCGTCGACCAGATGCGCGACTTCATCACCGATGCCCTGCGCTCCTCCATCCCCGTCTACACACTCGATGAGGTCTTTGCCAAGAAGGATGACATCGCCAAGGATGTCAACGCTACCGTTTCCGAGCAGATGGCTGCCTACGGCTTCACCCTCGTGTCGACGCTCATCACCAAAATCGCACTGCCGACCGAGGTTGAGAACTCCATGAACGACATCAACGCTGCCCAGCGCAAGCGCGCTGCCGCGCAGGAGCTCGCCGAGGCCGACCGCATCAAGCGCGTCACCGAGGCGACCGCCGAGGCCGAGGCGATGGAAAAGGCAGGCGAAGGCATCGCCAACCAGCGCAAGGCCATCGCGCTGGGCATCAAGGATTCGCTCGAGATTATCCAGGAGACGGGCGTTGGCAACGATGAGGCCAACCAGCTGTTCATGTTTACGCAGTGGACCGAGATGATGACGGAGTTCGCACGTACGGGCAAAAACTCGACGGTCGTGTTGCCGAGCGACTTTTCGCAGTCGGCCTCGATGTTCGAGCAGATGCTGGCCGCCGGCAAAGTTCAAAACGATTCGAAGGAGTAGGCACGCGTGAAATACACCGTCGTTTGTGTTGGCAAGCTCAAAGAGCGCTTTTGGAAGGATGCCTGCGCTGAGTACACCAAGCGTCTGGGCGCCTATGCCAAGGTGGATATGCGCGAGGTGGCCGATATCGACCCGGCCAAGGCGGGCGGTGTGGATGCCGCGCGTGACAAGGAAGGGGCGGCGATTCTTGCTGCCTTGCCTTCTCGAGCGCATGTGATCCTGCTGGCTATCGAGGGCAAGGAACGTTCGAGTGAGGAGCTCTCGGCGAGGCTCGACGATCTTATGCTGCGAGGCAGCAGCGACATTGCCTTTGTAATCGGCGGTTCGGACGGCGTGAGTGATGAGGTGCGCGCCCGCGCCGACGAGATGCTCAGTTTTGGACGCATTACCTTGCCGCATAACCTGGCGCGTGTGGTGCTGCTAGAGCAGATTTACCGTGCCTGCAAGATCAGTCGTGGCGAGCCGTATCACAAATAGGTCGGCAATACGAAACAATGGCGTGGGACAATAGCTTTCGTTTTGAGGAATGTGTCTGAAAGGACTATGTGATATGAAGATTGGATTTGTCGGTTTTGGCAATATGGCGAGCGCTATGGCTGATGGCTGGATCGCCGCCGGTGTAGCTGCGAGCGATATGTGCGCCTGTGCGGGTCGCTACGACGCACTGGTTGAGCGCTGTGAGGCGCGCGGGATGGCCGCTTGCCACGATGCCGCCGAGGTTGTCGCCGCATCCGATATCGTGGTCGCTGCGGTCAAGCCGTACATGATCGAGAAAGTATTCGCCCCGCTCAAGGATGCTCTTGCCAAAAAGGTCGTTCTGTCGGTTGCCTGGACCTGGGACAGTGCCAAGTGGGAGCAGGTCCTGCCGGGCGTCGCGCATATTTCGACGGTGCCCAACACGCCGGTTTCGGTGGGCGAGGGTGTCATCGCCTGCGAGAAGTCCTCTACGCTCAACGGTGAGCAGCGTGCTGCTGTGCTCGACCTGCTCGGTAAGCTTGGCGCTGTCGTCGAGCTCGATACGAGCCTGCTGTTTGTGGGCGGCACCGTGGGCGGTTGCGCTCCGGCATTTGTCGCCATGGCGATCGAGGCCCTGGGCGATGCGGCGGTCAAGCACGGTATCCCGCGTGCCGATGCCTATCGCATTGTGAGCCAGAT
Source organism: uncultured Collinsella sp. (assembly GCA_938039325.1). GTDB lineage: Bacteria > Actinomycetota > Coriobacteriia > Coriobacteriales > Coriobacteriaceae > Collinsella. Next base: position 2,814 of record CALHUX010000053.1, on the reverse strand, counting down.
GGTGCTGGGTACGGCAAAGCTGCAGCTTGCAACCGGCCAGCATCCTGCGGCGATGAAGGATGCCGTATGCTCGCCCGGCGGTGCCACCATCAAGGGCGTCGTTGCGCTCGAGGACGCCGGCATGCGCAGCGCCCTAGTCAAGGCAATCGACGCAACCCTCCAGTAAAACCGACCAAAAAGGGACAGGTTTATTTTGGCAGGTTTTTCCTGCGGTTTTGTCCTTTTAGCGAAAAGCGCCCCGCAACTGGCTCAATTCCAGTTGCGGGGCGCTTGCGTTTACCCAGATAAAACCGACCAAAATAAACCTGTCCCTTTTTGGTCGGTTAGTCCCAGAAGCTGTCTTCCTCATCCTCGGACTTGGGGCCGCGGTCGACATATATCTTATGGGTGCGCTTCTCCATTACAAAGGCAAGAATCGCAAACAGCAGGATGCCGCCGGCGAAAAGGATGGCAAAACCGGTGCGGGTGCCAAACAAAAAGGAAAAAACTGCGTCCATTGGGTGCCTTCTTGCGTAGTTGAGTTGGGTCGTAAACGCTCATAAGTATATACTTGCCCATACATGTACAAGGTTGCAACCTAAATGGAATGTATATCGCCGGAGGATCTAATGCTTGATATCAAGTTTGTTCGCGAGAACCCCGATGCCATCGATGTCGCCATGGCTAACCGCCAGACGTCTTGGGATCGCGAGAAGTTCTTTGAGCTCGACGACGAGCGCCGTGCCGTCATCACCGAGGTCGAGGAACTTCAAGCCACGCGCAACGCCGAGTCCAAGAAGATCGGCGCCCTGATGAAGGAGGGCAAGAAGGACGAGGCCGAGGCCGCCAAGGAGGCCGTGCGCGCCGTCAACGAGAAGATTGACGGTCTGGCCGAGCGCCGCACCGCCCTCGAGCAGGAGCAGTACGACTTCATGGCTCACCTGCCCAACATTCCGTGCGATGCCACCCCGTACGGTAAGGACGAGGACGAGAACATCGAGCGTCGCCGCTGGGGCACCCCGCGCGAGTTCGACTTCGACTTTAAGCCGCACTGGGATCTGGGCACCGATCTGGACATCCTCGACTTCGAGCGCGGCAACAAGCTCTCCGGCAGCCGCTTCACCGTTCTGGGTGGCGCCGGCGCCCGTCTTGAGCGCGCCCTCATCAACTTCTTCCTTGACACGCACACGAGCCGTGGCTTTAAGGAGTGGTGGCCGCCCATCGTCGTCAAGCGTCAGACCATGTTCGGTACGGGCCAGCTGCCCAAGTTTGAGGACGACGCCTATCACGTCTCGGGCGATAACTTCCTGATCCCTACCGCCGAGGTCGTGCTCACCAACCTGCACGCCGGTGAGGTCCTCGACGCCGACACCCTGCCGCGCCGCTACACCGCCTTCACCCCCTGCTTCCGCGAGGAGGCCGGTTCCGCCGGTCGCGATACCCGTGGCATCATCCGTCAGCACGAGTTCGACAAGGTCGAGATGGTCAAGTTCGCTAAGCCGGAGGAGTCCGACGAGGAGCTCGAGAGCATGACCGCCGAGGCCGAGTACCTGCTGCAGCAGCTGGGCCTTCCGTATCGCGTGATTAGCCTGTGCACCGGCGACTTGGGCTTCTCTGCCCGTCAGACCTACGACATCGAGGTCTGGCTGCCGAGCTACAACGCCTACAAGGAGATCAGCTCCTGCTCCAACTGCGGTGACTTCCAGGCCCGTCGCGCCAACATCAAGTATCGCGACCCCGAGAACTTCAAGGGTTCGCGCTACCTGCACACCCTTAACGGTTCCGGCCTGCCGGCTGGTCGTACCATGGCTGCCATTCTGGAGAACTACCAGAACGCCGACGGCACCATCACGATCCCCGAGGTCCTGCGTCCCTACATGGGCGGCCTCGAGAAGATCGAGCCGGTCGCGTAACTTGGCTGCATAGGCGATATGCAAGGGCGCTCCTTCGGGGGCGCCCTATTTTGTGCGCAGGTCCATACCATGCCGTGCGGACAGCTCAATAGAAAACACACGAACAAATGTTCTGTATACAGTCATCTACCTGCTATGCTTTTACTAGATAAGAGCGAGAGAAAGGGGATGCGATGGAGCTGTTTGATGATCGGGTGGTTTTGTTTGAGAGCGACGAGGGCGGGGAGTACCTGCTTGTAACGTGTGAGCCGTCTGGCATGGGTGGCCTGGTGGTTCGACAGACGAGCGGGGGGCCGTTGACGCAATGGTGCTACGAGGAGTCGCCTCATGTGGTTGAGACGTTTGTGGCGCACGAGGGGCTTGTGGCCCTAGAGCATTTCTATGGGGTCCAGACATCTAATCAGGTTGCTCGCATGTTGAGCATCTCGTTTGCCGATTATGATTGTGCCCAGCGGGTGAGATCGCTTCTGAGGGAACTTGATGCTAAGTTTGACGTGATCGAAAAGACAATCGATCGTACGGGGAACGGCGGTATATGCGGAGCAGCATGACAAGACTGCGTTCCACAAAAAAGTTTGAAATTGTGCTTGACTCCAATAAGCTAAAGTGGTTTTATATGTCTTGCGCTGCGGCGTTACCTCAGCTGGATAGAGGGTCTGACTACGAATCAGAACGTCATAGGTTCGAATCCTATACGCCGCACCAATTGAAATTGAAAGCCTCCGGCAACGGGGGCTTTTCTTTTATGGCAACACCGCATGGATTCGAACCTCGGTCGAGGCGCGAGCGTCTTAATCATCACTTCGTAAAATTTTCCAAATTGTCGCTTGACCCATCGAGGGGTCACGTGCATAATAATCCGTGCGTTGCGGCGTTACCTCAGCTGGATAGAGGGTCTGACTACGAATCAGAACGTCATAGG
>CALHUX010000052.1:0-37988 GCA_938039325.1 uncultured Collinsella sp. | reverse complement strand
CATGGGGTTGCCCCCATACGGACCTGAACCGTACGCGTCTGCCAATTCCGCCACGCCCGCGTGCAGGAATTAGAATAACGGAGCGCCACCACGAACGCAAGAACTATTTTTGAAAAAGTTTGCAGGCATTCTCCCAAGCGGCTTGCGCGATTGTCTCGGCGTCCTCACCAGTGCGATCGACACGGTCGTTAACCAGCGCGTTTGCCGTAATGGAGATCATTGCGGGCTCACATTCAAGACCGCGGATGGGCTCCGGAGCCATATACGGGCAATCCGTCTCGAACAAAATGCGGTCGAGCGAGGTCGCCGCAAATGCCTCGCGCACGTCGTCGTTGCGCTTAAAGGTGGCCGCACCACCATAGGCGATATAGCAGCCCAGCTCCACAAAGCGCTCCATCGTGGCGCGGTCCTCGCCAAAGCAGTGCAGCACACAACCGGCCTGGGGCACGCCCACCTCACGAAGCACGTTGTACGCATCCATATGCGAGGTGCGCTCCCCATCCGAGTCCTCGTGCCGCAGGTGCAACTCCACCGGCACATTGCAGCGCATGGCGACTTCGAGCTGACGTGCCATGCAATCAATCTGCACGCTGTGGGGCGCCGGCGCGATATCGTCGTCATAGTCCATGTGGTAGTCCAGACCGATTTCGCCAATACCGGCGCACAAAGGGTCATCAAGCGCAGCAACAACCTGTGCGTGAACGTCGTCGGTATAGTCCGGCGCGCCATACGGATGCACGCCGGCAAGATACTTGATCTGCGGGATATCCTGCATCGGCAGAATCTCGCGCACGAGCCAGTCGCTATAGTCCGTCACGCTGCGCTTATCGGCAATGGGATCGAAGACCGTCACCAACAGGTCGATGCCTGCCGCCTTGGCACGCACGAGTGTCTCGGGCACATCCTTGCCCCAGAACGAAAGCAGATGCGCATGTGTGTCGGCAAGCGGTGCCAAGGGCACGGGACAAGCAACCGTCTTCTTTTTTTTGGTAAACGTCACGCGTTCGGCATTAAGCGTCATGGGAAAGCTCCCGGGCCAGACGGACAAAGTCGGCAACATCGAGCGTCTCGGCGCGCGTGGTGGGTGCGATACCGCAAGCCTCAAAGGCGGCATCGAGCACGTCCTTGGCAAAGCCGTTGGCGCTCATGGAATTGCGGATGGTCTTGCGACGCTGAGCAAATGCAGCATCAATCACGCGGGCCACAAATTCGCGATCGAGTCCTTCGGGCACCACACCGTCAACACGGTCGATACGCACGACGGCCGAGTCCACGTGTGGCGCCGGCATAAAGCAACGCGGCGGCACCTCAAAGCGACCCGTTACCTGCGCATACAGGCCAAGCTTTGCCGTATAGCCGCCATAGGTCTTGTTGCCCGGCACTGCGGCAATGCGATCGGCAACCTCCTTTTGCACCATGACGACGGCGCGCTTGAGCGCCGGCATCGTCTGGAAAAATTGCAAAATGATCGTCGCCGCCACGTTATAGGGCAAGTTCGCGACAAATACCGTCGGCTCACCGCCCGCAGCCTGCTCAATCTGCTCCGGGCCCACCTTAAGCGCGTCGCCCATGATAAAGCGGAAGTTGGCATAGTCGGCGGCGTGGGCGTCGAGCACCGGTTCGAGCTCAGGATCGGCCTCAATGGACGTAACGCACGCCGCTTCCTGCAGCAACGCAAGTGTCAACGTACCGCAACCCGGACCCACCTCGAGTACGCGCTCGTCACCTGCAAGCTCGGCAAGCTCGCAGATACGCTCGATCACATGATTGTCGATTAGAAAGTTCTGGCCCAGGCGATGCTTGGTCGCAAGGCCAAACTCCTCCAGCAGCTCCCTTGTTGCCGTGGGGTTTGCCAAAGGCGAAGTTGTCATAGTTGCCTCCTTAGCATGATGGCGGCGTCTTGAAACGAAAGGGCATGGACCGTTGCGGCCATGCCCTTACATCTAAACAGCAAATTGCCGATATGGCGCTCGCGCGGTCTCTACGCCAGACGCGGGAACAGCGGATCGCCCTTCTCGACGGGCTGACCACCAGCAAGCAGGCCCCAAGCGCAAATGCCCTTGAGGTCGTCGGTCGCGGCCTCGTTCTCGCAGGACAGGCGGCGCAGGGCCTCGGCAGAGGTCTGAGGCATGAGCGGCATCAGCAGGTGAGCGGCAATGCGGATGGCCTCGAGCAGGTTGTAGATCACAAACGCCAGCTCGTCAGCCTTGGCCTCGTCCTTGGCAAGTGCCCAGGGCTCGGAGTCCTCGATGTAGTGGTTGGCGGCGTGGATGAGCTCCATGACCTCATCCTTGGCTCCGCCGTAATCGAGCACGTCCATCTTGGCCATGTAGCGGTCGACCAGGCCATCGGCGATCTTTGCCAGCGGGTTGTCGAACGCATCGAACGATGCGGGCTTGGCGGGCGCGCAACCGTCAAAGTACTTGCCGCTCATGTTGAGCGAACGCGAGATAAGGTTGCCCCAGCTGTTGGCCAGGTCGGCGTTGTAGACCTGCTCCATGCGATCGAAGCTGATGGCGCCGTCGGTACCGGGAACGACATCGGTCATAAAGTAGTAGCGATAGCCCTCGACGCCCAGCATGTCGATAACATCCTGCGGAGCGATGGCGTTACCGCGGCTCTTGGACATCTTCTCGGCCTTGCCGGTCTCGGCATTGCGCACGGTCAGGAAGCCGTGGGCAAAGACGTGCTCGGGCAGGGCCTCGCCGATGGCCATGAGCATGGCGGGCCAAATGACGCAGTGGAAGCGGATGATGTCCTTACCCACGATGTGGAACTGCGCGGGCCAGCGATAGGCCAGCTCGGCACGCGCCTCGTCGGTGTCGACACCGTAGCCGACGGCCGTCATATAGTTGAGCAGCGCGTCAAACCATACATAGGTCACATGGCCCTCGTCAAACGGAACCTGGATGCCCCAGTCAAAGCTCGTGCGACTCACGGAAAGGTCGTTGAGGCCGCCCTCGACAAAGCTGCGAACCTCGTTCATGCGGAACGCAGGCTCGACAAAGTCGGGGTGCTCGTCATAGAGCTTGAGAAGCTTGTCCTGGAAGGCGGAAAGCTTAAAGAAGTAGGACTCCTCCTGGACGCGCTCAAGCGGACGGTGGCAGTCGGGGCATAGATGCTGGCCGACGCTGCCGTACTCCTCGTCGCCCTTCTGGACCTGCGTATCGGTGAAGTAGGTCTCGTCAGGCACGCAATACCAACCGTCGTAGCTGCCCTTATACAGATAGCCGGACTCCTTCATGCGCTCCCACAGGTACTGCACGGCATGATGCTGGCGCGGCTCGGTGGTGCGGATGAAGTCGTCGTTGGAGATCTCGAGCTTGCTCCAAAGCTCCTTGAAGTGCGGAGCCTGGCTGTCGGTCCACTCCTGCGGCGTCATGCCATGCTTGGCTGCGGCCTCGGCGACCTTCTCGCCGTGCTCGTCCATGCCGGTCAGGAACTTGACGTTATAGCCGGCGGAGCGGCGATAGCGAGCCTGAACGTCGGCGATGATGGTGGAATAAGCCGTGCCCAGGTGCGGATCGGCGTTGACGTAGTAGATGGGCGTCGTGATAAAGAACGAAGGCTTGCTTTGATCCATGGGGTTTGTCCTCCAGAAAAACGTTGCATACAGGGGATGATTCTAGCGCAAGGGCTGGATATCCTCCATCTATTGCATATCGAGCACCATGGCATAGACATCGCGCTTGCGGCGCGAATACTTCTGAGACAGGCGCTTGGCCACCGCAGAGGCGGGCTCCCCCTCCTCGAGCGCGGTGCGGATATCCTCGCGCAGGGCATCGTCGGGATCCGCTACCGCAGCGCCAACCGGCGCGATGCCGGCCTCCTCGTCCTCGCTCGGCGGCGCGATGACCAGCGCAATCTCGCCCTTTACCTCGCCGCGAGCACGCAGCTCCTCGGCAAGCTGGTCAGCGAGCCCGCGCAAGACCTCCTCGTGCAGCTTGGTGAGTTCGCGGCAGACGGCAAGCTCACGCTGGGGAAAGACCTCCGCCACGGCCTCGAGCGTCGCCACGATGCGATGTGGAGACTCGTAGAAGATGAGTGCGCCGGGCACCACGGCAAGGCGCTGCAAACGGCGCACACGGTCGCCGTGCTTTCGGCCCAAAAAGCCCTCGAAGAAAAAATGCTCGCAGGGAATGCCGGACGAAACGAGTGCCGTGACGCAAGCAGAGGGTCCGGGAATAACTTCGACAGGCACATCGGCCTCACGCGCCGCCTCGACCAGCGCCTGGCCGGGATCGGACACGCTCGGCATGCCGGCGTCCGAGGCAAAGGCGAGGGTCTCCCCCGCCAGCAGACGGTCGACCAGGCCGGCAGCGCGGCTAGCGATCACATTCTCGTCGCAACGGACAAGCGGCTTGGAAATACCCAGGTGCATCAGCAGCTTTGACGTCACACGCGTGTCTTCGCAGCAAATGGCATCGGCGGCGGCAAAAGCCTCGCCAACGCGCGGGGACAGGTCGCCTAGGTTGCCGATGGGCGTGCCGACCACATAGAGTTTGCCCGTATGGGCGCTGTTTTGCGTCATATCAACCTATTCAATCATGCCGCGCTCGAGCGTACCGAGCGCCGCGCGGGCGTCCCATGCTGCAATGCGCTTCTCGGTCTTCCACGTTTGGAAGAACCAACCGGCAGCCGGCGCAAACGAAGCCAGCTGGTTGGCGATAAACACGCGCTCGTAGGCATTGCGGCCCTCGGGCGTAACCGACGAGTTAGCAAAGATCGCCGCGCCCGACCATTCGCCCACCAGCACGGGGAACCCAGTCGAAATCGCCTCTTTAAGCTCGCGCTTGTTACGCGAAATCGCCGTCGTCAGCCCGCGGGGGCTCGTGATGTCGAGCGCATACTCGTCGCGGTAATGGTACAGGTGAAGGTCCATGTAGACGTTCTTGTACTTGGCGCCGCGCATAAAATGCTTCCACTCGCTGGGATGCCCCGACGACGAGAAGACGACGATCTTATCCTCGGGCATATACGAACGGACGAGCTCGTAGGCATCGCGATAGAAATTGCGCAGGTAGTGAGCGGGAATGCCATCCGTCATGGTGAAGAGGCTCTTGCGAACGCTCATCTGCGGCGTGTCCAGCAGCTCAATGCCCAGCAGGCTCTCGGCCTCGCCATAGCGATCGGCCAAGCGCTCGAGCACGTCGAGTGCGACATGACGGCCGTTGGTGGACGAATGCCACTCGGCAACAGCCTCCGGCGTGGTGGGCGAATCGTTGGAATCGCCCTGGCCACCGGGCACGGTTGCCAGATCGAGCAGCACGCGGATGTCGTACTTGGCAGCCCACTCAATTGCGCGGTCGATGTAATCGACAACCGATATGTAGGAGGCATCGGACTCCTGTGAGCCAAAGGCATACCAGGGCACCGGCAGACGCACGGCATTGAGACCGATCTGCGCCATGCGACGAAAATCGTCCTCGCTCACAAACGTCTCGTAATGGCGGCGCATGCGCTCGTTATAGGCGGCGGTACCCATGGCCTCCTGTAGCTCGGCCGCGTTGGATGCACCGGTCGCCGCGTACAGCGACGGGGTCACCCAAGGCTCGGGAATAAACCAGCCAGAGAGATTAACGCCGAGTATCCTCTCCATCACTGCCCCCTTCGGATCATGCAGGTCGAACCCGCATCGTATTGCATAGGATAAGTATCGTTTTGAGTATACCCGCGTGTGCGGACAGGCGACCGAACGGTCTGTAAAGTGACGCGAAAGTGGGAGGAATGTCTGGGGCGGGCGGGCTCGGAATGGTGCGACGAGGTGTGTACGCGCGCCGGAGGCAGGCACCGGAAAGTGTGTCCCGTTCTGAGCCCTTATTCTGGGACGCAGTTTCCGCAGAACCCTACATAAAAGAAAAGGACCCCTTTGCAGAGGTCCTAGTCAATTCAAGGTGGCGGGGAAGGGAATCGAACCCCTGACACGAGGATTTTCAGTCCTCTGCTCTACCAACTGAGCTACCCAGCCATTTGAGGTGTGCCTTGTTTCAAGGCTTGATTAGTATAACCAAGGACGCGTTCCGGTCAACCGAGAATTTTAAAAAAGTTTTTGAGCACAGCCTCGGTTCTTTAAATCGGCACGTCAGAGGCATCAGCCGGCAGCAAGAAGTTTTTCGCTCAGAGCCGCACGGGCAAACTCACTTGGAGTCATCCCCTCGGCAGCCGCCCGTCGACGAATGGCCTCCTTCATTCCCAGAGGAATCTTGACCGACAGCGTTGCCGTCCCCTCACCTGAGAGTGGGGGCCGTCCATGCACGATCCCACCAACGGTGTGTTCGCCATCCGGAAACTCTCCGCGCTCGTACGACTCGCACCACGCGTCAATCATTTCATCCGTTACAACCTGACCATTAGCGGCCGTATACGTCTTGCCCATCATCGACCCCTTTGCCGAGCCCGTTCAATCTCCTGCCAAAATTTCTTCTGGACTGGAGACAAGGCATGAATGATAAGCCCCCACGGACAAGCTCGACCGCGACAAGCTCCACGCTTCGTCCGTCTGGGAGCCATCCAATCGCAAGCCATCTCAGCGGCTCGCCCTTCGGCTCGCGACGAATGCACTCAGTAACCGCAAGCCAAGCGCTAAGCACCTGCTTTTCCGTCAGGTGCTTTTTAGCGTTGGGATGGATCTCAACATCCATGCATCTTCTCCTCCATCTTACCCAATTTCGTATGACGAAAGTCCGCTGTCGCCAATTCTTAAGCCGGCACGCGTTGGAGAGCAGGGGTCGAAACAATGATTGAAGGACGCTCTAGTACGGCCCAGGCGCCGGGGCAGGAGCACATACGCCAGGGACGTACGTTTTCGTAGCATACGAGGACATAGCCACGTGCATCGATAAAGGCGATATCGATGGGATAGGCCATAAAACACGTATGGACCGAAGAGCAGCGTGGAAACGCCATGACGAGCGGCAAGCCGTTGGCGGCAACCGGATGCCGTCCCAGCATGCCGCGCAGGCGCACGACAAACGACTCCGCCACCACAAACTCCGCCGGCGTCCAACCCAGCCTATTGAGTGCCCGCGCGTAGGCGATGTAGGACGAGACCGCGGTCACATGACCACCCCCGGGCGCCATGGATCGACCGTCACCGCGCGCTCGTGCGACAACGTTGTCGGCGCCCCCAGCGGAACGCCAGCGATGCTGAGAGAAGTCGGCCACGGCTCATAGTGCATGGTGCAGGTGTAGGTCCTAAACGTACCGGATAGGGAGAGCAGGCCACCATCCGATGCCTCCGCGCCTTGCTCGCTCGACACTTCGATCTGCAAGTCATAGCCTTCCATGGCATTCAGAATTTGAGTCTGGACCGTCGCCGAGGCATCGACAGAGCTTTCGTCGCCCTCCCCCTCCGACGCCACGGCGTGCGCCAACACGATGTCGGGCACCACGCGGTCGAAGCGCGCGACAGCGCTGGCATAGATCATGACGTTGTACACGATGAGTGCCAGCACCAGCAAAACGGGCGTAACCACTGCCATCTCCACCGTCGCTTGGGCGCGCTCCTCGCGCAGACGCATGCGGATACTCATTACGACCCACCGCCCAGAGCGCCAACCAGCGTGACGACATCGACGGTGAGCGGGATGGAGCCGCCGCCGGGCAGAGGAATCTCCGCAAGCGTGAACGTCGTGCCGCTGATGGTGCGTTCGACTTGATATTCCAACGCCTCGCAAAGCGCCTTGGGATCGGTCACGCCCAACGGAATACTTCGCAGCTTGTCTTGCGCTTGAGAGAAACCAGCAATGTCAGACCCCGGGCTCTTAATGACGTTGGCGGAATCGGTCAGCACTGGCTTTCGCAGGCGCAAGTCGCACGGTTCCAGACCCAGCGCCGCCACGGACGCCGAAACGGTATCGCCGAGCCACGATGCGATGGAGCCCAACGCGCCGCTGCCCCCTCCTAGGCCTTTAATCATCTCGCCCATAAGTTCGTCGGCCGAACCTTGGATATCACCGTATCCCACAAGCAGCCGTCCCCAAACATCCATGACGCCGTCGAGCACACCGGCAACGCCGCCCGAGCGTTCCTTCAATGTCGAGAAAAATCGCGAAAGCACGTTGTTTTGCGCCGTCGCCTCATCGGGCGCCAGCACCGCGGCAGAGATGGCACCGCGATCGCCAAGCCTGACTGCCGTGTTAAACGAAGAGTTGAGTTCATCGGGGCTCGAGATGGCACCCGAAACCGCAAAGGCAACCACGCCGTTGCGACCGGGCGGAGCGATACGCGGACGCTCGCCCGAAAGCGCTTTAATGGCCTGGTCAAACGCATTGCCCGCACGGTCGGCTTCGTCCTCGGTCTGACGCTCGAGCTCGAGCTCCTTGTTGCGACAGTCGACGTAGTCCTCCAGGGCGTCTTTAAACTTGTCAAAGTGATACTCGAAGCCGTTTTCGATAGAGGTTGAAGGCGCCGCAACGGCACCAAGCGACAAAACGCCAAAATGGCATTTGCTGCATTTATCCTGTCCATCGTAATCGGCAACCGAAGCAAATCCGCTCGGCGTCCCTTTCTTATAGTTAGGGCAGGTCGTCCCGTAATGCAGATACGCCTTGTCATCGTTCACGCTAGTCGGCCACACCGCATCGGTATAGAGTTCCGTCGCCCGAACCTCATCAGAGTTGCGCGGCAGCAGCGGAATATAGGAGGAGACCCTGTCTCCGTTCTCGGTTATATGTGCCCGATCGACCTCCGCGCTCGCATAGGTATAAAACGCCTTACGCGCCGCAGACTCTGCCTTCATCTCGACACTCGAGCCGTGGGGCTTCTCATTTGTCAGACGCCAATGGTAGTAGTCCTTCGCGCGATCAAGGGCAACTTGGGGCTCCCACGTAACGCTCGATGAGTAATGCGGATTTTGAACACCGGAGAGATCCGTTAGGCTTTTCGCACGCTCCCACATGCAAGAACAGCTGCCGACCGAGCCCTTGTCAGACCCACCACAATCCACCAGCCAAGCACGCTCTTTAGCCTTCGCCGTGTCCTCAGAAGCCTTCCGCAGCTCCTCGGCCGCACACTCTAAATCATCTGATGTGTCTTTAATGGCATCGGTCGAGATCTCGGACCCCTCGAGCGCAGCGAAGTCAGACTCGGATGTCCTGGGCACGGCAAGCGCCGTACCGGTATAGGTCACACTATCGGTATCCTGCGCCGACACCGCCTGCGTGGCACGCGCGGCGATCAGATACGGCAGAGCCGTCTCGATTTTCTGTAAGCCTTCCGATGCGCTTTTGGCAAACTTGTTGCGCGTTTTAATGATCTCAATCCCGGTGTCGACCATATTGCCGGCAACCGGCTCGGCACCCGGGATGAGGATGGCGACCAGGCCCGTCCCGATCGTGGCAAACCCCGCCAGCCCCAGACTCAAGATGCTCGCATCAACCACCGTGGCAGCCGTGTGATAGGACGACACTACGTTGGCACCCGCCAGCGCGCCGCTATCAGCCGCCACCTGGGTATCCCCGGCACGCGACATGCTCCATATCGCCGCGGTCGACGAAAACAACAATGTGAGCACCACTAGGATGACCACGGCAGAAGAAAGCGTGGTATAGGCGCCGTCTTCGATAAACAGATCGACACCGGCTCGACCCATAAAGCCGCCTCGCTTGCGATGGCAGCTCGGACGGTGCGTCAAAACGCGTCTAGACCAGAAACGCTTAATCCCATGCAGCAATCCACGAATCATAATCTCCCTCCAGCCATTCGGGACGCGATTGATACGAGACATCGACCTTGAGCTCAACGTAGCCGCCCTCGGCGGTACCACCCATAGCCTGCGCAAACGCACCGATCACAGGCAACGGCTTGACCTCGCCGGAAACGGACACGGACGAGACGCCACCCGCACCGGCCCGGCCAAGCTCGATATCCCACGACAACGGCCCGCCGGCATGAAAGATCGAAACGTTGGGCACTGCGGCAAGTCGGCGGCGGGTGAACTCCTTAAGATCGTCGTCCTCCGCCGTCGTCGTGGTCATGAGCCGCGCGGTCTCGGCGGCGGCAGACTCCATGACCGCGCGCGTATAGAGCAGGCACACCGGTTGCAGCGCGAGAAGGATGAGTGTCAGAAACGTCGGCAGCAAAAAAGCGGCCTCGACCGTAGACTGCGCCCGGTCCTCGCGCGCGGCATCAATACAACGCGATGTCCTTAGCGGCCGCAGCGGCGTCGATAACCGACGTCGAGGCAACGCCATGGGATGCCGCCCGCTCAACCAGCGCCGCCAAGCGCCCATCGGTGCCGGCACGCCAAAGTCCCGCGATCGCCAGCACGATCGATAACAGCGCCACCGTGACGATGGCGTATTCGACCGTCGCCTGGGCAGATTCCTCACGCAGGACATCATGCATTTCACGATCCCTCCTTTGAGTCCGTTGCCTGCGGGCTCAGGCGCACGGCGCGCAGACGACACGAAGCATCGCCAGCATCCGCGGCAATTGTCACCATATCGACCCAGCCGCGTTCGTCGCGCACGATGGCGCCCCACACGTTTCCCTTGATGTCGAGATAGCCGCTCAGAGCAAGTTGCGCCGTGGGTACCTCGCGATAGGCACGCAGCATATCCGCCGCCGCTTCGGTCATCGGTCGGTCCTCGGACCATGCAAGTCGGACCGCAATCGCGTTGCCCTCAGGCGAATCCGTCGCAGTGCCAGACCGCTTGTCGAGCGTCCGCAGAAAGTTTTGCGCCGTGACAGCGACATCCGAATCGTCCGCATCTCGCATCTCATCTTTTTGAGACGCCACCGCCGAATCTGAGCCCAAATCGGAGGCGGTCCCAGGACGCTGCTGCCGCGCGGCGTTAAGCCCCCAAAGCACCGCCGCTATCGCCACGGTCAGGCAAGCAAACACCAGCAGCACCCCGACGGGGCGCTCGCCCTCTACAGGCTGTTGATGCCCTCGCTGATAGCGTTCCATAGATCTTGGACCTTGCCCTTAAATGCGACGATGGCGATAATCGCGATCACCACGAGCACGCCGACCAAGATGGCATACTCGGTGGTACCCTGTGCACTCTCCTCCTGCAATAGTTCCTTGGCGCGCTGACGAACATGTGCCGCCCGGCAAAACGCCCAGCCCTGGACCTTGCCAGCAGCGTCAGTCATCGTGTTCATGTATTCCTCCCTACGTCATCCCGCCTGCTCCCAGCAGCGGGCCCAATATGGACAGAAGCAACGCCGGCAAGATGAGCGTGCCGGTGGGAATCAGCAGCTTGACGGGCGCACGCTCGATCTCGCGCTCGACCGCGGCGCGATGAGCCGCACGGATCTCGCGACTTTGAGCGGCCAGTGTCTCGGCAAGTGGGGCACCCAGGGCGAGCGCCTGCCCCACCGTGATGGCAAAGGTCTCGAGCGCTCGCACGTCCAGGTCGCGCGCGGCGGCCAACAACTCGTCCTCACGCGTGCCCACGCCCACCTGCCACGCCATGCAGGCGCGCTCAAGGCGAAGAGCCAGCACTGACCGGCGGTTGGCGCAGAAAATCTCAAGCGCCGCATCAAACGAAAGACCGGCCGAAAGACCCAAGCGCACAACATCGATCATCTCGGACACTTCGCCGAGCGACACTCGCGCCGGGCCGCCCGCTCCAACCGCGCCCTTCACTCGCGCGGTCAGAGCATCGACCACCGAGCGACCCGCGGCAGCGACCAGCACCGCCTCGCGCTTGCAGGCCCCTGCGATCTTGCGTGCATCCGCCCGATCCAAACCCGTCGCGACAAATACACTCAGGGCGCACAGGCAAGCCGCAACTGCAACCGGGGCGCTCATAGCTCCACCCGCATAATGCGCCGGATAACCACCAGGGCAACGGCGTTGAGGGCAAGACCCAGCACCACAGCGCCCGCGCCGGCAGGCGTCGCAAGACCGCGACGAAAATCTGCCGAAAGCAGCGCCAACACCGCGCACATGCCCGCCGGCATCGCCGCGACCATATGCGCAGACATGCGAGCCTGCGACGTCTTAACATCCAGGCGGCGCTTGAGCTCAATGCGCTCCCCCACCATGCTCGACGCCTCGGACAGTAAGTCGGCAAGCGGAGCGCCGGTGCGCTGAGACACCTTAAGCGCCAAGGTCACAAGCGAAAGACCGGGGGCGTCGATACGCACGAGCAAGTCATCGAGCGCGTCGGTCGCCGAGATGCCGCAATCGATCGCCGCCGCCACCCGCAAAAACTCGGTATGCACTGGCTCTTGCGCATGAGCGCCCACAAAGCGCATACCCTGGGCCAGCGAATGTCCCGAGGCAAGCGACATGGAAAGTGCGGTAAACGCCTCGGGCATTGCCTCTTCTGCATCGTGTTGCTCGCGCCGGCTCTCAAAGCCATCCCGAGCGGCACCAACGGCAAACGGAGCAACAAGTCCCAAGGCAAATCCGAGGGGCGATAACGACACCATCGTTAGTAAAACGCAGCAGACACCGCTCGATAGCAGCAGAAACGCCAAACGTCCCGAAGCATCTTCGATCACGAGGCCAAGGCGATGCGCCGGAGCCAGCGATGCCCACGAACGGGCGATCTTTTTCAGCAGATCGTTTTCCACCAGCTCACGCGGCAGCTTCTCTGCCGCCGTCTCGAGCGCCTGACGTGCCAGCTCCGCCGGCGGTACCTGCGGCACACGAGGTTCCGCCCCGCACGCCGTCGCGACAGAAAGCCCTGCCAAGCCCCCTACGACGAGGGGCACAGTGATCTCCATTCGTCCACCTCCTCTTGTGTGAGCGTCCCCGACCGCAGGCCTTCTGCGATAAACGGCGGCTCGCGGTCAAGCGTCCAGGTGCGCTCGGCGGCATCGAACGTCACATAGCGCTCGAGCTCTACGCCGCCCGATGCGGCGCGTCGCACCCCCGAATACGAGGAGACGAAACGCCTGCCATCGGCGTGGCGCTCGGACATCACGATGCCGTCGAGCGCCATGGCAATCTGCTCCTCGATGAGCTCGCTCGGCAGATCGATGCCATAACGTGCAAGCAACGTCAGACGCACCACGGTCTCCTGCTCGGTGCCCGCATGAAGCGTGGTGAGCGACCCGTCGTGGCCCGTGTTCATGGCCTGCAACATGTCGCAGCACTCGGCACCGCGCACCTCGCCCACCACGATGCGGTCGGGGCGCATGCGCAGGGCATTAGTCACCAGGTCGCGGATCGTCACCGCGCCCTCGCCCTCAATTGAAGCCTCGCGCGCCTCTAGGCGCACCACGTGCGGATGATGCGCAAACTTGAGCTCGGCAGAGTCCTCGATCGTCACGATGCGCTCGCCGGTGGAAATCTCACATGACAACGCGTTGAGCAGGGTGGTCTTACCAGATCCCGTGCCTCCCGCAACCGCCAGGTCCTGTCGCAGCGACACCGCACACGACAGCAGCTGCGCATACCAAAGCGGCAGCGATCCCAACCCCACGAGCTCGTCCAGCGAGCAGATACGGTCCGAGAACTTTCGGATGGTGAGAATCGGTCCGTCAATCGCCACAGGCGGAATCACCGCGTTGACGCGATAGCCCGTTTTGAGGCGGGCGTTGACGATGGGGCTGCGCTCGTCGATACGGCGGCCAAGTGGCGAGATAATGCGGTCGATAAGCACACGGATCTGCTCATCATCCTCAAACGCATGCTCGATGGGGTACAAGACGCCGCCGCGTTCAAAGAAAGCCGAGCGGCAGCCGTTGATCATGATCTCGGTAACGGTGTCGTCCTCGATGAGCGGCTGCAACGGCCCCAAGCCCACCACGTCATCCAAAATCTCGTCGATGATGGTCTCGCGCTCGGGCGTCGCGAGATCGGTCGGCTCCTCAACATTGAGCGCCGCCTCCACCGCAGGACGCAATTCCGAGCGGGCAAGTGCCGGGTCGATATAGGCGCTGATACGCGCCACTTCGTCGTAACCCATGCGGTCCATCACGGCGCGCTTGGTGCGTCGTTTCACGGCGCGGCGACGCCCCGCATCTACAGGCGCTGCCGCCGCCGCAGCGCCGGCAGCCTTAATCCTCGTTTGCAGGCTCATCGCTGATCACCCTCGCGCGACCAGGGAAGGCGGATACGCGGGCGTTCGGTGCGCGTTGCACGGTCGGCGACCATATCGCTCCAAGGGCCGACGGCGCACCCCAGTTCCACGAGCATCTCGCGCGTGGCCTCGCGCACGCTAGTCGCAAAAGCGCTGGTCTGCCCCACTGCCTCGTCAGCGCGCCCAAACGCCATGAGCGCGGCGAGATCCTGCCCGCCATCGGCGATACGAATCTTGGAGCTTAACGCACAGGCAATCTCAAAGCGCATGGCGACGTCCTCGTCTGCCCCGCGCGCACCGAACCGGTTGAACACGGCGCTCATGCGCGTGCGCGGCACACCTACTCGACCTGCCAGTTCAATGACGCGCGATGCCGATGCCGCGGACGACACCGCCGCATCACCAACGACCAGGCAACGGTCGCTCGCCGCCACCGCAGCCGCCACGGCGTCGCCCCAAAAGACCGAGGTATCGATAAAGACCACGTCGGATTCGCGACGCAGAACATCAAGCAGTAGCTCCACCGGACGTGCCATGAGCTCGGCTTGCTCGGGCGCCGCGACGGGACCCCAGAGCGTAACGCCCGGCGCCACGCGCATCGAAGCGGCTACGATATCCGGCTCGGTGAGCGTGCCCGCCGCCGACGGCTCGATAAGTGCCGCCATATCGCGCGGAGCATCGACGCCTAACAAGTCGTAAAGGTTTCCAAACATCAGGTCCAGGTCGAGCACGGCGGCACGCAAGCCCAACAGCGACGATGTGTGTGCCATGGTGGCAACGATCGTCGACTTGCCGCAACCGCCCGAACCCGAAATGGCGCAGATGACCGGAGCTCGATGCGGCGGAGCGGTAGCGTCTGCCGGCGGCATCGGAGCCGGCGGGGCGGGCGTCGGTGACAGCGTCCCCGTCTCCCCCGCCACAACCACGTGCTGCGTCCAAGGCGGCATGGCTGCTTGTTCGGTCTGCGAGGCAGGCTCGTTCTGCGCAATCTGCTCATGCTGCATCAGCGACAACTCGCCGCACCCGGCAAGGCCCTCAACTTCGTCGAGTTCATCCACCAGATTCACGCCGTGCACGTATCCCATATCTACTGCCGGGGAGTCGCCAGCATGCTGCGCCGGCCCTCCAGCGTCATCGTATACAAGGGGGTTCCGGGGGCGCCGACCATGCTCGGCTTCCGCTTTTCCATAATCATCAACACGCGGGCCTCTTGTAGCGCGAGGCGCCCCGGGTTCCCTATCAACAAAAGCATCGGGCTCAATCGTCATGCGCCGATCGGAATCAACCGCTCCCTCGCCCGCGCGCCCGTTGCCGCATATACTATGTGCAGCGATGACCTCGGTCGCCCCCGCGCGAAACAGCCCCTCGATATCCGACGGATCGAGCGCTTCCATCAACACGACCACGCGACTCACGCGGCCTTCGGCCGTCAGGCGCGCAACAGTCTTGCGCACATCTTCGGTATCAAACAGAGACGCCGCGATGATGGCAGCCCCGCGGCGCGACGGAAACGCCCGCGCCATGGAAACCAGCCCGTCCAGGTCACCCACGCGAAGCACCTGTGCACCCGCATCACGGCCCTCGACTTCCCGCTGCAACAGCCCGTAATCGCCGCACGCGCAGCACGCAAGCCAGATCGCCTTCATCACTCGTCGCCTCCGCTCTTTTTGCCGCGCGCCGTGGCGGGAATCGTCAAGCTGACCGTTCCCTTGCCCGAGGCTCCCAGCAGTTCCTTGACGTCTTCGGGGTCAGCCGCCAGCGTCACCCATTCGATCTTGCCCTCGCGCGTGGCACCGGAATCCTCACTGGTATCGATCACGTACGCGCCGCACAGCCGATCGGTCACGCCGTCTTTTTGCACATACACATCCACGTAGCTGCCCACGCCCGTAGCGCCGCCGACCGAGTGCTCGGCATCGACCGCCACCGAAACGGCGACCTTGCCCTTAGGCACCTCGAGCTTGCGGCTCTCGACCTTGGTGTAGACATTGCAGATCACGGCGTTTTTGGGAATACGCGAAGTCGTCACGTCGCCGCGCACCTGGCGCAGCTCGGTCGCCGCGTCACGCGACAGCAGACTCGTCAGCCACTCCTGGGTTATGACATTGGTCTCATCGAGGGTCTCGCCCACATCGATATCGCGCGCCGCGACGCATACCTCGACGCGATCGCCACCGTACTTGGCCAAGGTCTCAGCCTGGACCTGTTCGGCTTGTGAGCGGATCGATGAGCCATAAACCATGCAGAGCAGAGCAGCGAGCACGCCCGCGACCAGACTGATGGCGATGCGCTTGCTCTTGTTCACGGCCGCTCCTCTCATGGCAGTGCCGGGCGAATGCCCGTACCACCATTGTCTGGGCGGTCAGAGTGCAAAGCGGCGCAATCGCGATCTTGGTTTTCGATGTCAAACCAATCGCTGACCAAAAGCTGACCAGCCCGTCAAGCTCGTGGCAAGGTTTTGGTCGGCACGTCAGCAAACTGCATGTTTCGAGGCTTTTCCGCAGCAAAAAAGCCGTCTCCCGAACAGTTGGGAGACGGCTGTCATAGGAAAAATCAATTACAGATGGACATCTGGATCGAGCATTTGAGCGCTCACGCGCATGGATGACGCCAGGTTTTGGAACGTTTCCAGACGCAGGCTGTCAATCTGCCCGGCGTCCTCGGCCTCGCGAACGGCGCAACCCGGCTCATGGGTATGCGTGCAATCGCCAAACCGGCACGCGCGCGATGCCTCGACAATCTCGGGGAAGGCGCGGGCCAGCCCCCGCTCGTGACCCACGAGCGGTAGGCTGCGCAGACCCGGGGCATCGGCGATCACGCCGGCGTCGCCCGGCAGCGCCACCATCACGCGCGCGACGGTAGTGTGACGGCCCTGGTCGTCGCGTTCGCGCACACCGCCGGTCGCCAACGTATCGTGGCCCAGCAGTGCATTGAGCAGCGTCGACTTGCCGGCACCCGACTCGCCCAGAATCATGGCGCAGCTCCCGGCAGGCACGCAGGCGCGGACCTCGTCCAGGCCGCGGCCCTCGGCAGAGGACGTCACGATCACGCGCACGTCCGGACCCACCAGGCGGCGCACGCGATCCAGATCGCGCTCGAGCTCCCCGGCATCGCAGCGGTCAGCTTTGGTGAGTACCACCACCGGTTCGGCATCGCAGTCGAGCGCCAACACCAGCGAGCGCGCCACGCGGTCGAGCAGCACCTCGCCGGCACCGAGCGCCTGCACGATTAGCACGCTATCCACGTTGGAGCAGAGCACCTGGCGCTCTCCGCGGGCACGGCCGCGCCAACGCTCAAAGCTCGTACGGCGCGGCAGCACGCACTCAATCACGCCCATATCGTGCCCGGGAGCGCGGCGCACCGCCACACGATCGCCCACGGCAGGCAGCAGGACCTCGTCCCCACCGCGCGACTTGGCAAATCCCACGGCATGCTCGGCGCGGAAGGTATCGTCGGCAGTCGCCACCAGTGGAAACCCGCGATCCAAGCGCACCACGGCGCCAAGCTGCATCTGCTCGGGCTCCTCGGCATGCGCGCAGAAATCATCAAAGGCAGCCTGCTGGGCTTCATCGACCGGCAGGTCATCAAACGCCGGAACGTCCCGCAGCGCGTCAAGCCCCGGTACACTCGCCAGCAACTCCTCAGCAGATGCGGGAGCCTCGGTCGCGAGCTTCCGACGACGATCGCGCTTAGCCCGCGCCCCCGTCGTCTTTTTCTTCGCTTTAGCCTTAGCCTTGCCCACAGATGCCTCCCAGCACAAAACCACACAACTGAGCAGGTATTTTACCCACAAAAAAGAGTCGGTCGAGCAAACGCTCGACCGACTCACACACTTTCCCTCAGCCTTTATCATCCGCACGGGAGAAAAGCCAGCAAAGCCACCGAAGGGCCCGCCCGCCGAGAGGGGTTTCCTAAGGGCACATCCCGCAGCCGCAACGCGGCGAGGACGTGCCCGTGGAAACCCCGCAGGCGGGCGGGCCCGGACGAGTGCGCTACTCCTTCTCAACCGCGCGCATGATCGCCTTGTAGATCTCCATCAGCGGGATGATCAGGAAGGCCAGGCCCAGGGCAGCGACAACGCCCTTGAGCTCAAGCGTCACGGGGCCAAAGAACATCTCGGCAAGCGTCGGCTGCACGGTTACGATCACCGTCAGCACCAGCGCCAGCGCGGCGGAAGCCCACAGCCACTTGTTCTGCTTCTTCATGGTGAACAGCGACGCACGACGGCTGCGCATATTGAAGCAGTGGAAAATCTCGACCATGTTGAGCGTGATGAACGCCATCATCACGCCTTCCTCGTCGGCATTGCCGGCGATCATATCGGCGATGTGGATGTAGCCCATGTCAAAGTACACGCCCACAAAGAAGCTCGCCAGCACCAGCACGGTGATGATTAGGCCCTGGACCACACAGTCCAGGCCCATATTGCCAGCAAAGACGCCGTCCTTGGCGTTGCGCGGCTTGCGCTTCATGATGTCGCCCTCGGCATCCTCCATGCCCAACGCGAGCGCGGGGAAGCAGTCGGTAACTAGGTTCACCCACAGCAGCTGCACCGGCTGGAAGATGGTAAAGCCGATGAGCGTGGCGATAAACACCGAGAATACCTCGGCAAGGTTGGCCGAAAGCAGGAACTGGATGACCTTGCGGATGTTGTCGTAGATGCGACGGCCCTCTTCGCAGGCACCGATGATGGTGGCGAAGTTGTCGTCGGCAAGCACCATGTCGGCGACGTTCTTGGTGACATCGGTACCGGTGATGCCCATGCCCACGCCGATGTCGGCGCGCTTGATGGACGGAGCGTCGTTGACGCCGTCGCCCGTCATGGCCACGATCTGGTCGCGCGACTTCCAAGCCTCGACGATGCGGGTCTTGTGCTCGGGCTGGACGCGGGCGTACACGCCGTAATCCTCGATGTGCGCGTCGAGCTCCTCGTCGCTCATGCGATCGAGGTCGGCACCGGTGATGGCCTGGCTGCGATCGGCGACGATGCCCAGCTGCTTGGCGATGGCCACGGCGGTGTCGATGTGGTCGCCCGTGATCATGACGGTGCGGATACCGGCGTCGTGCGCCTCGCGGATGGCGTCGGCGACCTCGGGGCGGACCGGGTCAATCATGCCGGACAGGCCGCAGAAGACCAGGTCATGCTCGAGCGCGGCGGGGCTGCAGTCGGCCGGGACCTCGGTGTAGGTGCGGCTTGCCAGCGCCAGCACGCGCAGGGCCTCGTCGGCCATGGCCTTGTTGGCGGCCACGAGCTCGGCACGGCGCTCCGCGGTCAGGGGGGCGACCTTATCGCCCTCGTAGATATGGGTGCACAGGCCGATCACCACGTCGGGTGCGCCCTTGGTGTACTGCTCGTACTCGCCGTCCAGGGTCTCGACGACCACGGACATCATCTTGCGGCCGGAGTCGAACGGGGCCTCGCCCACACGCGGGTGCTCGGCGGTCAGGCCGGTGAGCCCCGCCTTGCCGGCGTCGTTGACGAGCGCGCACTCAGTCGGCTCGCCCACGGCCTCGCCCAGCTCCTCGTCCCACTGAGCATCGGAGCACAGCGCCATGCCGGCCAGGAACTTCTCCTTGGGCGCAGCGAGCTCGTGCTTGACGACGGTCATCTTGTTCTGGGTAAGGGTACCGGTCTTGTCGGAGCAGATGGTCTGCGTGCAGCCAAGGGTCTCGACGGCAGAGAGCTTGCGGATAATCGCCTGGCGTTTGGCCATCTTGGTCACGCCAAGCGAAAGGACGATGGTCACGACGGCGACCAGGCCCTCGGGGATGGCGGCGACGGCGAGCGAGACGGCAACCATAAAGGTGTCGAGCAGGGCAGTCGGGTCGGTGAGAACGTTGCCCACGCCGTGGCGCAGGATGTCGACGCCAAAGATCACAACGCAGATGACGATAACCATAATGGTAAGGATGCGGCTGAGCTCGGCGAGCTTCACCTGCAACGGTGTGAGCTCTTCCTTGGCCTCGGCAAGAGCGCCGGCAATCTTACCCATCTCGGTGTTCATACCGGTGCCGACCACGACGGCGCGACCGCGGCCGTACACCACGGTGGAACCCATGTAGCACATGTTCTTGCGGTCGCCGAGCGGCACGTCCTCGGTGCCCGCGGCGAGCTCGATCACGTTGGCGTGCTTCTCTACGGGCACCGACTCGCCAGTGAGTGCGGCCTCTTCGATCTTCATCGTGGCGCTCTCGAGCACACGGCAGTCGGCCGGGACGGAGTCGCCCGCCTCGAGCATGATAACGTCGCCGGGCACGAGCTCAGCGCTCGGCAGGTGCACGAGCTTGCCGTCGCGCAACACCTTGGACTGCGCCGCGCTCATCTCCTGCAGGGCCTCGAGGGCCTCCTCGCTCTTGGCTTCCTGGACCACGCCCAGCACCGAGTTGACGATAACGACGAACATGATGATGGCGACATCGGCAAAGTCGGGCTCGCCCTTGACCATGCCCGTGAGTGCACTGATGACGGCGGCAACGATCAGCATGATGACCATGGGGTCGGCCATCTGCTCAAAGAAGCGCTTCCACAACGGTGTCTTCTCTGCTTCCTCGAGCTTGTTAGGGCCTGTCTTGGCGAGGCGCGACGACGCCTCGCCGGTGCTCAGGCCGAGGTGCTCATCGACACCCTGGTCGCTGAGCACCTCCGCCGCGGCGGACAGGTATTCCTTTTGCATATAGAGTCCCCTCCTGGGATTCGGGCCACTCAGCAGATTGATGCCCGATCATAATTCCCAGGAGAAGGGCAAGGGCTCATCAAGGCTGCCGTGCTGAGCGGCAGTTGATAGTGGAGCTATGGTACCCCAAAGCGGCGCATCTAGCCAAAACATTCCAATTGGAAACACGGCTCGAGTGCAACGGTGCAGACCGTGTGATGCTCAATGTTGGTAAAACGTTTTTTCTTCGGCACTTCGTCAAACTGAAATATCGCCCAGATAGCAGCGGTAAGAGCAGTTGGTAAAATTTTTGCATATACCGTTTTTCCCGCAAAAAATGAACTTCTTAATCGGCATACGGTCGTTTTTTTGGGGTATTCGGTCGGTATTTCGTTATAATCAACTCGATTTTATTTCTTATGGTTTATCTATCAGCGCAAGACGATGTCAGATGGAGGTCTGAATGTACAAGCGCACTAAGATTGTATGCACCATGGGTCCCGCCTGCGATAGCGACGAGACCATCCGCGAGATGATCAAGGCGGGCATGAACGTCGCCCGTTTTAACTTCTCGCACGGCTCCTACGACGAGCACCACGGTCGCATCGAGCGCGTCCGTCGTATTTCCAAGGAGCTCGGTCTGCCTGTCGGCATCCTGCTCGACACCAAGGGCCCCGAGGTCCGCACCGGCCTTCTGGTCGACGGCAAGAAGGTTGCCGTCAAGACCGGCGACAAGATCGTCGTCACTGCTCAGCCCACGTCCGAGGATTTCCACGGCACCGCCGAGCACATCTCCCTCGACTACCTGGCTCTGCCCTCCGAGGTCGAGAAGGGCTCCCTCATCCTGATCGATGACGGCCTGGTTGCCCTCGAGGTCGAGTCCGTCAGCGGCCAGGACATGACCTGCGTCGTTAAGAACGACGGCCTGATCGGCGAGCGCAAGGGCGTCAACATGCCCAACGTCAACATCTCGCTGCCCGCCATCACCGAGCGCGATCGTCAGGACATCCTCTTTGGCCTGACCGAGAACATCGACTACATCGCCGCTTCCTTCATCCGTGACGGCGAGTCCGTCCGCGGCATCCGCGAGCTTTGCCGCGAGAACGGTGGCGAGCACGTGACGATCTTCCCGAAGATCGAGTGCGCCCTGGGCGTCGAGAACTTTGACGAGATCCTCGAGGCTTCCGACGGCATCATGGTCGCCCGTGGCGACCTGGGCATCGAGATCAAGCCCGAGCTCGTTCCCCACATCCAGAAGGAGATCATCGCCAAGTGCAACGCGGCTTACAAGCCCGTCATCACCGCTACGCAGATGCTCGACTCCATGCAGCAGAACCCGCGCCCGACGCGCGCCGAGGTTGCCGACGTTGCTAACGCCATCTACGACGGCACCGACGCCGTCATGCTCTCTGGCGAGTCCGCTGCCGGTAAGTACCCGGTCGAGGCCGTCAAGATGCAGGCCAGCATTGCTCTCGAGACCGAGAAGTACCTCCCGGCTCACGCTCCGCTCGAGGTTCCGGCCGATGCTCACGGCACCCGCGTTGTCAACAACGTTGTGGGTATGTCCGCTGTGAACATGGCTACCACCGTTGGCGCCAAGTGCATCACCGTGCCGACGACCACCGGTCGTACCGCTCGCCTGATCTCGCACTTCCGTCCCAACATGCCGATTTGCGCGTTCTCCCGCCACGAGTGGGCCGTCCAGCAGATGATCATGTACTGGGGCGTTATCCCGCACCAGGCCGAGATTACCCAGGGCACCGTCAACGGCACGATCGTCAAGGCGATCGAGACCGCTAAGGAGCTCGGCTACGTCGAGACTGGCGATTTGACCGTCGCTACCGCCGGCGATCCCCGCATGAGCGTCCAGCTCGAGGACAAGGTCTCCTCGACCAACGTCGCTTACGTCGCTCAGGTGCGCTAAGTCGTACTTGCAAGCTGATTTGCATTGCAAAGGGCCCGGAAGGCTTTGCCTTCCGGGCCCTTTTTAGACCTTCTTCGTATGCCGCATCATCGATTTGTGTTCAGTCGCGAACCTTTCCGATGTCGAGCGTACCATCGAAGATGCCCTGCGACGGGAGCTGTTGGTCAATTGGGATGAACTGTTCACCGTTAAGCCGGCCGGCTAGCAGCTAGCGATCAGGGGGACTGCGGGAACGTCAGAAGCAGCAACGCGAGCCGCAAATCCCGCCTCGGTTAGCTCGATGACCTCGGTAAATGTTGCATCGAAAAACTCCTCGGTTAGCAGGCGATACGGCGGATGATCGGGCTCACCGGGGTTTTCGCGCACAATCTCGTGCATAACGCCAATGGTCTTGAGCACATACTCCTTATGGATGGGATACTGCCCAAAACGCGTCGCCGCAGTATACAGGCGATCGGTCGCGCGCGGAATCGAAACAATGCCGAGCGTCTTACCAAACCAGTCAAAGTCACCTTGCTTTTTAATGCGGAATTCCTCGCACGGCTTGCCGCCGTGCGCCTCCAGGTACTGATTCACGCGCGTATTCCATACGGTATCGGCCACCAGATGCGACCAGACGCCCAGCGTTAAATCGAGCAACGACTGCGCCACATCTTCGGACGCAAGCGAAAACTCACAGGCGCCGGGACCGACAACCGGCTCGGCATCCCTGTAGCGCTGGGGATAGTGCACACGATTCAGTCGCTCGCGCTCCTCGATAATCGAGGTCGCCGCGGCCGGCGCACCGGTGGGAGAACTTTTAAGCAGCGGTGCCACATAAGTATCCCAGAACTCATGCTCACGAGGCTTAGGGATGGGTTCAAGCTTGGCAAAGTGCGTAATGCGGTACGGGATGGGATCGGCGATGCCAGGGACCATATAGCCCACGAAAATATCCGGAACCACGCAGCCAAACAAAAAGGCATTGCGGTCGCGCACGCTATTGGCAAGCGCACCGGTGCGCTCCAGCAAACGCTCCGTCTGAGCGATATGAATGTTCCAGCTTGGCATAGCCACCCCCATAAAAAACCTGGATAACTATACCATCACGGCAAAGCCGCGCGGGCGGCTACGCACGCTCTACGCAGCAACTATTCTGTAGCACCGCTTTCGGTTCCATACGACGGCGAAGGCGCCTCGACCACATGGTGATATCGATCGATATAGATGGCACGGGCACCCAGGCG
The DNA here is from genome assembly GCA_938039325.1 of uncultured Collinsella sp. GTDB lineage: Bacteria > Actinomycetota > Coriobacteriia > Coriobacteriales > Coriobacteriaceae > Collinsella. Next base: position 14,200 of record CALHUX010000052.1, on the reverse strand, counting down.
TCGAACCAAATCCTGGTGATGTGTGCTCATCAAGACCGTCTTACCCGCCGCGACGTAGGCCAGCAAGAAGTTGACCACGATGTCGCATGAATCCTCGTCGAGCCCATTGGTGGGCTCATCGAGCACTAGGATATCGGGGTTCATCGATACGACTGCCGCCAGCGCCACACGCTTCTTTTGCCCGCCCGAAAGCTGATAGGGTGAGGCATCGACCAGGTCGGCAACCTGGAACAGCCCCATGGCATCGCGCACGCGGCGCTCGAGCTCGTCTGCCGGCAGCCCCATCTGCGCGGGACCAAAAGCAACTTCCTCGCCCACCGTAGCGCAGAACAGCTGGGCGTCGGCATTCTGGAACACAAAGCCCACGCGCTGATGAAAACGCTGAGCGGCCGCAGAATCCTTTAGAAACGCCGCATCGATCACGTGCCCGTCAAACAGGTATGCCCCTGCGTCCGCGAGTTCAAGGCCGTTAATAAGACGCATAATCGTCGTCTTACCGCAGCCGTTGGGACCGAGCAGGGCAACGAGTTCACCACGATCAACCTGCAGCGACACGCCATCGACAACCGTATGCCCCGCATAGGAGAACACCACGTCGCGCAGCTCGATGAGCGGCGCGACCTCGGCGCCGCCCGCACCGTTCGTGCCCGCCGCACTATTCATATCGATCGTCAAAACGTTGCCCTTCCCCATTTGCATCCCCAGTCGGAACCAGCAGCGCCTACAGCACGGCGCACAACACTGCCAGCAGCGCCACGCCGGCCGCATAGACCGCATCGCGCCAGCCAAACCCGGCGCGCGCGGGCGCCGGATACGCACCGGCAAAGCCGCGGCAAAGCATAGCCTCGTCCATCGCGTGGCTGCATTCCATCGCCTTGATAAACGTCATGCCCATGATACCCGCGACCGAGTCGGTGCGCGAAAACCCCTCAGGCGCGCGACCCACACTGCGCAGCATGACCGATTCGGTCAGATCGTGCGCCGTTCGGCCCAGCACCTCGATGTGCTTGAGCGCCATATCAAACGTAAAGATGACCTCGTCGGGCAAATGTAGCGTCTTGAGCGCCGCCGACATGCGGCTCCAGGTGAGTGTCCACGAAACGCCCAGCACGAGTGACACGTTAATGAACGTCTTGAGCGCGATCTTGAGCATGGCACCCGTAGCAGACGCGCCCAGCAGCAGGGCGGGCAGTGCCAGAACAACCGCAAGCCCCGTGGCGCCGAGCGCTGGTACAAAGGTCGCGCGCAGCCCGCGTGCGGGGCGCACCGCGACCAGCACCAACGCGATCGCCGCCATCAACATCAGATACAGCGGGCTCTGTGTCAGACACACGCACAGGACGCAAACGAACATCCCCACCAGGCGCACCGGAGCCGAAACGCAAGAAAGGGCGCGGTCGACCATCGACCCGCCCTCGTGCGCGCCTCCACCCAGGCGAACCCGCTCAAGCAGGCTCGCCAGGTGCAGGACATTCTTTTGCATCACACGATGCCGAGCCCCCGCGGGCTCGTATCGCTCCTCAGCCGCAAGCCAGCTAGGCAGCTCGGCTATTGCCATGAGCACCGCTTTCCTTGACCGTCAGCGAGAACAGGCGGAATGCGATGGTGAGCACCGCCACGCCAATCACGCCCGAAAGGATATACATCGCGGCCTGGCCGGCAAAGCCAAGGCCCTGCTCCTCGGAATAGGCCTGCAGATAATCGCCCGTGGGCAGGGCATCGGCAAAGGTCGGGGTACCGAGACCGACCGAAGCCTGCAGGCTGTCGTCGCCAGCCTCTTGAACGGCGGTCGCGGCGCCCTCGGCGTCCCACTCGCCCCATGCGTCACCTGTGGCCAACAGGCCCAGCGGCGTGGCCACGACAAGCACGGCGACCAGGATGAGCGTGGGGACCAGCGAGGTCTTCTTGGTGGCAGCGCTCTCGGCAGCAAGCTGGCCATCGACGGCCTCGGGACCGACGATAACGCTCGGCGCCGTCTTCTTAATGAAACCGTAGATGGCGGCCGTCGCTACGCCCTCGACCACGCCGGCAACCAGCATATGCGGGATCAACATTGCCGGAATAGCCACGGACAGCGGGAAGGGGCAGTACAGCGGAGCACCCGAGGCGTTGGTGAAGAGCATCGGCTGAATGCCAAACTCGATCGCCGCGCACAGGGCCGCCAGACACAGGCCGACCCAACCGCTCACGATGGCAGAAACCGAGGTGCCCCAGCTCTTGTCGTGCAGACGGCTGTTGAGCGCACGGAACACGATAGCAGCGGTAAACGGCAGCACAAAGGCCATGTTAAAGCAGTTGGCGCCAAAGGACAGAACGCCGCCGTCGCCAAACAGCAGCGCCTGCAGCGCCAGCGCGACCGAAACCGCGATGGCAGCGGCCTCGGGGCCCAGCAGCAGTGCGATGAGCGCACCACCAACGGCGTGACCAGTGGTGCCACCGGGCAGCGGCACGTTGAACATCATGAGCAAGAAGGAGAATGCGGCGCAGATGCCCAGGAACGCCATGTGCTCGCGATCGAGCGTGGCGCGTACCTTTTTGATGCAATGGACCCAAACGGGCACCATCGCCACCGCCATAACGGCATCGGTCTGCGGGGACAGATAATTATCGGGAATATGCATGAGCCCTCTCAATCAGAACGTTGCGTGTTACGTTTCCAACAATCCGTAACACCGATTCTGCATACTAACAAAAAGGCGCACCGCCCACAACGCAGCACGCCCTTGCAATACGTACGTTATTAACCCAGGTCCACGCACCGTCCAATAAAGGCCCATGCATTCCCAACTTTCCGGTCACCCGGAAGAAGGCGCGGTCCGCTCGCAACAAGGTTAACGCAGGAACCCGCCCCCGAGAGGGGTTTTCTAAGGCAACATCCCGCAGCCGCGAAGCGGTGAGGACGTTGCCGTGAAAACCCCGCAGGGGGCGGGTTCCGAACGGCAAAGATTACGAGCGAACCTCGCCGTTTACGCCCTTGCACACCTTGGTGACGATCTTCTGGTGCGCCTTCTCGACCTCTTCGCTGGTAAGCGTGTGGTCGTCCGAGCGATACGTAAGCGCAAAGGCCATGGACTTCTTGCCCTTGCCGATGCGGACCGGATCGCGGTAGACATCGAACAGGCGCACACCCTCGAGCAGCTTGCCGCCGGCACTCGTAATACGACGCTCAAGATCCTCGCAGGTCACAGTGTTGTCGACCACGATAGCAAGGTCGTGCTCAACGGCCGGGTACTGCGAGAACTCGCGATAGTTCTCCTGGTTGCGGGCGCCCTTGATCAGCTTGTCCAAGTCGAGCTCAAAGGCAACGACGACCTCGTCGATGCCGCAGGCCTCGCGCGCCTCGGGGTGGATCTCGCCGACCCAACCCAGCACGGTGCCGCCGGACAGAACCTCGGCCGCACGACCCGGCTGCAAAAAGGCATAGCCCTCGCCCTCGACGGGACGGAAGCGAACCTTCTCGATGCGCAGCTGGGCGAGCAACTCCTCGACGATACCCTTGCCAAAGAAGAAACGCAGTTTACGGTACTTCATGTTCCAAGACTGCTCGCTCCACTGGCCCGAGAGCACACCCGCGACGGACTTGGTCTCCTTGGGCAGGCTGGCGTTCTCGCGACCGTGGAACAGGCTGCCGACCTCGTACAGGTGCACGTTGGGCGTACCGTGCGCCTCGTTGTAGGCCACGGACTGCAGCAGGCCCGGCAGCAGCGAACGACGCATCTCGGTCTGCTCGGCCACCAGCGGGTTCATGAGCACCACGGGGCAGCCGCGACCCTCGGTGGGCATGCCGATCTTCTCCAGGTCGCCCGGGGCGGCAAAGCCAAAGGTCGTGGTCTCGTTGAGGCCGCAGGCGCGCAGGATCTCGCCGACCTTGCGGGTAAGCTTCTGCTCGCGCGTCAGGCCGCCGATGTGGTTCTTGGCAGCCGGAATGGTCGCCGTGACGCGACCCATGCCCCACAGGCGCAGGACCTCCTCGATCAGGTCGATCTCACGCGGCAGGTCGGGACGGAAGCTCGGCGGCGTGACCATAAAGTCCTCGCCGTCGCGCTCGACGGTGCAGCCCAGACGGGTGAGCGAACGCTCGATAAAGTCGGGCTCGATGTCGGCACCGCAGATGGCGTGCACACGGGCCAGGCGCAGCTTAATGCTGTCGATGGTCTTGGGCGCGGGGAAAACGTCGACATAGCCGGGAGCAACCTCGCCGCCGGCGATCTCTTCGATGAGCGCGCAAGTAACGTTGGCGACATCCACGCAGCCGGTCTCGTCAACCTGGCGCTCAAAGCGAATGGAGGCGTCGGAGATCAGCGACAGGTCACGGCTGGTGTGCGAGGTGCGGCCGGCGTTGAAGCAGGCGCTCTCGACCATCACGTCGACGGTGTCGTCCTCGATCTCGGAATCCATGCCGCCCATAACGCCGGCCAACGCCACGGGACGCTCGCCGTCGGTGATGAGGCCCATGCCGGCGTCGAGCACACGCTCCTCGCCATCGAGCGTCGTGAATTTCTCATCCTGCTGGGCGGCGCGAACCACCACGCGACGCCTGCCCTCGCGCTCGGCAAAGGTGTCCAGGTCAAAGGCGTGCAGCGGCTGACCGGTGAGCATCATCACGTAGTTGGTGATGTCGACGATGTTGTTGTGCGGACGCACGCCCAGGGCGTTAAGGCGCTTGACCATCCAGTCGGGCGACGGGCCGACCTTGACGTTGCGCACGATGCGGGCAACGTAGCGGTCACACAGGCCCTCGTCGGCGATCTCGACCGAAAGCTCGTCGTCGGTCGCACGGCCGGTCTCCGCCTTGATGGCGGGCAGCTCCACATGGAAATCGCGGTCGAAAATGGCACCGGTCTCGCGGGCCATGCCGATCATGGACAGGCAGTCGGGGCGGTTGGGCGTGATCTCACAGTCGAGCACGGTGTCGCTCGAGCCCACATACTCGGCAAACGGCATACCGCAGGGCGTGTCCTCGGGCAGAATCATGATGCCGGAGTGGTCGCCACCCAGCCCGAGCTCGCGCGCGGAGCAGTTCATGCCCATGGACACAACGCCGCGAAGCTTGCTCTTCTTGATCTTGACGTCGCCGGGCAGGACAGCGCCGATCATGGCCGTGACGATGTGGTCGCCGGCCTTGAAGTTCTGCGCGCCGCAGACGATCTGCAGCGGAGCGGGATTGCCGTCAGCGTCAAGGTTCTTGTCACCCACGTCGACCGAGCACACGTACATATGGTCGCTATCGGGGTGTGGGGTCTTGGTGAGCACCTTAGCAGTCACCACATGGTCGAAGGACTCGCCCACAGTGTCGATCGCCTCGACCTCGGTGCCGGTACGGATATATTCGTCCGAAAGAGTCTTGGGATCCTCCGGAATATCGATCATGGTCTTGAGCCAGTCGTAAGAAACGCGCATGTAGCTCTCCTAGTTCTCAATCTCCGCAAAGGGAGGGGTATCAAATGAAGACGTTCGCCTTAGGGTTGTCCAGGTGCCCCCAGGTTGGCGTGAAAGAGGAGCGACGCGTACTAAAGGTACGCGAGCGACAGTTTGAACGCCAAGATGGGGTGCCTGGGCAAGCCTAAAATTGGTTCAGGAAGCGCATATCGCCTGTCATGAGCGTTCGCAGGTCCGGCAGGTCGTAGCGCAGTGCCGCGACGCGCTCGGCGCCAATACCAAAGGCAAAGCCGGTGTACTTCTCGGGGTCGATGCCGCAGTTGATCAGGACGTTGGGGTCAACCATGCCGCAGCCCAGGATCTCGATCCAGCCGCTATGCTTGCAGAAGTTGCAGCCCTTGCCGCCGCACACGTGGCAGCTCACGTCCACCTCGCAGCTGGGCTCGGTGAAGGGGAAGAAGTGCGGGCGGTAACGCGTCTTGCGATCCTCGCCAAACATGCACTTAACAAAGTAGTCGAGCGTGCCCTTCAGGTCGCCAAAGGTGATGCCCTCATCGACGACCAGGCCCTCGATCTGGTTGAACTGCGGCAGGTGGCAGGCATCGGCCGTGTCGGGACGGTAGACGGTGCCCGGGCAGATCATGTAGATGGGCGGCTTCTGCGACTCCATGGTGTGGATCTGCACGCCCGAAGTCTGGGTGCGCAGCAGCACGTCGGACTCGCCGTGGGCGTGAGCCTCGGGGTGCGCGACGCTGCCGGGGCTGTTGTCGACCACGTAAAAGGTATCGCGGGCCGAGCGGCTCGGGTGATCCATGGGAGCGTTGAGCGCGGTGAAGTTGTAGTAGGAGGTGTCGACCATGGGACCGGACTCGACGGTGTAGCCGATGCCGCAGAAGATGTCCTCGGCCTCCTCGATGATCTGCTTGATCAGGTGCTGGTGGCCGATCTGCGGACGGATGCCCGGCAGCGTGATGTCGACGGCGTCGTGCTCGAGTGCGCGCTTGAGGGCGGCGGCCTTCATCTCGGTGTTTCGCTCGTCGAGCATGCCCTCGATCAGCTGGCGCATCTCGTTGGCGCGCTTGCCCATCACGGGACGATCCTCGGGGGCGAGCTTGCCCATCATGCGCATCAAGCCGGTGATACGACCCTTGCGACCGAGCAGCTCAACACGCGCAGCCTCGAGCTTGGCGGCGTCATCGGCGCCTGCGACGAGCTCCTTGGCCTCTTCCTCGAGTTTGACCAGATCATCAATCAGACTCATGTCTTCCCTTTCGTCTCTCGCGCATCCACTTGCCGCGGCGGCTGGAGCCACCCGGAGCTGCGGATGTGCGGCCCGGTTCGGTAACAAAAAACCGCCCTCGGGCATGTGCATTGCCCAAGGACGGTTGAATTCCGCGGTACCACCTTGTTTGACCCGGCGGATGTCTGGCCCGCCGTGCCCACTCTGCGCCCCTTGTCGCGAGGCTCACGGCTTCCCTACTGGGGCTTCGCCGCCGCTGGCCGCGCGCCCGTTGAGGTTGCTGCTCGGGAGTGAACGCTTGGCCCTTGCCACCGCAGGAAGGCTTGCAGCCCATGACCTTCCCTCTCTTGCCGGCGACGCGGCGGGCAAAACCCTCTCCGTCAACGCATTGGGCTATAGGATAACACATTTCGCGAGCACATCGCCGCGTTCCGTTTTGTTCGCACTGGGTACAAGGCAGGTAGCTGTGCAAACTGGCCGTGCACCCGCCTGCGGCGCTCGGCCTGCGAGATCAAGGATATAGGTATGGGAAAGAAGTACGATAAGAAGGCCAAGCCCGCGGCGAGCAAGACGCCCAAAGGCATCAAGGTCGATAAGGCCGTCAAAAAATTCCGCAAGCTCGAAGGCAAACTGTGGACTCGCGAGTACCTGCTCAAGATTGCCGAGTTCGATGGAGCGACGATTGCTCCTGCCAACGGCGCATCAGCGCGTGCCGACGCCATGGGCACCCTTGCTGGCGAGCATCACAAGCTGCTGACCAGCAAAAAGTCTGTCGAACTTGTGCACTCGCTGGCACGCGAGACCGTCGCCGGAGGCAAGATCGACGACCCGCAGCTGCTCGACGAGATCCGTGTGCTCGGCCGCGATCAACGTGAGGCCAGTGCCATCCCCACCGAAGAAGCCGAGGCCTGGACCAGGCTCACCTGCGAGGCGGACGCCGTGTGGCACAAGGCCAAGGCAGCCAACGACTGGGCAAGCTTTGAGCCCTATGTGGATAGAATCGTCGCCCAGCTTAAGCATCAAGCCGAGCTCATGGACCACAAGCGCGACCCATACGATGTTTGGCTCGACCAGTACGAGCGCGGCCTTTCCACCAAGAGCTTCGATGCGTTTTGCGATGAGGTCAAGGCCACGGTCGTGCCGCTCGTGCACGCCATCGGCGAGTGCGGCCAGCAGCCGGCTGCCGACTTTTTGCACGCCCACGTGCCCGAGGCTGCCCAGCGCGCCATGAGCTTCGACCTTATGAAGCTTGTCGGCCTGGACCTGGACGACACCACGCTTGCCTTTACCGAGCATCCGTTTAGCGAGGGCTTTGCCGTGGGTGATGCGCGCATCGCGACGCACATCTACGAGGACGACTGCATCTCCAACGTCTACAGCATCATCCACGAGGCGGGGCACACCATGTACGAGCTGGGCGTCAATCCCGCCTATGCGCGCACGTGCTTGGAGGGCGGCACCTCCATGGGCATCCACGAGAGCCAGAGCCGCTTTTTCGAGAACACCGTGGGTCGCAGCCGCGCCTTTATGGGCCCGCTGCTCGAGGTGCTGCGTCGTCACGCGCCCGAGGTCTACGGCGACGTCGACGAGGACACGCTCTACCACGCCGTGAACATCGCGCAGCCTTCGCTGATCCGCACCGAGGCCGACGAGCTCACCTATCCGCTGCACGTTATGGTGCGCTACGAGATCGAGCGCATGCTGTTTGCCGGCGAGGCTACGGCCAAGGACATCCCCGCGCTTTGGAATCGCTTTATGGACGAGTACCTGGGCATTCCCGTTCCCGATGACACACACGGCTGCCTGCAGGATACGCATTGGAGCGGCGGTTCGTTTGGCTACTTCCCCACGTATGCGCTGGGTAGCGCCTACGATGCCATGTTTGTGCCGGCCATGTGCCGCGACGGTGTCGACCTCAATGGCGCCTGTGCGAGCGGCGACCTGGCACCCGTCCGCACCTGGCTGGGCGAGCACATTTGGCAGTGGGGCCGCGCCAAGGACGCGCCGGAACTCATCAAGGGTGCCTGCGGCATGGACTTTGACGCCCGCTACTACTGCAGCTACCTGCAGGACAAGTTCACCACGCTGTACGAGCTGTAAGGATTGACCAGCACGCCATCGCCAACGCCAACCATGTTGACGCCAATGTCTTGGCAACGTCAGCGAAAACGACCCTAAGCGAGCAAGGTGACGTGAAATGAAAGGGCGCTGACCTTCTGGTCGCGCCCTTGAAATTGAACGTCAGATTGCCGCTTAGGGGCGTTTGCAGCGTCGAGCAGTTACGCGGTTTGGTAAAACCGCGTAACTACAGAGCCTCGAGTGCGTTGGCGATGCGCTTCATGGCGGCATCGGCGGATGCTTGGTCGGGCGCCTCGGCCAGCACGCGGATAACCGACTCGGTTCCGCTCTTGCGTACGAGCACGCGGCCCTCGCCTGCCAGCGCAGCCTCGGCCTCGGCGATGGCGTTCTGCACGCCCATGTTCTCGAGCGCGGCGTCCTTGTCCGCCACGCGCACGGCCACCTGCGCCTGCGGTAGCAGCTTGCACGGAGCCGTGAGCTGCGAGAGCGTCTCGCGCTCGGCGCGGATCACTTCCATCACGCGCAGCGAGGTCATAATGCCGTCGCCCGTGCGCTCGATATCGCCAAAGATCGTATGGCCCGTCTGCTCGCCGCCCAGGCTGTAACCGCCCTCGCGCATCTTGGCATACACGTGACGGTCGCCCACACCGCTGGTCACGGCACTTAGGCCGGCAAGCTCCAACGACTTGACCAGGCCAAAGTTGCTGGCAATCGTCGGCACCACGGTACCGCCCGAAAGACGACCGTGCTTGTTCAGGTACACGCCGCACACGTACAGAATCTGGTCGCCGTCGACCACGCGGCCGCGCTCGTCCACGGCCAAGCAGCGGTCGGCATCGCCGTCGTAGGCAAAGCCCACGTCCAGACCCTGCTCCACCACGTGGCGCTGTAGGCGCTCCATATGCGTGGAGCCACAATCGACGTTGATGTTAAAGCCATCGGGCGCGGCGTTGATCACGCGCACATCGGCGCCCAGCGCGTCGAATACCGGCTTGGCCACCGAGGACGCCGAGCCGTTGGCGCAGTCGAGACCGATCTTGACGCCCTGCAGCGAAAAGTTCGCGCTTGCGATGAGCGAGGCGATATAGCGGTTGCGACCCTGCATGTAGTCCACCGTGGCGCCGATGTGGTTGCCCGTTGCCAGCGGCACCTCGCTCTTGCCATCGATGTAGTCCTCGATGAGCTCCAGCACGTCCTCGTCCATCTTAAAGCCGTCGCTGTTGACGAGCTTAATGCCGTTATCGCAAAACGGGTTGTGGCTCGCGCTGATCATGATGCCGCAATCGAAGCAGCCTTCCACGGTCTGATGTGCTACGCCCGGCGTGGGGATCACGTGCAGCATATAGGCGTCCGCACCGCTCGCGACCAGGCCACTCACCAGCGCCGCCTCGAACATATAACTCGAGCGACGCGTGTCCTTACCCACGATGACGCGCGCCTTGCGCTCGCGGTTGGCGCCGTAATACCAGCCCACAAAACGGCCAATCTTATAAGCGTACTCTACCGTCAGCCCAACGTTGGCCTCACCGCGAAAGCCGTCGGTGCCAAAATACTTCATGCGCTCTCCTTACAAAATAGGGGCGAACAGATTGCCTGTCCGCCCCAAAATGGTACTCGATTATCTGCGCTACCAGAAAAACCCTACGCCGACGCGCTATCGCGAGCCGCATGGCATGTAGGAGTCTGACGCAGCGTAAGCGGCTTGTCCCCCGCCTCGGCCGACGTGGTCAGCGTATACGTGATCGTCGTCGTCTCGCCAGCATGCAGGTCAACGGTGCCCGAATAGAAGGGAATTCCATGCCACGTAGCGGCGCCAAGACCAAACTGGGTGCCCTCAACCGTAAGGTCACTGATGTTGCCGCCCGTCGGGGCAAACAACGAGACATTCAGACGCTCGTCGTCGCGCGCGGCATCGGGCGCGCTCGCCGCGACGTAATCGGGCAGCTTGCCTGCCTCCTCCTGCGTCATGATGTTCGTCAGGGTAACGGTGATGCGATACGAGCACGTGCCGTCGCCGTTCTTGACGCCCTGGCCAATCTGCGTATCAGCGTTCAGGTACCAGTCGAGCTTGGAGAAGCTCAGGTTGTTAAAGTAAACGCCGGCAACGGGATCGGCACTCGGATCATCCGGATCGGGTAGCGAAGCGTCAATGCCCGTCTCTTTGATGGCATTCTGCTCATCATCGTTTTTCATCCACGCGATCAGGCGGCCCTCTTCGGCACCGCGCTCAACGGCGCTGACAAGCTTTGTAACGTCGACGTCACCGATGCCACCGAGAATCTTGTCGAAGGCGGCGCTGGCAACAGCCGCAAAGATGCCGTCCGATTCCTCGACCGGATAGTTCCAATACACATCGTGCATGAGGACCTTCGCCGCGTTGGTACCGTCGACAACCGTTCCGTCGGGCAGCGACACGTTACCGACCAGGCCCAGCAGATACTGCAGGAACACCGGGTCGATACCCACGACGCCGTCAACGTCCTGGCCATATTGAGATTTCCACAGGGCTGCGACACGCTGCGAGTTGCGGGGCCAATCAGGCGAATAGGTATTGCCCGAGTTGTACAGGTTACTGTGGTTGCCGAACAGCGCCTCATCCTCTTCGTCGACGCTCTCGACTGCCTCATCCTCGCTGAGTCCAATGCAGGGAACAAACTCGCCAATCGACATCTGGCCGTCGGTGACCGAAATCAGGCCCTGCGAACCGCCAAAGCCGCCGCAGGCACGAATCTCGACGTTGTTCATGGCGTACACAAGGTAGTTGCGCGTCTGGCCGTTGGCGCCGAGCATCTGGGGAAGGACGGGGGCGACCTTCTCCGCCGCGTCAACCGCGCCGTTGAGGGTGGCAAAGCCGTCCTTGGCCTTATCGACCAGCTCGGTCACCTGGGAAATATGAGTATCGCCAATGCCCTGGATCTTCTCGTTGGCGCTCTTGAACACCTTCGAGCTGCTGGAAAGCGAATCGGCGACCGCCTGCAGCGCGGACACGTTAATCATGCCGTCCTGAAACAGCTTGCCGGGCGTGGCCTGCGAAAGGTTATCGGCCATGGGAACCAGCGCATTGCTCGAGACATCGGACAGGGCGTCGATCATGGTGCGGGCCGCATTGATGTCGCTGCCATACACCGGGATAAACGAAGCCGCCGTCCACAGCGGGCTCGAGGTCTCCGCCTTCATGCTGTCGCAAAGCTCATCAATCTTCTTCGCGTCGTCAGGCAGCGTCGAAAAATCGCCCGACGTGACCTTGTCCTTAAGGCCACCGACAATCTCGACGGCCTCCTTCGCTTCACTCTTTACGGTCTTTGCCGAGTTAAGCAGCATAAAGCCGCTTGCGCCAAGCGCAACGAGAAGCACCGCGATTACAGCGGCAATAATGGCGCCGGTGTGACGCTTTTTGCGTTCGCCCTTGCGATGGCGATGACGGACCAGACCGTCAGAGGTCGAACTCGACGAAGCGTCGCTACCGTAGTTCAAGCCAAAATCGTAATAATCTTCCTTGGAACCCGAGCCCGCAAACTCGGCACCGCTATCATCCAGGCGGGCGAACGTGCCAGTCTCGGAGGCACCGGTGTAAATCGTGCCAAGGTTACCCGTAAGCCCCGCGCCACCGGCAGAGGGAGTATTGTTGGCGGCCTTGCCGGCATTAACGTTGCCGGCGGCATTTGCGGCGTTGGCAGCACCTGCGTTGTTCGCAGGTACCGAAGGAGCCCCGCTCGGCTGCGACGCGGAGGTTGCACCGCCCGCAAAGACATTCCCTCTTGCACGGCCGGTCTTTTTTGCCTTTTGAGACTGCTCGTACAGAGCGGTAAACATCGCCGTCTCGCCCGGGGACACGCGCTTACCGGAACCGCCCTGTCCAGCGCCGCCCGGCGTGCCGGCCTTACCAGCCCCGTTCGGACGCGGCGGAACTGCAGGACGGCCGCTATCGCTGCCCTTAAAGTGATTACCAGCCATAAAGAAATCCTCGCAATTGAGTCGCAATGAAAAAATCCATAACGTTACTAGTTTATGGCATTTTGAGCATCGACAGCTAAACTCCAGACACGGACGTCAATTGGCGAAAATGCGGCACAACACCTTTTCTGTCTTGGCGGCGGCGCCAGCTACACCGTGAGGAACATCATCACGATGATCATGGCAAAGCCGATAAGGTCGGTCGGCAAAAACACCGTGCCCAGCATAACAGCGCTGGTAATGGTTGCCGAGACCGGCTCCACAGTTCCGATGAGACTCGCACGCACCGAGCCGATGTCCTTAACGCCCTGCATATAGAGCATGTAAGCAAAAAACGAGCCGATAACCACGAATACCGCGAGCGCCTCGACGCCGGCAGCGTCGAGTGCCGGCATATGCGCCCAAGGCCGCACGAAGACGCACGAGACCACGCCCGCCGTGAGCATTGCCGAGCCCGTGACGATGGGGCTGCCGTATTCGGGCAGGATCTTGGCGGGAATCACCGCCATACACGTGGCGCTGACCGCACACATAAGACCTGCTGCCAGGCCAAGCGGCGAGATATTCAGGCTGGTGGGGTCGCCGCCGGTGGCGATTAAAAAGGTTCCACCCAGAGCCAGGCCAATACCGATAACTTCGCGAGTACGCGGCATGCGGCGATCGGTCACGCAGGTGTAGCCCATGATGATAACGAGCTGCAGGCACTGGAGCACCGTCGCGGTTCCGGCGTTCGTCAGGCGCACGGCCGAAAGATAGCAAAACTGGTTGAACAGCAGACCAAAGGCGGTAAAGAGCAGCAGCTGCTTGCGATCGGCGGGTGTGGTCCAGAGCTTAATCAGGCGCTCGCGGTCGCGCGTAACAACCACGGCCATAAAGAGTAGACCGGCGAGAATCTGACGCACGCTCATAAGCCACAAGGTGTCGACGTGGTAGGTATCGAACAGAAAGCTCGCGCTGGTGCCCGAGAAGCCCCAAAACGAACCGCCCACCAGCGTAGCCAAGACGCCCGTGATCATCTTGCGCGTCGAAGCGCTGTTCAGGCGCTCGCGCCAAGCGCGGCGGGTGCTACGGCTGAGCTCATCGGTGCCCTCGGGCACATCAATGTTCGATATATCGGTCATCGGCACCGAAGCCCCTGCGCCTTCGACCTGCTCGACACGCTCTTTGCTCATTCCATTCCCTCGAAGCAGCCTGGAAACAATTCGGCTTACCTTACCACGGCGAAGGCACCAGCCGAAGGCTTGTCCGCTTATCGGTAGGACAATTCCGCAGACGTCTTTCCATAGCTCGATACCGCAATGGCCTTGCATTATGCGACAGTCAAATCGCGGCAGCAGGCTCTTTTGAAATGGATATGACAAAGCCCCCGAATTCCACAATGTAAGCGATTTTTAAAAATGTTCTTGCCACCGAGTTCAGGCTCCGTTATATTATCCCTTGCGCGCTTGCGCACCCTTGATCGGGCGTTTAGCTCAGGGGGAGAGCGCTTCCCTGACACGGAAGAGGTCAGAAGTTCAAATCTTCTAACGCCCACCAAATGTTCGCAGC
>CALHUX010000051.1:0-1407 GCA_938039325.1 uncultured Collinsella sp. | reverse complement strand
AGCAGATGGCCGAATGCGCCCACGATACGGGTCGCCGCGTTGAGGTCTCGACCGCCGCACCGCGCAAGGGCCTCGACGACTACTATCCCGCGACCGGGCTGTTGCGTTGCTTCGCCCACGCCGAGGTGCCGATTACTTTTGGCTCGGACGCACACCGCGCCTGCGACATCTGCTGGAACATCCGCGAGGCCCAGGTCCACGCCTACGACTGCGGTTATCGAACCTTCGACATCCCCCACGCCACCGGCGAATGGGAGTCCACACCCCTCGCCTAGACATCCCTTCATGAGTTGCGGTGAAATAGTTCCTGTTTATGGCCCTAAGACCGTCAAACAAGAACTATTCCACCGCAACTTCTATTTCATCGGCAACTCCCGAAAGACTGTCCCTAACAACTAGTCGTTTAAGAACGTCCCAAATGACTAGTGGCGGCGAGCGTTGAGCTCGCCGGCCAGCTCGTCGAGGGTGATGCCGTAGCGTTCGAGCGTTACAAGCAGATGGTAGACCAGGTCGCCGGCCTCGTAGCGGATGTGGTCGTGATCGTTATCCTTGCAGGCCATGATGACCTCGCTCGCCTCCTCGGCAAGCTTCTTGAGCAGTTCGTCCTCGACGTCGGTCAGCAGACGGGCGGTATAGCTCTCCTCCGGCGACGCATCGCGACGACCGTGAATCACCTCGGCCAGTCCCGTCAGCGTCTCGCCGATATTTCCCGGCTGCACGTTAGCTGTTCTGACTCCCATGGTTATTTCCTCTCGTTACTGCAGCGTAAAGTAGGTACCGGTCTCATCGAACCGAGGCTTTGAGCCCTTTTTCTCAAAGAACTCGACAATGACGGCATGGGCCTCATCGAGCCTTTCCTTCTCGGCCTCGAGCCAAAGCGACTGCGCCCCGCAGGCATCAGTCAGGTGCACGCGGCATGGCACGCCCGCGCGGAGGAGCTCGGTGTTGCAGTCGGCGACCTCGAACGGCGTCACAACTTTCATCGCACTCCCCCTTCCACGCGCTTAAAGAAGCAGGTACGGTTGCCGGTGTGGCAGGCCGGACCCGGCGAGTCGACCTTGACCAACAGCGTATCGCTATCGCAGTCGGTCCAGAGCTCCTTGACCTCCTGCATGTTGCCGCTCGTCGTGCCCTTGTTCCAGAGCTCCTGACGGCTGCGGCTCCAAAACCACGTGGTCCCGGTCTTAAGCGTGAGCCCCACCGATTCCTCGTTCATCCAAGCAACCATAAGCACCTCACCGGTGTCATACTGCTGAACCACACAAGGAATCAGCCCGCGGGCGTCGTACGTAAGCTTTGAAGGATCGGTTATCTCTTCCATTTTTCTCCCCAATTTAAATCCCACAGGTCGGCGAGGGTTGTCCAGGTGCCCGAGATTCCGAGCGACAAGCCCGACGACGCGTACTT
>CALHUX010000050.1:0-41696 GCA_938039325.1 uncultured Collinsella sp. | reverse complement strand
TGGCGGCTGATCCGGTCCCACCGGGCCGCGCGGCAAGGAGATATATTGCCAGACCGGAGGGGCGCCGGGGGCGGGAATCGCGCGCTCCATATTTTGTTCACAAATGAATAGGTCCCTCAGTCGCATCACTGAGGTTAAAACTGAAGCATTGGCTTCTGATATTGGCGATGACCAGCTGGTTTATAGGTGTTAAGGCATCGGTCATCTCTGGAGCGCCACTTTACTCCAAAAGCATCAGCTATTTGTTTCCCGTCGGTAAAAGGCAGGTTTTGTTCGCCAAGCGTTCTTATATATAGAGAAGTTCGGGTTCGAACCCGTGGCGCGGCAACAAAAAAGCGACCAGCCGGAGCCGATCGCTTTCTATTCTATGCTGGATCATCCAGAGGGGTGCTTCCGAACTCATTTTCTCGCTGCCATTCATGCTTTCGAAGCATCTTTCTACAGCCCTCGTTGTCTATCCTCGTATCTCACCGGTCTTCCGGAAATTCACAAGCAGTCTTAGGGTCAATTTAGTTCTGCTTTCAGAGACTTGTTTGAGAGTTTTTAAAGACAGTTCAAAACAATAAGTGAGACACCATAAAGCAGAGCAAGATGAGCCGGATAGAAAATGTAGAAGAAATATTTGAGCTTCAGCCCTCGCTTGCCATTATAAAGATTGATAAGCAGCAACGAAACGACCGCGGCAGCAACATCAGGATTAAATATATTAGCTGTAGCAAACTCAAATCCGCCGCCAACTATATGGCATGACGAAAGGAGCACTGCGCATACTGCAGCAAAGAACATCTTGGCCTTGCTGTCGTGGAATAAATAGAATGCAGCCACAAGCAGGATGCCATACACACCGCCATCTAGTTTAGTGTATTCAGCTGCCAGTGCTGTCAAAACAATCAGAGCAGTTTCTGCGATGTATCTTTTCCGTTTTGAAAGACTTTGTATCTTTTCCAGAACAATCAAAAAGACCAAGGAAAGCAGGAGCTCACACATAACATTTTGTTGCCGAAGGTCAAATAGTTGCCCGGTTTGGACGAAATCGTATATGGGCTCCGCAATGATTGCGAAGACAAGCATATTTCGCAGGTACTTCTTTAAGTCATGAGTATGCAAAAATCCCTCAACTATCAAAAAGCAAAATAAGGGAAATGCAATTCTGCCAAGAACATGAAGCATATCCGAAGCCTCGCTTAGAATCGCCCACTGTTCGTCTGATATCTGACTGTACGATGCGTGAGTCATAATTCCATTGGTCAGGACGATCCTGCTTACATGATCGAGAACCATCGAAATGGCTGCTATTATCTTTAATGTGCTGCCGTTAATTCCGTATCTATCTGTTTTCATTTCGTTTTCCTTTCTTTGGGTGGGCCGTCAGGGGTTCAGCCTGCTCCGCAGGCTGCCGCTGCGGCGCTTCGCGCCTTGCGCGCTGCGCTGGCAAACGCCCACGCGTTTACCCAGCTCCGCGCCCCGACGGGTTCGAACCCGTGGCGCGGCAACAAAAAAGCGGCCGGCGTCCGCCAGTCGCTTTTCTATTCTATGGTGGGCCGTCAGGGGTTCGAACCCTGGACCTTGGGATTAAAAGTCCCCTGCTCTGCCAGCTGAGCTAACGGCCCGCGGGTGGCATTGTACCACGGTCTGGGACTATTCCCAACTCCATTGGCCGTTCTGGAAAATCACAACTTCACGTCCATCAGGCGTAATACCCGTAATATCGATGTCGTCCGTGCCGATCATAAAATCGACGTGCGTGCTCGAGACGTTAACGCCATGCTCCAGGAGCTCCTCCTTGGACATGTCGTACCCATCCTCGATACATTCGGGGAAACCGACACCTAGCGCGAGATGGCAGCTAGCGTTCTCGTCATAGAGCGTATCGTAGAACAGAACGCCACTTTCGCGAATCGGCGTGTTCTTGGAGATGAGCGCGACCTCGCCCAGACGAGCGGCGCCTTCGTCGGTGTCAATGATGCTCGCAAGCGTCGCCTTGCCCACGCGGGCATCGTAGTCCACTACGCGGCCGGCCTCGAACTTAATCCAAAAATCATCAACCTTGTTACCGTGGTGAATGAGCGGCATGGCCGAGTACACGATACCGTCGGCGCGCATACGATCAGGCGAGGTGAAGACTTCCTCGGTGGGAATGTTGGGGAAGAATGGGTGCCCATCGGGCGTCTCGCCCTTGCCGCCGGCCCACTCGTGACCTTTCGTCATGCCAATCGTCAGATCGGTTCCATTTGCCGAGGTGTAATGCAGATAGTCGAAACGATTGTCGTTCAGGAAACGCAGATTCTTTTCGAATGCGGCGTCATGGAGTTCCCAGTCGCTCTCCGGGTCCTGGCCATCGGCACGAGCGGTGTGCAGAATCGCATTCCATAGTTTATAGATCGCAACCTCATCCGCATCGCCCGAGAACACCTCGCGAGCCCAGGCAACGACCGGCGCGCCGGCGATGCACCACGGGTTGATGTTGTAGTCCAGCCCACGGCGGAAGACCTTGCACTGCGTATTCCTTGCCTTGGAAGCCGCGGCGGGCTTGGCGGGGTCAATGCCCTTCAGAGCCGCTGGGTCCGCACCCTCGATAAAGATAAAGCAGGCACCGTCCTGGGCCAGGGAATCCAACTGCAGGCGCTTCCACTCGGGCGTCTGCTCAAAATAGCTTTTATCGACATGCTCGTACGTAAGCCTTGTCACGGCGTCATCGGCCCAAATGACTGTCACGTGGCCAGCGCCGGCGGCATAAGCCTCCGCGACCACCACGCGGGCAAAAGGCGCGCACTCGACCGGAGACTGAACGACAACCTCCTGGCCGGGCTTGACATTTACGCCCTTGCGGACAACCAGACGCGCATAGTTTTTAATCTTGGGCTCCAGGGCCTTCATGCCCTCCAGAGCTTCTTCGACCGTCAGGGCAGCTCGAATCATGTGCCACTCCATCTATCTATAGAACAGTAAAAAGGCGCGCCGCAAAAACGACGCGCCTTATATCTTAGCGATAAGTATGCATGCAAACGCTACTTCTTCTTGGAGTCCTTTTTGTCCTCCTCGGCAGCTGCGCGCTCGATAAGAGCGTTGAGCTTATTCTCGGACATGCCTTCGGCCTGCGCGCGGTACATGTTGCGCAAGGGACGAATACGAGCGAAGTCATAGATAAAGTCACCCAGGATGATGACATAGGACACAACGATGCCAACCATCTGAACAGGACTGGACACCGTGCCGCCGGGAACGAAGTAGAACGAAACCCAAATTGCCACGATGAACACCATGCCGATAGCGAGCACGGCCCACCAAATACGGCGGCGCTTGGTGTAGTCCTCATCCTGCTTGAGGAGGATATTCGACACCGTGTAGATGCGATCCTCGCGGGCGCGCTGTTTGGCCTTGCGGGCGCGCTTTTCCTCCTTGGAAAGGCCTTCCAGGTTTTCGCCCTTCTCGAGCTCTTTACGGCGTGCCTTGGATGATGCCGGCACGACGTGAACAGAGCTCGCTGCCTGACGGGCGGGCTTAGCGGATGCGGCGGACTTGCGCGCAACCCCGGTAACCTCGCGGGATTGCGTGCGCTTGTTCGTGGCGCTGCGGGTACTCACTTACGCGTTCTCCTTCATGCTTGTGAACTGGGAGCCCGTGATGATTTGGAAGGCCTCGCGATAGCGCTCGGACGTGCCATCGATGACCTCGGCGGGCAGGTGCGGGGTCTCCCCCGTCATATCCCAGTTGGCCTTGAGCCAATTGCGGACGAATTGTTTGTCGTAGCTGGGCTGAATCTTGCCCTCCTCGTAGCTGGCGGCAGGCCAGAAACGGCTGGAGTCGGGCGTGAGGCACTCGTCGATCAGCGTAACCTTACCATCGATGACACCAAACTCGAACTTGGTGTCGGCGATGATGATGCCTCGAGTCGCGGCATACTCGGCAGCGGCCTTGTAAATCTTGAGGGACAGGTCGCGAATCTGCGCGGCGATGTCCTCGCCCACGATCTCGCAGCAACGCTCGAACGAAATGTTCTCGTCGTGGTCGCCGATCTCGGCCTTCGTGGACGGCGTGAACAGCGGCTCGGGAAGCTTGGAGGCCTCGGTCAGACCCTCGGGCAGCTGAATGCCGCAGACGGTACCGTTCTCGTCATAGGTCTTCTTGCCCGAACCGGTCAGATAGCCGCGGACGATGCACTCGATAGGAATCGTCTGGGCCTTCTTGACCAGCATGGCGCGGCCTGCGAGGTAGTCACGATACTCGGCAAACTCCTCGGGGAAATCCGCCGGGTCGATGGAAACGAGGTGGTTGGGAACGATGTCGGCAAACTTATCGAACCAGAATGCCGAGATGCGGTTGAGCACCTCTCCCTTAAACGGAATCTCGTCGGGGAGAATAAAGTCGAACGCAGAAATGCGATCGGTAGCGACCATCAGCAGGTTTTCACCGGCATCATAGATATCACGAACCTTGCCACGGGAATCCGGACGACGCTCCATCGTTGTCACGTGAGTCACTCCTTACCAAAATACGACAGTAATGCGGGTTCTTTCCCGCACGTTTTCGCAAACTCGGAGCGGCAGGGACGAAACCCCTCCTTCACCGAATAGCGAAAAGCTAGTGCTCCATTGTAGTAGATGCCGCGTCCGCCGTGTGCTCGCGAGGCAGATGAATCGTAAAAGTCGTACCCTTTCCAAGCTCCGACTCCACGGATATGTAGCCGTGATGACGCTCGACAATCTGCTTGGTCACGGCGAGGCCCACGCCCAGGCCACCCGCCTCGCGGGCGCGACTGGCGTCGGCACGCCAAAAACGACCGAAGATGCGCGACAAATCATCCTTGGCGATACCGATGCCCGTATCCGAAACCGCGATATCGACGTGTTTGCGATCGCTGAGCACCGACACCACGACCCAACCCCCCTCGGGGGTATAGCGCATGGCGTTGCTCATGAGATTGATGACGCATTGTGTGATCATGTCGGGATCGGCTTCGACGACATCGTCGTGACCTTGGGTCTCGTCAGCAAAGCGCAAGCGCAGATCGCGGTCGACAAACAGGCGCTCCTGGGCATTGACGATGGAACGCACGAAAGGAACCATGTCCACCGGCTCAAGGTTGAGCGGAGCCGTGCTGTTTTCCATGCGCGACAGGTCGAGCATCTGCTGCACCAGACGAGCCAGGCGACGCGTCTCGGAGGCGACTGTCTCCAGATGCTCGTCATCGGTGGGGTACACGCCGTCTTGCATGGCCTCGACCGTTGCAAGCATTGCCATGAGCGGCGTGCGCAGCTCATGAGCCACATCGGAAGTCAGGCGCTTCTCGTGCTTCATGTCCTTCTCGAGCGACGTGGCCATCTCATCGAATGTCTCGCCCAGTTGATCGATCTCGTCATCGCCGCGCAGGCCTGTACGAGCGGACAGATCGCCGTCGCGAATTTGCTTGGCCGTGCTGGTGATACGGTGAATCGGCTTGGTGAGCATGCGCGACACGAGTGATCCGATAACGACCGAAATGCAAACTGCAACAACCGCAGCAAGGGCCATGGCGTTAAAGGTCTTCTCCCTAAACGCAGAATCTGCCTTGGTGAGCAAGGCATCGGAGCCGATGGCCCACAGCTTTACTTGTCCGACATGCTCGCCGGAAGACGTTATGATTTCGACGTTTGCAACGCTATCGGAGCCGGTGGGAGCCGACGAGACCGGACTATGCGATGCTTTTTTCCCGCTCGAGCTGCTCGACGGCGATTCGTTCTCGCGCACATCGGCGGTCGCGCTTGCCGAAGGCCATGAGTCGTCATAAACGACAACGCCTTTCTTGTTGACGACCTGCATGCCCAAATCGTCGGACACCAAACTCGATGTCGCGACCGTACGTAGCTCGCCCGCAGTCCAATTGCCGTTTTCCTCATACGACGTCGCAAGCTTTTCGGCAGCGGAATTTGCGATTTCGACGATATTGGAGCGCGTGTAATCCGAAAAGACCGTGCCCCACACAACAGAGACCACGCCCACCAGCACCAATACCGTCATGAGCGATGTCAGAGCAAAAGCAAGTGCCATGCGCGAGGGATAGCTCATCGTTGGCCGTGAATCGGAACGAGGCGTGTTCCAACTAGCCTTGGAACCCGCCTCGCTCTCCTGCTTGTGCTTTTGTCCGATTTCAAAGCGCGCAGGTGTCATATGTGATTTTCCTATTTCTCGTCCGACTTATCGGTCTTGGCCGGAGCCTCGAAGCGATAGCCGACACCGTGGACGGTGTAGAGCCACTTGGGCTTCTTGGGATCATCGCCCAGCTTGGCGCGAAGGTTCTTCACGTGGCTATCGATGGTGCGCTCATAGCCCTCAAAGTCGTAGCCGAGCACCTTCTCGACCAGCTCCATGCGGTTGTAGACGCGACCGGGGTGACGGGCAAGCGTGGTGAGCAGCTTGAACTCGGAAGCCGTCAGGTCGACTTCCTTGCCCTCGACCAAAATCTTGTGGCCCGAGATATCGATGACCAGATCGCCGAAGTCGAGTACCTCGACGGCTGGCTCGTCGGCCTGATGGGCACGGCGGAACAAAGCGCGAACGCGCGCGACAAGCTCGCGCGGCGAGAACGGCTTAATCAGATAGTCGTCGGCGCCGAGCTCAAGACCGATAATACGGTCCTCGATCTCGCCCTTGGCAGTCAGCATGATGATAGGGACATCCGAGGTATCGCGAATGGTGCGGCAAACGCGCTCGCCGGGGATCTTGGGGAGCATAAGGTCGAGCACGACCAGGTCAAACTGATGCTTCTCGAACTCCTCGATCGCGGACTGGCCGTCGCCGACACCCACAACCCAGTAGCCTTCGCGCTCGAGATAGGCAGCGACGGCGTCACGGATTGCCTTCTCATCCTCGACCAGCAGAATCTTTTTTGCATCTGAAGCCATAACACGGCCCCCCTGTCTCAATCAGCTAAGAACAAGCCCATTTTAACGCACCTGAGCCCGCCGGATGCCACTATGACGCGGCAGCTCGGCGGGCGGTACTCACAATTACAACGCGTTTATTCCCCTGTTGGCGCCTTTTTAACCCCTCTAAGCTTAAAGAGAGAATAGGCGTGCGGTGACCGTCTCGGGTATACCCTGGCTGTTGCGCACTGTGGCGTACGTAAGGAATGAGTCCGATTTTCCCGCCGTAGCTGGATAATCGCCATATTCCAAAGCGCGGTCGGGCGACAGTAGCGAGCCATAGGTCTTGGCAGAGGTGTCGATGAGAAAATGCGATGACTGTACCTTAACGAGGTATTTATTCTTCTTGCCGGCAGCACATGCGAGCGGCTCGCGGGACAGGAAAAGGTATGGCCCTCCCTCATTACCGATATACGTGCCCATGTTGCCCAGGCTGCCCACGCCACTATAGGTCGCCTCGATAGAAAACACGAAGGTATCGCCCATATATACGGCCTCGAAAGGCGAGACTGACGAGGGAAGGACTAGCTGGGCACGTTTGGTGTTGTTGTCATCGGTCAGATCGATTGCCGTTATGCCGTAGTAGACGCCCTCGTCGTTGCGGACACGCGGCGAGATGGTCAAAATGCCGTCGCTCACGCGCGGGGCCGACGCAAAGCGGCCCGTCGATTTCCAAATTGTCTCGGCCTTGGATTCATCAAGCGAGCGACGATAGCAAAACGAATCACTACCCGTTTTATTGCCGCCTGCCGAAGGCATTTTATACCAGATGGCTGATGACCCGAACGCCGTAAACAGTGGCGGATCGTAGTCCTTGCCACCTCGATCGAGCTCAACCACGTCGCCAGAGAGCGAAGCGCCCGACAGATTTTGAGCGTAGAGCTTCCACGATGAACTGGCAAAGTTCATCTCAACCCACGCAAACACGCCGTCGCCGGCACGGACATCGTAAAAAGCATATCCCGTGCCCTCGATAGGATTCTCAATTAATGTGGTAAGCGAGCCATCGCCCAGGTTGAGCACGCCGAGCGTGTTGGCGTGCAGTGCCGATGCGGGCGCCATCATTGCCGCAGCATAGTCACCATCGCAGTAGTACAGCAACGTGCCCAGCGGCAGCGTCCACGATGCCGCCGGCTCAAGATCGATGTCAACTGCCTCGTACTCATCAGTGATCGAGACAATCTTCGAATTGTCCTTGATAACCTGCGGCTCGCCAGCGGCATCATCACTGGTGCCTGTTTTTTTCGAACATCCGGCAAGCACCGTGGCAGCGCCCGCGGCAGCTCCACCGAGCACAAAGCCGCGGCGCGATATTCCGTTCTTGATGTGGTCGGCGATACCCATTAGGCGATCTCGGCGCGAGCGGCCTCGATAGCGCGCGTAAGCTGATCGGCGCAAGAGGTCCTCTTCATGCCGCAGGTATTGCCGGCAAGAACCTCGATCACACGGTCGGCAGGAGCGCCCTCGACCAGTTTGGAGATGGCCTTGAGGTTGCCATCGCAGCCGCCGGTAAACTCAACGCCCAGCACCTTGCTGCCGTCATCGGAAAGGTCAAGGTGAATATTGCGAGCACACACGCCCTGAGGCTTGTAATCAAACGAAATCATGCGATCCCCTCTCAGAATGTTATTCGAGACGACTATTATCCCCGTCTTTCCCTAAATGCAATGAGGCGCTTTGCCGGCAACACACATTACCAGCAAAGCGCCCTAAAAAGCTAACGTTATGCCCGAACCTACTCGAAGCTCAGCTGCTCCAGACGATCAAAGACCGTGTCGATACGGGTGAGGAAGTCCCACGGATCAAAGATCTCGTCGAGCTTCTCCTGACTGACGGTGCAGCGCGGGTCGGCCTCGAGACGTTCCTTAAAGGTGGGGCCGGAGACACAATCCTGTACCTCATGCCAGGTTGCCATGGCGTTCTCCTGCACAATGGCGTACGCGTCCTCGCGGGTGATGCCCGTATCGACGAGGGCCAGCAGAACCTTGGAGGAGAAGATGAGACCACGGGTCTTGTTGAGGTTGGCCATCATGCGGGCAGGGTACAGCTGCAGGCCGTCGATAACGCGGATGAGGCACTGGAACATGTGGTCGAGCGCGATGAAGCTGTCGGCCTGGGCGACACGCTCGGCAGAGGAGTGCGAAATGTCACGCTCGTGCCACAGGGCGACGTTATCGAAGGCAACCTGAGCGTTGGACTTCACGACGCGCGACAGACCGCAGACCTTCTCCATGGTGATCGGGTTGCGCTTGTGCGGCATGGCGGAGCTGCCCTTTTGACCCTTGCGGAACGGCTCCTCGGCCTCGAGCGTATCGGTCTTCTGCAGATTGCGAACCTCGGTAGCGATGCGCTCGCAGGTGGCCGCGGTGGTGGCGAGAACGCCGGCGAGATAGGCGTGATGGTCGCGGCTGATAACCTGCGTGGACAGCGGGTCGTGAACCAGACCCAGGTGCTCGCAGACATACTCCTCGACAAACGGTTCGATGGAGCTGTACGTGCCAACAGCGCCCGAGATGGCACCGAAGGCAACATTCTTGCGGGCGTCCTCAAGACGATCCAGATCGCGCTTGAGTTCCCAGGCCCAAGAGCCGAACTTCATGCCGAAGGTCATCGGCTCGGCGTGGATGCCATGAGTGCGGCCGGCACAGAGCGTGTTGCGCTCCTCAAAGGCGCGACGCTTGCAAATCTCGCCGAGCTTCTTGACGTCCTCGATGATCAGGTCGCAGGCCTGGGTGAGCTGGTAGCACAGAGCCGTGTCGCCCAGATCGGAGCTGGTCATGCCATAGTGAACCCAGCGGCTGGGCTTGGGGTCGCCCTCGGGAACATCGGCGTCGATGTACTCCTTCATGTTGGTCAGGAAGGCAATGACGTCGTGGCGCGTGACTTCCTCGATCTCATCGACCTTCGCCTTCTCAAAGTTGGCATGGTCGCGGATCCACTGGGCCTCGTCTTTGGAAATACCGATCTTGCCGAGCTCCGCCTGGGCCTCACAGGCCAGGACCTCGATCTCCTGCCAAATGGCGTACTTGTTCTCGAGGGAGAAGATGTGTCCCATCTCCGGGCGGGTATAGCGATCGATCATAGCGGCTCCTTTTTGGTTATTGGCACGTTGGTCGTAACCCAACCATTGTACCGTGCGCAGGTGCAAGTATGGGCAGCAGGCATTAACCTAACATTTTGGAATTGGAGCGGGCAACGGGACGTCCGCGTATTTGCTTCGCAAATCCGCACCGGCTGCGGTCGATCTCCTCGGATTCACGGAGACGATGGGGAAGACTTTGTTGAATTGGCCGCCCCAAAGTCTCCCGCGCTCGATGGAGCGGGCAACGGGACGTCCGCGTATTTGCTTCGCAAATCCGCACCGGCTTCAGGCGCCTGCCGGCGCCTTCGCCTGCTCGCTACAAACGCTTCGCGTTTGTTTTACGCTCGCACCCTGGCGGGTTCGAGTCCCGGCGCTTTATTGAAAAAAGCACGGCACCGGAACGGTGTCGTGCTTTTACTTTTTCTGGAGCGGGCAACGGGACTCGAACCCGCGAGTGTCAGCTTGGGAAGCTGATGCCTTACCACTTGGCGATGCCCGCTTGTGTGTTGGCTAGTATAACGCGGTTGTCTTGTTCGATACAAGGGTGGCGATGCTTGTTTTAGCTGTGGAGATTCGTTTGAAAATCGCATCAATTGTGGAGACGAGGACCTTTGGCCTCCTGTTCTCCTTATCTTCTACCTGCGCTTTTGCCTGATTGTTGTATTTGAGCTCAATTTGTCAGGAATTGGGCAAGCTTTTGGTCAGGCTCCGGTACTTACCCGCATGAACCTCGGGGGTAGCCTCATCCTACGCGTCGCAACCTCCCCATGCGGCGCACGAGGGATAAGGAGCAGCCATGTCCAACGCACCCACGCACTCTGTCCACAGCGCAATCGCAACAGGTCCGCTGCTCCTGCTCCTCTTCCTGCTTTTCGGCTGTCTGGCACCGGGAGCCGCATTTGCCGTCGATGGCTACGACCAGCTCGGCTTCCGCACTATTAGCGATGATTGTGGGCCCTTCTTCATCGGCAAGTATGAAGCTCAAGACGCCTCGATTGCCTACTGCATGAACCAGGAGCGCCCCGGCCCCACCAAGCCGGGCGGCCCATGGCTCAACTTTGATCAAGGCTGGGTGTGGCTCGACGACGAGTTCGCGGCAATCGTTTGTCACGGATATCCTACCGCCACGTCGTTTGGCGGTTACCATCTTTCACCCGATCGCGCCCGCGCCGCCACCCAGCTTGCCGTATGGATGCTCAACGGCACTACCCATGTCGACGGCACCTACTCCTACACAACCGCTCAGGGCAAAACCAAGAGCGGGCACTTTACCGCCGACAATGAAGTCGTGGCGGCTGCGCGGTGGCTCCACGACAGCGCAAAATCAGGAAGCATCAAAGCCGCTCCGCACCGCGCGCGGCGCTATATAGGAACCGTATCGGGCGGCAGCAAACGTCAAGACATGCTCTATGTACTGCCGGCAGTCTCTGTTTCCTTCCAAAAGCAGTCTGCAAACGCTGCCATTACCAGCGGAAACAATACTTATCAGTTTGACGGGGCAACATTCGATGTTTTTGAGAGCGCCAGCGGCGCGCGTGTCGGCACCGTCCAGATGGACAGCAACGGTCGAGCGCAGGCAACACTCCTACCCAACACGACATACTACCTAGTTGAGACAACAGCGCCAGCTGGTTATATCCCCCTGCACGATCGCATTGCCTTTACCACGACGGATAACGGCGGATACGTCACCATTGATGAACAACCCGGCACCATTACCTTGCGCATTGTAAAGCTCGACGCCGCAACGAATGCAGGCCCCCAAGTTGGGGCTTCGCTCGCAGGAGCAGAATTCGTGTGCGTATCGCAATCAACCCCTGGATGGACACAAACTCTCAGGACCGATGAAAGCGGTCGAGCTACCCTCACCGATGTCCCCCTGGGAACCTTTACCATCTATGAATCGAAGGCGCCCGAGGGCTATTTGCCCTCCGGTGACAGTTGGTCTTACACCGTTGGAGCCGACCAACTCGGCGATTCAGGCGTGGTCGAAATCGAATCTCGCGTTTCCGATATCCCCATTGCGTTTGACCTTGAGATTTCCAAATTCAAGGACTACGGCAATAGCGATCAATCCGGCCTGGAGCAGCCGGCAGGAGATGTTGTCTTTGAGGTTGTCAGTAACAGCTCTCAGCAGGTTGTTGGCACACTGACTACAAACATCTATGGCTTTGCCTCCACCAAAGACCAGCCCGAAGCATGGTTCGGCACAGGCAAGCGACCCGCCGGTGTCCACGGAGCCGTCCCATACGACCGTGCCGGCTACACGGTTCGCGAGGTTCCGGAATCCGTCCCCGAGGGTTTTAAACGTGCAGGAGAATGGACCGTCGGGGCCAATCAGATTTCCGACGGCGCCGAGCTTCAATATATCGTGGACAACCACGCTCTGTCGACGCATCTCCAAATTGTAAAACGCGATGCCCAAACAGGCGCTTCTGTTCCACTAGCCGGATTCACCTTCCAACTACTCGACAGCAATCACAAACCTGTCTCACAAACTTGCTGGTATCCAGCACATAACGTAATGGACACCTTTACGACTGACGCGACCGGGACCGTCACACTACCCGAATCGCTCGTGCCGGGCACCTATTATGTACGCGAAACCTCGGCCAAAGAGCCCTATCTTGTCGGCGAAGAGATCGAGGTAAACATACCCGCCGACATGAACCTAACGCCCGTTGCAATCGCCTCGTATTATGACCACGCCGCGATCGGAAACATCAGGATCGTTAAAACCGATGCCGTAGACGGCAGCAGCCTCGCGGGCGCCGTCTTTGAGATCCGTGCCTCGGGTGATATCGTGCGCCCCGACGGTAGCATTGCCGCGCTCGACGGTGAGACTGTCGCTACCGTCACGACGGATGAAACTGGAGAAGCACGTGCGGACGACCTCCCGCTGGGATCTGGCACCGCGCACTACGAGGTTGTCGAGACTCAAGCGCCGGCAGGCTTCTTACTCGATCGGACATCCCATATTGTCGACCTTACTTATGCCGACCAGAAAACACCCGTTGTAGAAGCACGGCTTAACGTATCCGACGATTACACCAAGGTTGATATCTCCAAGGTCGCTGCAAGCGGAGAGCAGGAAGTGAAAGGCGCACAACTCACCTTATATGGTCCCGATAAAACCGAAATAGACTCCTGGACCTCATCCGACAAGCCGCACCGCGTCGAACATCTTGCACCCGGCACCTACTCGTTGCGCGAAATGATATCTCCGCGGACCTATGACCTTGCCGAGGAGATAACGTTTGAAATAAAGGACACGGGAGAAGTCCAATCCGTCTCGATGAAGGATGCGCCCATCGAGATCAAAGGACAGGTCGACAAGCGTCAGGAGCTTGTCCAACCTATCGAAAAGGGCCTGTTGGCCAACGGCGATGGTAAAAATCGCGCCGCGACGCAAACCAATAGTGATGGGCTTTTCTCCTATACCATCGATGCTCGAAACGATTCCGCTACTTGGGTTGATGAGTTTACGATTACCGATAATCTTGAGTGCGCCAAAGACGGCACGGCGAGATTCGTCTCAATCGAAATCCCCGTCGCCATCGGCGACCTCAACGGTCTGTGCAACGTGTGGTATCGCACAACGCCGTTGGACTCGACAGAAGCCGATGAGCCGGCAAACGCGACGCTTGACGATGGGCACGAAAATCCTTGGCTTGAGTCCGACGAAGTAAAAGAGAGCCTTGGTGAGGACTGTCGCCTCGTCGATTACGACGGCTGGCACCTCTGGAAGGCGGATGTCTCGACCACGGAATCCGCCACACTCGAGGCGAAAGAACTCGACCTTGCATCCAATACCGTCGTGACGGGCATTCGCATTGAATACGGTGCGGTAGCCGCCGACTTTACGACTCGAAGCGATACGGATTCTTGGACCCGTGATGATCTCAAAGATGAGCACGACGACCTTGACGATGCCAAAGCAATCCTTGGCACAGATGCTCGGGGCGCAGTCGTGCACATGCAGGCAACGTCGGCTTACACACCCCAAACTGCACTCACCAACAGCGCACGCGTCGATCTTTGCCGCAACGGCGGCGGCGATAAACTTGAGTCACATGACGAGGACAGTGTCATTCAACGCTGTACCCTACCGCAGGACCTACCGGCAACAGGATCAGCTTCCATCGCCGCTTGCATCACCGCGCTCCTGACCTCGGGTGCCGCAGCCCTATGGTTCGCTCGCCTTAGGTCAATCCCAAAGAAGCGCTAGCGCGATGAAAAAGCGGGCGAGCCAGTCCCCCGGCTCGCCCGCTTTCAATCATTTAAATCGCCGCATCTACTCTGCAGACGAAGATCCACCATCAACGATTGCTTGCTCGGACTCAGGAATCCCATCGGCACCCGTGCTCTGTTCTTGCTCCACCTCTTCGCTGATTGCGGAGGCGGGGGTCGAGCCCTTCGCGCCCACGATGTAGGCAGCTCCAAACCCTAACGCAATGGCAATCAAGGTCAAAATCACGTAGACAGGCCAATGGCGCTTAATATACGAAAACACGTTGACTCCTTAGAGCTCCGTCTACGAACGGCGGATAACCTCGGTCACGACCTCGGATACCGTGGCAATGTTCGTCGGGTTGACATTGTGGGGCAGGTCGTCCTCGGTACGAGCGCAAGCCAGACGCGTGCCGTCCACGCCGGCGATGGTGAGGGCTCGGCGGCTCGCCTCGAGCGCGGCGTAGGCATCGGTCTTGGCATAGGGCATCTCGAGCGCGCCACAATCGACATGGAACGACTTGCACACCTTGCTGACCAGGTTCATGATGCGGCGATCGCCCTTGAGCAGCTGCTGTTCGCCCTCAACCGTCACTACCGAAAGCCTACCGGCGCCGACGGATTCAAGATTGATGAAGAAGACGCCGCGGAGCTTATCGCGATGCGAAGCCAAGAAGGCCTTCATACCGGAGCCATCACAATCCGAGGCGCCCGTTGCCACAAACCAGATATCGTGACCGAGCAGCTCATCGTCGCCCATAGAAGCGACAGCCGAGAGCATATCTTCGGAAGAAGCGCCGTCGGAAGACGTAGCGCCGCCCTTCCAGCCATCGTTATCGTCCTCGAAATTATCCCACGAACCGATGCCGCGACCAGACTTCTTGGCATCGTAATCGTCTTCGACGCCCAGCCAGTCACTCATGCTGTCCTGTTCGTTTTTCTTTTTACGACCGAACAGGCCGCCCAGGCCGCGCTTGCGAGACTTAGGTGCCGCAGGGGCGGGAGCCGAAATGGTCTCGATCGGCTGTGCGCCCGACGCAACGGGCATAGGAGACGCAACGGGTGCCGATGTGGGTTCGGGACCCTGAGCGGTAGCAAAGGGGTCGTTGACCTGTGCGGAGGGATCGGGAAGGTCGAACAGCGACGTGCGAGACGCAACGTTTGTCTGCTTCATCGACGGCAGCGACGGATCGGGGACCGAAGCCAGCGGAGACGAGGAGGGTGCAGGCGACGGTGCCGACGCCGGATCGGGAACATTCATCTGCGGACGCGGCGATGCTTGGGAGGAAATCTGGGCCATAAGGGAATCGACCGTTTCGTCCTGAGTGGGAGCGACATCGGCAACCGTGGCACCGGAACCACTCGGGATCGGCATGGTGAAAATCTGCGTGGAGTAAGGCCTCGACCCATCTGTCTCGG
This sequence comes from uncultured Collinsella sp., assembly GCA_938039325.1. Classification (GTDB taxonomy): domain Bacteria; phylum Actinomycetota; class Coriobacteriia; order Coriobacteriales; family Coriobacteriaceae; genus Collinsella. Next base: position 26,063 of record CALHUX010000050.1, on the reverse strand, counting down.
GAGCCTCGGAAACCGCAGGCACTTCCTCCTGCTCGACCTCGGTCGAATCGCCTTGATCGGCTGCCGCGTATTGCTCTTCGTCACAGTTGACCTCGACGGGCTCGTGCCCGGCGACATCTTGGATTTCGGCAGCATCAATAGGCTCGTCATCGTCTGCCGCGTCGCCCTGCTCATCGGAAACAGGAAGGGGCTCGGCAATCGCGGTGCCTTGCTTTTCAAACGTTATCGTGGAATCGAACTGCGCGGCATCAAACGACATGGTGCTATCGACGTGCTGCTGAGCCTCAAAGGACGTTGTAGCTTCGGCGGCGTCGACAGGCACGGACTGCATAGCCTCGTTCTGCTCGAACTCTTGCGCCGCGCGCTCACGTGCCGCCTCGGCTGCCTGCTGCTGAGCGATAGCCTCCTGCTCGGCAGCCTCGCGTGCGGCAGCGCGCTTCCCCTCGAAATCGTCGACAAATTTCCTGCCCTTTGCAAGCGCACCCTTAAAGAAGTTGGAAGCGCTGGCGCCAATCGAAGAGAACGCGGATGCAATATCGGCATGGGGCGTTGCCGCGGGAATCTCGGCCGAGAAATCAGTATCGCTCTCGTAAGACACGCGTCTCGGCTGTTCAGCGTAATCGTCGTCAGGCTCGTCCGTAACGTCTTGCGCCGGCGCGGCGGGAGCCAAAATGTCCAGTCCTGCCGCGGGATCGATCGCGGACACCGCCTCGGGCTCGGCAACGGCAGCGGCAACCGCGGCAGACTCATCATCCACGGCGACAACGGGCGCAGATGCAGTCACGACGGGGGCAGGCTCGGGCTCAAACGTCGGCTCCTCGCCTTCCTCGTAATCGAGCGTGCAGGACTCGGGAAGCATTCCGAGCGCACGGATGGCATCCGAACCAAAGCGGATGTTGCCGGCGGCATTGCGATAGAGCCTGGGCTCGGGCTCGGCCGCGACAGGCTCCTCCGCCGGCTCGGCAGTGGGAACCTCGTCATTGAACTCTTCGGCCTGGACAGCCTGATTCTGATCCTCGGGCACGATGGCGCCAATCAGCGTCTCGTCGGCAGACGCACCCTCAAAGCCCTCGATCTGCTCGTCGAAAGCCTCGCCCTGTTCGGGCTCGGTCTGAGCGTCGGGAGCAATCGGCTGACCGAACTCGTCCTCGGCGTAGGTAGGCTCTTCATACTCGATGGTGTTGCCGTAGTCGTTTTGCTGTTGGGCCGCGGCATACTCCGCTGCTGCGCGCGCCATCTCCTCGGCACGACGCTTCTGCTCCCCAAAATAGGTATCGAACGGAACATCGTCGGGAAACTCGTTTTCGCCCTGGAAGGGAGCAACGTTGTCCATAACGCCGAGCATAGCGGCGACAGAAGACTTGTTGCACACTGCGCCGGACGTATAGGGAAGCACAAAACGGTTAGAAATGATGTTTGCCGCGTTGGCGAGCGCAACGAGGGAAGCGAGGATCGCGACAATCCACAGCAGAACCTTGAGCGCGCCGGGGAGCGGCAGGATACGCAAGATGGCAACGGCAGCAGGGGCAACCGTGGCAACGGGCAACAGCTTGGCGATGAGCGCACGATACGAAGCATAGGGCTCGCGGGCGAGCAGCTCAGCACGGGGAGAGTCGTAGTGTGCGACAACGACCACCGGGCGGTTGCGCGGAGACGCGAGCGGGCCCGAGGCCTTGTGGTAGGCGATGACATTTTGGCTCACGCCCGTCTTGCCCAGGTGCGAAACCACGGGGTGGCCCGTGCGCTCGAGCACGTAAAGAACGGCACTGACAATGGCCAGCAAGGTGCCGACCAAGCCGATGCCGCCGCCGATGCCCATCAGCAGGGCGCCGGCAAACGCAAGAATACCGGTAACGGCAAATGCCAACCTGCTGGGCGCCGGGGCATTGAACTCCTGAACCTCGGGATCAAAGCCGTGGTTGCGGAAGATCTGAGCGATATCCTCGGCAGCCAAGCGCTCTTCTTCGCTGCATGCCGGCGTGATGCCGGTGTTCTGCAGCAGGTGGTTAATATAGTTCTGGGTGTTCGCCATGTGCGCTCCACATCCATAATCCGACAAATAGGCCCAATGCATGCACATTAGAACCGTATATAGTCGAAAGTATACCCCGAGCGAGCGCAAACGACCGAATTCGGGCCACCTTAACGCCCCGAGCGGACAAGGATATAGCCTAATCTCCATATCGGACTAAAATCATGGCAGCAAACCACCTTCTCATGCGAGGACTCTATGACGGCAAGCGACGCGACCGCGACAATTAAAAAGGGGAATTCGGAGCCCAGTTTCGATAAAACGGCTCAGCGCATCCTCAATCTTTTCTTTGTGCTCAACAGCTCCCCCGAACCGCTGACGACCGAGCAGATCGTCTTGGATTCTGACCTGGGATATGGCTCGGGCAATATCGACTCGGATAAGCGCAAGTTTCGGCGCGATCGTGACAAACTGCTCGAACGCGGCATCTTAATCAAGGAGGTTCGCCCCGCCGGCGCGCAGGAGACCGAGGAAAGCTCATGGACAATCGACCGCGAGCACACGTTTGCGGCAGGCGGCCTCATCACCGCAGACGACGCCGATATCCTGCTCAACGCTATCGACCAGACAATAGCGGCCGGCTCATCCACTTTTGCCGCGCCGCTTGCCGATATTCGTTCCAAGATTGCCTACCTCACCGGCAGGACGACGGCGGACGAAGCACCGATCCGCCGCTCTCCCACCGTCGATGCGGTATGGAGCGCCTTTGCCGAGCGATGCGCGCTGCGATTTTTATATCAGAACGGACGCGGTGAGCAGAAAGAGCGTACCGTCTGCGTCTACGGCATGTTCGAGCGCGAGGGCGTTGCGTACTTCTGCGGCCTCGACAATGCCACCGACGACATCAGGACATTCCGCTGCGACCGTATCGTTCGCGCTTGGCGTCCTTCGAAGGCCTACGCCATCCCTGCAGACTTCAATCTCAACGACTACCTGTTCTTTGAATTCGATTTTGCCGACCGCCCGCCCGTTGCGGCTACGTTCTCGTTCGCCCCGCAGACGCAGATCGATATGATCAACGGCCTCACGCGCGGGCGAGGTGAGCTCGCACACACCGATTCGGGATGGACTTGGACCGTTGACGTGCGCGATCTTGAAGCCGCCGCCTCATTTTGCATGGCCCACGCCATGGACGGCATGAGGCCCATGGCCCCCAAATCGCTCAAGCAGGCGTGGAACCACCTCATTGAAAGGACGGTGCACGAGCATGCCCGTGCGTAAACTCACCAGCGAGCAGAGGCTCTCGCGCGCCATCGACATCATGGAGGCCCTCTACGCCGCCGGCGAGAGCGGCATGACACGAACCGAGATCTGCAGTCGCTTTGACATCACGGGGGCGTCGCTCGACGAGATTCTCGAGATCGTCTCGACGCTCGCGGACCGAGAATCGGGTGCGCGTATCATCTGCGAATGCCACGGCGAGCGCGTGGTCCTCACCGGTGACGCCGGGCGTGTACTACCGCTGCGCCTGAGTGCCGCCGAGGGCGCTGTGCTCAACCACGAACTTGAATCGTTGGGGATCGAGCCCCAGGCGGCGGCTCGGATTCGACATGCTCTTCTACCCGAAGAGCTCGGCTATAACCAGCACGTCTTTGACACCGTCAACCACGGGTCGCACTGGCAGCAGCTGAGCTGCGCCATTCAGGACGGCGTTCGCTGTCGTATCTCGTATCGCTCGATGGACGATGCGCGGCCACGCGAGCGTCTGGTCGACCCCTTGCGCATTACAGCAAACGGCGACCAAACATATCTGATTGCCTGGGACATCGCGGTCGATGAGCAGCGCACCTATCGCATGGATAAAATCGAGGGACTCGCCTTGACGGAAGACTCCGTCGTGCCTCACGCACCGGACGTTGCATCCCTCCACGATTCCCTTGCCCGGACGCAGCGTAGCGCAAAGCTCTTGATGCCATTCGATATGGCGGAGCATCTGGACTGGGCCGGCATCACCCTAATCGAACGCAGCGGGACAGACATGGCAACGGTAACCGTACATTACGGCTCCGAGCGTTGGCTGCTGAGCCAGATAATCGCAGCGGGCGGAGCCATCCGCATCTTGGATGACCCCGCCCTGTCAAAGCGTCTGTGCGATATGGCAAAAACCCTCGTCTGTCCGCTTTAGCGCCGCCGCTCGTGGCGTGCACGCCACAGCTGTAGATAGTGCCCGATCTGCGCCGATTCGATGCGCTGGTAGGAGCTCGTGGGCAGCGACGTTAAGAACTTCTTGCCATAGCCCTTCGTCACCAGGCGAGGATCCGCCAAGATCAGCACACCGCTATCGGTCGACGAGCGAATCAAACGCCCCGCGGCCTGCTTAACCTCGAGCACCGCCTCGGGCAGCGAATAGCGCGCCCATGCGCGGTCTTCGCGCAGGTTGCGCTCGCACGAGAGCGGGTCCGTGGGGCTCGAGAACGGCAACTTGGGAATGATGACGCAGCGCAGCGTCTCGCCGCTGGCATCAAACCCCTCCCAGAAGGCCTTGAGCGCAAAAAGCGACGAGGTCGGTTCGTTGATAAACCGGTCGCGCAGGCGACGAGGAGATGAGTTGCGCTGCTGGCAGTTGAGCTCCAGACCCGCACGGGCCATCTTGGGCTCAACGCGGGCGTATAGGTCCTCCATGTCGCGCCGATTGGTGAACAACGTGAGCACCGATCCGCCCATGGCAAGATGGGCGTCGACCAGCACGCGCTCGAGCGCCGTAAGATAGCTCTCACGATCGCGCGGATCGGGGATATCGCCCGCAACGACTACAGCCATGTTCGAATCGAAGTCGTAGCTCGAGTCCAAGTGCAGCGATGAGGATGTTGAAGCACCGATGCGATCGAGGCCGACCGCATGGTTAAAGTGTTCAAAGCTTTTGGACACCGTCATGGTCGCCGAGGCAAAGATAGCCGTGTGGACCTCGGGCAGCCACTCGGTTGCCAAGGCCTCGCCAATATCGATGCGCTCCGCAGTCATCGACTCGCCGCCGGCGCGCAGGCGGCGATTGACTTGCAGCGAATACACGTAGTGTTCGTCGGTACCGTCGATGATGAGCTTGAGGTTCTCGGCCAGCTCGTGCAGGCGGCGCGAGATATCACCCAGGTCGACAACGACCTCGGGCTTGTCGGCGGCGACGGCCTGTACCAGTGCGTCGACGCTCTTGTCAGCTTGTTCCAATGCGTCGATGGCAGTGTAGGCCGACTGTAAGAAATCATGCCAGTCGTCAGATTCGCGCAGCTCGGGGCCAATCCATAGGTTCGCATTGTCGTAGCCCCCGCGGGCACGGCGGCCAAGCTCGCGAACGCCGTCAAACACATCGGCAATCGCCATGCTTGCACGTACAACCGTCGACGTCGCCTTGGCGATAAGACCCAGGTAGAGCGTAGAGCCCTCCGAGGTTGCCAAATCGCGGGAAACCTGGCTCAGCGCACCGGTGCTCGAGCCGCCCAAACGCTCAAACAGAACGCGCGATTCATCCGCCGACACCACGCGCGCCCATTGACGGCGCGCCTCGCGCTCGATGGAATGGGCCTCATCGATTACCCAGTGACGAATCGGAGGCAAGATTCTGCCCTCGGCCGCAACATTGCGGAACAACAGGGAATGGTTGGTGACCACCACATCGGCATGCGCCGCGCGACGGCGGGCGCCGTGGACCAGGCATTTATCGGGGAAAAACGGGCATAGGCGACGGGCGCACTCGCGCGACGCCGTCGTAAAGTCGGGACGGTTGACGCTGCGCCAGCGAATGCCGAGCGAGTCGAGGTCACCATCGGCCGACTGACACACGTACGCCATGATGACTGCGACTGCCGTAAGCGTGTCGGCGGGATCACGCTTAGTCGTAATTTCGACTTGGCCGCGGCTCATGCGCTCAAGCTTGCGCAAGCATGGATAGTGGTCATAGCCCTTGAGGGCGCAAAACGATAGACCTCCGTCCAGCTGCTCGGCAAGTTTGGGCAGCTCGTGATACATGAGCTGGTCGGCAAGATTATTCGATTTAGTCGCGATACCTACCGTGATGTTGTTGCGGCGTGCGGCCTCGGCAAACGGCACCAGATAGGCCATCGATTTGCCGACGCCCGTCCCCGCCTCAATCACGCGATGCGTTCCCGTAACGAGCGCGTCGCGGACCTCGAGCGCCATCGCGATCTGCTCATCGCGCGGCTCGTACGTGGGATACATGCGATTAACCAGACCGCCCGGAGCATAGTCCGCCTCGATTTCCTCGCGGCTCGGCATCTTAAGGACCGGTAGCTCGTCCGCATCAACGCGATCATCGGCCCGATCGGCCTTGAGTACGTCGGCGCGGGCGGCGCTGAGAGAGAAGATGGAACCGGGGTTCTGTCCCGCCAAGAAGGAGAAGATGGGACGATAGGACCAGGGTACGTCGGGGTGCATGTCGGCCAGGCGTGCCATCAAGCCCTGAGGCAAGTCGGTGAGCGCCACGAGCAACACGCGCCACACACCACACAAGGCGTCGACATCGGCGTTGGCGCGGTGCGACACCGAGTCGCAGCCAAACAGGTCGGCCATGAAAGACAGCTTGTGCGAGGCCAGGCGCGGAAGCGCGATGCGCGACAGTGCCAGCGAATCGATCCAGATGTCGCTGACGTTGACGCCGCCCTTGACCGACTCGATAAACGAACGGTCGAAGGTGGCGTTATGTGCGATCACCGGGCAGCCGCCGACAAAATCGGCGAGAGCGGCGACAGCCTCAACGGCCGACGGGGCATCTGCCACATCGGCGTTTGTAATGCTCGTGAGCTCGGTAATCTCGGCGGGAATCAGCTGCTTGGGATGCACGAAAGTATCGAAGCGATCGACAACCTCGCGGCCCGAAAGGCGAGCCGCCGATATCTCGATAAGCTCGTTGTCCTGCACCGAAAGACCCGTGGTCTCGGTATCGAGGACGATAACATCTTCTTCGATGAGACCAAACGCTTGGGTTTTGGCGCGCTCGGCAAGCGTGGCATAAGAATCGATGACAAACTGCGGCGTTCCCGACGAAACAGCGTCCTCGATTAGCATGCAACGCCCGCTCGACGAAGCCCCATGCGAATCAGGCTGTCACAGACCTGCGGGAACGTCATGTCATCGGTGTGGCGAATCTCATCCGGATACAGCGACGTATCGGTCATGCCGGGAATCGTGTTGGTCTCGAGGATAACGGGGCCGTCCTCGCTCACGATAAAGTCGCTGCGCGAGATACCCAGGCAGCCGAGTGCCTTATGGGCAGCACAGGCAAGCTCCTGGGCACGAGCGTAGTTCTCGGGCGAAATCTGCGCCGGAATGCGATGGATGTCCGTAGGGTCGACATACTTCACGTCCAGATCGTAGAACTCGCAGTCCTCGGGCTTACGGATCTCGACAATCGGCAGAGCGCGCACGTCATCCTCGCCGTATACGCCGACGGTGATCTCGGTACCCTCGATGCACCTCTCGACCAGTACTTTGTCGCCAAACTCAAACGCCTTGGCGATGGCCGCGGGCAGCTCGGAGGGCTCGTGGACCAGGGAGATGCCATAGCTGGAGCCGTTAACGGCCGGCTTCACAAAGCAGCGCTCGCCACAAACCTCGACGATATGATCGATATCGACATCATCGCCCACTTCGAGCGCAAGGCCGGGAGCAATGGGAATGCCCGCCTTGGCGTACAGGAGCTTCGAGACCTCCTTGTCGGCACCGCAGGCGCTCGCGAGCACGCCCGAGGCCGTGTAGGGGATACCCAGGGTCTCCATAGCACCCTGCATGGCGCCATCCTCGCCGCCGGCACCGTGCATGGCGATAAACGCCACGTCGAAACCACCGGTCGCCATGGTTACCATAAAATCATCGGTAGCCGTGTCAAGCAGCTTCACCGAAGTGTAGCCGGCCTCCTTCAGGGCCGCCACGACGTTCTTTCCCGAATTGAGCGAGATCTCGCGCTCAGCGGAATGACCGCCCGCCAAGACCGCTACGTGCATGTTCTCTAGGCTTTTACCCGGCATGGGCAGACTCCTCCTCTATAATTTCTGCAGCTGATACCATATTGTAGCGATACCCTCTACGTTTCCCCAAAATCGAAAGGCTTCCATGAATCCCAGGACTAAATCTCAGGACATTCGCGACTTGAGCCAAAACGATATCCGCGAGCTCGTGGCAGAACTCGGCCAGCCCGCTTTCCGCGCCAAGCAACTCATCGAATGGGTCTTTGAGAAGAACGTTTGTTCGTTTGACGACATGACCAACCTTCCCAAGGCTTTCCGCGAACAGCTTAAAGAGGCTTTTGCCTTTGATACGCCGACTGAACTCACCAAGCAGGTTTCCAAAGATGGCTCTCGCAAGTATCTGCTCGAGTACCACGACGGCATTTCCGTCGAGACTGTCGGTATGCCCCGTCGTAATAAGCTATCTGTCTGCGTTTCCACCCAGGCAGGTTGTGGCATGGGCTGCGCTTTTTGCGCTACCGGCCTGAACGGTCTCAAGCGTTCGTTGACCGCCCAGGAGATCGTTGACCAGGTGCTCCATGTTTCCAACGACTTTGGTGAGCGCGCGACGAGTGTAGTGTTCATGGGCCAGGGCGAGCCCTTTGCTAACTATGACGAGGTTCTCAAGGCACTGCGCATCCTTAACGATCCCGACGGTATCGGTATTGGAGCCCGCCACCTTACTGTCTCTACCAGCGGTGTTATTCCTGGCATTCGCAAGTTTGCCGACATTCCCGAGCAGTTTACGCTCGCCGTTTCCCTGCACTCCGCCATCCAGTCGACGCGCAATAAGCTCATGCCCGGTGTCAAGAAGTACACGCTGCTTCGCCTTCACGAGGCGCTGCAGCTCTACACCGAAAAGACGGGCCGCCGCCCAACCTACGAGTACGCCATGATCGAAGGTGTCAATGACACAAACCCCGAGATGCAGGCGCTTTGCGACTTCTGCGAGGGAACGCTGTGTCACGTCAACCTGATCCAGCTTAACGACATTGAGGGTAGCCCGCTCAAGCCGTCTCCGATTCATAAGGTTGAGGATCTTCAGCGCCGCCTTGAGTCTCGTGGCATCGAGACCACGATTCGTAATTCTCGCGGCAATGATATTGATGCCGCTTGCGGACAGCTAAAGCAGCGTTTCAAAGTTCAGAAGAACGCATAGGGGAGTCTACGCCCCATAACGTTTCATGTGAAACATCCGACAGCCCTGGTTGTAGATAATGCAACCGGGGCTGTTTCATTTGTTTTCATACTATTGGATTTGATTTACGTAAGCTTGGTTTTTAGCCAAAATAAGGGGTCCTTGTCTCATGTATCAGACAAGGACCCCTTCAAAACAGGCAAGTAATTGTTAGGTACCTAATAACCAACATTTTCCCACTGGTGGTTAACCCAGTCTTGGTTAATCTTGGGATTCTTAGTCACCTGAGCAGTGCGCATAGCGACATCTTCGGTCATCACATCCATTTTCTTCTTAGATGTATCGACGATATCCTGAGCTCCGCGCAGCAGTCGACCGCGCAGTTCACCATCTGTCGCAATCTTATACCCAGCAAAAGCACCAGCCGCGACGGTGGTTGCCAATGCAATGACCGCGAGAACCTTACTCTTCATCATGATCCTCCTGCCCAATTTGAACCATTTCGCCAAGGATACGAGAGAGCTCTTCTTCGTCTTTAAACTCGATTTCGATTTTGTTTTTGCCACGCGAGCTCTTCACGCGTACATTCGTGTTGAAAACTTGACGAAGGACTCGAGCGGCCTTTTTAAAGGACTGAGGTGTTGCTGGCCTCGGAGTCCTGGGTGTCTCTCCGGCAGAAAACAACGGAGCAAGGTTTTCTGTCGCTCTAACGGAAAGACCTTCTGCGACAACCTTCTCTGCAAGTCGAATCCTTGCATCTTCATATGGAACTGCAAGAATCGCTCTCGCATGGCCCGCAGTAAGCTTGCCCTCGAAAATCATCTGCTGTACGACTTCGGGAAGATCCAGCAAACGAAGTGAATTTGTAATTGCGGAACGAGACTTACTGACAGCCCTCGATAACGCCTCCTGCGTCATGCCGCTGGCATCAATGAGCTGACGATAACCCTTCGCCTCTTCGACGGGATTCAAATCAGAACGCTGAAGATTTTCGATAAGAGCAAGAGCGAGCATTTCCTCATCATTAACTTCTTTAATGATGACAGGCAGTTCTTCAAGACCAGCAAGCTTTGACGCCTGGTAACGACGCTCACCCGCGATGATCTCATAGCCGTTTCCATGTTTGCGAACCAAAAGTGGCTGCAAAACGCCATGTTCTTGGATTGACTCACTCAACTCGCGAAGTTCAGTTTCGTTAAAGTGAATTCGCGGCTGATTAGGGTTGGGAACGATATCCTCAATAGGCAGTTTTGTTTCAGATGCAGCATTTGAAGCCGATGCAGCAGAACCACCGGTCTCATACTCGGCCTCTGAGACCAAAGCATTAAGCCCACGGCCCAATCCGCCACGTTTCTTTGCACTAGGCACGCTTGATCACCTCTTTTGCAAGGTTCATATACGCTTTTGCGCCCTTATTTTGAGGCGCATAGGTAATTACCGGCTCTCCAAAAGACGGAGCTTCGGAGATTTTAACCGTACGAGGGATCAGAGTCTTAAACGCCTTATCACCAAAGTACGATTGAACCTCCTCAACAACCTGATTCGACAGGGAAGTACGCGAGTCGTACATAGTCATAAGCACGCCATAGGTGTCTAAGCCCTTGTTCAGGCGTGATTTGACCATCTTCATTGACTCAAGCAGCTTCGTAACTCCCTCGAGTGCGTAATACTCACACTGAATCGGAATCAAAACGCTGTCTGCTGCGGTCAAAGCGTTGATTGTAAGCAGACCGAGCGAAGGAGGGCAGTCAATGAATATAAAATCGAACTCGTCCTGAATCGGCTCAAGCAAATCTTTGAGGCGGGTTTCACGAGCAATTGCGCTTACGAGCTCAATTTCGGCGCCTGCAAGCTGAATTGTAGCTGGAATAACGAATACCTTTTTGCAATTTGTATCAAGAACAAGCGATTCTGCCGGCACATCATTCAACAATGCATCATAGATGCAGCGATCAAGGTCTTCCTTTTCAATTCCAAATCCGCTGGTGCTGTTTCCCTGCGGATCAAAATCGACAATCAGTGTCTTGCGACCCTGCTCACCCAGTGCTGCTGCAAGGTTTACAGCCGTCGTTGACTTACCGACGCCGCCTTTTTGGTTGATGATTGCAATGATACGCGTGTCTTTTGCGCTCTTCGAACGCTTAACGTCGCGAAATCCCACGGTCCCTCCTGGTGTGTATTAAAGCTGTCAAACGGAGGATGTTTCATGTGAAACATTCCGATTCGATATCAACCGCCATGTTTCACGTGAAACACTGCAAGTTGTTACTATCCATTATGTTTCACGTGAAACATCTAGGCAAGCGGATTCTTCTTTGCCATGCCATTTGCACGAGGCAATGAAACGGATGCCGGATGACTCTTTTTAAGAACAATGAACTCCCTGTGGCCCAAGCCCTCAGGCAAATCAATTGCGTCATTCAGAAGCAAAGAAAAGCTGCAGATCTTTGCCGCTAACATGCCGGAGGCAAGCTCCTCATCCGATGGATTGCCCTTCGTGATAACAAATAACCCTCCATCCTTGAGGTACGGTGCTGCATACTCAACAAGAATCGGTAGTGGAGCCAGTGCGCGGGCGGTTACGACAGAGAACTGCTTCTTATGGCTTCGAGCATATTCTTCAAGTCGATCATGAACTGCATGACCATATTTCAATCCAAGAGCATGAACAAAAGAATTGACAGCATCAACCTTCTTGCCAACAGAGTCAATATAAGTAGCTTTACGATGCGTGGTTATCGTTAATGGAATACCAGGGAAGCCTGCACCTGTTCCCATATCGAGCAAAGCACCCTCAGGAGCCTTATTGATATAAGGGAGCAAAACAAGTGAGTCGAGGATATGAAGTACCGCGGCATCTTCTACGTTAAGAATACGAGTGAGATTGGTTTTCTTATTTGTTTCAAGAACCAAATCCAAATGCTGAATACATTTCCTTAGCTCAGTATCAGTTACGCTCAAGGAATACTCTTTGCAATAGGAAGTTAGACGACTCAGCATCTCGTCAGCCTGCTGATCAGTAAGTACAAACAACAGAAGCTCCTTTCTGACAAAAATCAGTGTATCGAGAACTTTTGACAAAAAAAAGGGGACGTGGAAACCACGCCCCCTTAGCATAAGCTCGAGTAGATTATCGAGCAACAATCACCACATGGCGATCAGGGTCAGAACCCTCAGAATGGGTATCGACAGCATCATTGCCGCGAAGTGCAATATGAACAAGTCGGCGCTCATAGGCATTCATGGGCGGAAGCGAAACACTCTTATGAGTGCGGATAGCGCGCTCGGCGGCAGACTGAGCCATAGAGGCAACTTTGTCCTGACGGCGACTCTTATAGCCCTCAACGTCAACCACAACCGGATACCTAAAGCCAAGCTTGCGGCTCACCAGCAAAGAGAACATAACCTGAAGGGCATCAAGGGTACGACCATGACGGCCAATGAGAACGGCAAGATCAGGAGCCGTAACATCCAAAATCAGCTCGCCCTCGTCGCCCTCGTACTCATCAATAGGAGAGTTGGCGGCATCGAAGTGCGAAAGGATGGAACGCAGAATGGAAATCGCAACATCGGCAATGGTGTCGAGCTCGTCATCGGTCAGCTCTTCACCGGCCTTGTAGCGCTGTGCAATCTCGGGATAATCGCCCGCAATCTGCGGGGCAACCTCCTCAAGCATATCCTCGATGATCTCTTCAGACATAACGTACTCCAAAAGTTAGGTACCTAAATAAGATTGATATCCCGACTACTTCTTCTTGTGCGGACGCGGCTTCTTCTCGCGACGGGTAACCTCGACCTGCAGCGGAGCGTTCTTGAGGCGCTCCTCCTCATCGGCCTTGGCCTTGTCGATAACCTTCTGCGTCACGAAAATCTGCTGGATAACCTGCCAGGCAGAGGACACGTCGTAGTACAGCAGAACGCCGACGGGCAGGCTCCAGCCCATCCAAAGCATCATGACGGTCATGACGACGGCCATCATGCGCATGCTCTGGGCCTGCTGACCGGTCTGATTACGCGACATATAGAGCTGCGGAATCAGGGTCAGGACAGCGAACAGGATCAGGCAGACCAGCGCAGGCAGCGCGACCATAAAGCCATCGGCAAAGGAGGCACTCGGCGTGGTGGTCAGGTCGGGCAGAATATTAAAGAACGAGAACGTGCCGTCGTTAAAGTAGTCCGGCAGGTTACGCAGCAGCGTAAATAGGGCGAACAGGACAGGCATCTGAATCAACAGCGGCAGACAACCAGCCATCGGGTTGAACTTGTTCTCGCTGTAGAACTTCTGCATTTCCTCGGCCTGACGCTGGGGATCGTCGGCATAGCGCTCCTGGATCTCGAGCATCTTGGGCTGCAGCACCTGCATGCGTGCCGTCGACTTAGTCGACTTGAGCATAAGCGGCGTCAGCAGCAGACGGATGATGACCACCAGGATGATGATGGACAGGCCCCAGTCGACCGCAAAGGTCTGGATGAGCTTGAGCAGCTCGAAAAGGATGTTAACGATCCAATCCCACATGTAAGTTTTCCTCCGATAGCGAGTGCCCGCTAGGGCACAGGGTCATAACCGCCGACGTGCAGGGGATTGCAGCGAGCGATGCGCCTCACGGCAAGCCAGCAGCCTCTCAAAACACCGTACTTCTCAATCGCCTGGACGGCGTATTGCGAGCACGTTGGGTAATAAATGCAGGCGTCAGGCAATAAGGGCGAAATAACCTGTTGATATATGCGAATAGGAGCGATGGCAACACGTCGCAAAACGTGATTGCTCATCGCTCCTCCCCGGCAACGCCGGCGCGTTTCATAAGCGAACGCAATGCATTGTCCATCTCCTGAGGCGAAGAAACCCTCGTCTTGGGAGTTGCGAACAAGATGATGTCATAACCCGCAACGGGAAATCCACAGCTGCGGGCGGCCTCGCGCACCACACGCTTAGAACGGTTGCGCACGACAGCACAACCGAGCCGTTTAGCACCAACGAAGGCGACCCTTCCGGAGTCGCCTTCGCCAACCGATTCACATATGGTCATTCGAATCAGAGGGTGATTGAAACGACGCCCCTGACTGAACACATGCTCGAAATCTTGCCGAGACTTAATAGTCTTCATGCGAGATGTGTGTATCGCTGCTAGACAGTGAGACGCTTGCGGCCCTTGGCGCGACGACGGGCGAGCACGGCACGACCACCCTTAGTGGCCATACGGGCACGGAAGCCATGGGTCTTGGCACGCTTACGCTTATTAGGCTGATACGTACGCTTCATCTTAAGTTCCTCCTGCTGCATTTCGAGTGTCCGCGGGGGCGCGGACGCAGATATAGACACGTGAGCTTGAAGATTGTAGGGAAATCAATGTTCAAATGTCAAGAAATCAAAGGTAAAAGGTTACGCAGTTCACACGGTTCCCCCATAAGCCGAGCTCGATTTAGCGGTGCATGGCAACTTTTCACGATATTTCATCGAGTTTTCAACAGGTCATGTTGGCAATGTTGAGAACTTTTCGTCCGTTTTCCAAAGTTTTCAACAGGTTTTGAAAAGTTGTCGAAAGATGAGAAACATTGCACGGTGAGCTACTATTTGTTCGAAACCTTTTGAAAGATTGCGAGCGGCATGTCTGACGACTTTTACACCATGGTCGATTCCGGAGACCCGGCACCCGACAACGAGCACATCACCGGCGTGCGCGAAGAGCGTGAGGAAGGCGAGCAGACGACCACGCAGGCGCCAAAAGTCATGTACGCCGCGCGCATCGCCGTCTATGACGACATGCTGTCGACACCGCGTGTGATCGTCATTGATCCGCAAGATGTCCGCACGTATTTGGAAGAGACGACCAACACCGTCTACCAGTGCATGAAAGAACAAGGTGGCCATATCTCGCTCATGGTCATCCGCGAGATTGTCGAAAACTTTATCCACGCGCACTTTGCCGAGCCCATCATCTCGATTCTGGACGGCGGAGACACCATCCGCTTTGCTGATCAAGGACCCGGCATCGACGACAAGGAGCGCGCTTTCGACTTTGGCGTTACCAGCGCAAACAGCAAGATGAAGCGCTATATCCGTGGAACCGGAGCAGGGTTTCCCATGGTGCAGGAGTATTTGGAAAACGCCGGCGGGGCCGTGTCCATCGAGGACAACATGGGCAACGGCACCGTGGTTACGGTAAGCCTGGATCCTAAACGCGTGCAGGAAATCGAACGCGCCGGCGGGCGCGGTGCTGCCGTGCGGCCCGAGACGGAGCAGCCCGCATATCCCCTGCCGGGAGCTTTTGCGCAGCAGCCCATGGCAACGCAACAGATGCAGCCCCGCGTGGGACAGATGCAGCAGCCCGGAATGCTTCCTACACAAGAGTCCCAGGCGGCGTCGATGTCGATGCCGCCAAACGTGCCAGAGGCCATGCCGCTGGCGGATCAGGATGCAGCAGCAATGCAGCAGGCGACGGGGGCACCGGGTGGCCAGCAAATGGGATATCAGCCGTACCAACAGGGATATCCATATCAGCAGATGCCGCCACTGGGGTATGGCCAGCAGTTCCCACAGCAGTACCAGCAGGGATATCAGCAGCCGTACCAGCAGATGCCGCAGCAGCAGTACAACCCCTGGGCCCAGCAGATGACTCCGCAGCCTTACCAACAGTGGCCTCAAAGTTTTCAACAGCAAATGCCGCCGATGCAGAGTTCTCAACAATCAGCAGCTCAAATGATGTATCCTAATGCAGCAAATCAGTATGCGCAGCCACAGCCGGACGTGTTCGTAAGCGATCGCGGCAACGCCGCGCTGGGCTATCTGGCGCAAAATCAAGCGTGCGGTGCAACCGATCTGGCGAGGGCGTTTGGAAACTCGGCCCCCACTTGGTCACGCACGCTCAATGACTTGGCGCAGGCCGGCTTGGTCATCAAGCATGGCCAGAAATACCATCTGACCGAACTCGGCGCCGCTCGCGTGCGAGCTCAGAGCTAAAGAACGGGAGAGACAGTGGACGAGGAAGCAAGCATCATCCTGGGGGATGCCATCGCCTTTTGCCAGCGCGACGGCCAAGATGCACGCCTCATCAACATGCTGGGGCAATCGCGCGCCATAAGCCTGACCGAAGATACGCTCACGATCGAGGCCCCCTCGCGCTTTGCCATCGCGCAGCTCAAAAAGCATCAGCCGACTATTGAGGCCTATCTGGAAGAAATCGCCTTTGCTCCGATCGCGCTCGACATCGTGGCACCGCAAGGCGCAACGGCCGAATCTGCTGCCGCGACGGTGCCCGCCACGGCTCCCGCTGCTTCCCCTGCGGCGCCAGCCTCCGCAGGCGACGTGCCGACAATCGAGCACCAGCACAGCGATGTTTCCCGTGAAACCATGGCACCGTTGCCGACCGCCGCTGCGACGTCAACGAACGTACCCGTCACGCACATGCCCATCGCTCATGACGCAGCGGCGGGCGCGGATTCGGGCATTGCAATCAAGAACACGCTCTCGGCCGATGATTTTCGTCGCATGATGAACCAGATGAAGGGCGGAGCGCCGACTAAGTCCACGCAAGCCGCGACCCCCGCTTCACCCATGCCAGCACCGACCGTGCCGGCCGAGCAGAATGCGGATGGAGCCCCGCTCGCCGCGAACTCAAAATTCACCTTTGAGAACTTTGTCTACGGCCCCGAGAACAGCCATGCCTATCGCTCGGCACTCAAGTTTGCCGCCCTCGCGGACGAGCGCGGCACGTGCACATCACTGTTCATCTACGGCAAATCGGGCCTGGGCAAGACGCACCTGCTGCTTGCCATCAAAAACGAGCTCGCCGAGAAGTCGCCCGAGATCAAGGTCAAGTATGCCAACTCCCAGGCATATCTGGACGACCTGATGACCGAGTTCGACCGCCAAAAGAAGAGCAACGCCCCTATCATGCAGGCATACCACGGCGTGGACGTGCTCATCATCGATGACATCCAAAACATCATCGGCAAGCGCGCGAGCGTGGACTACTTTTTCCAGCTCATGGACGAGTTCATCCGCAACAACAAGAAGGTCGTCATCGCAGCAGACCGCGCCCCCAAGGACCTGAGCATGGACGAGCGTCTGACCAGCCGCTTCAACGCCGGCATGCTCTGCCTGGTCGCAGAGCCCAGCTACGAGATGAAATACAAGATCTTGCAGCGCTATTACGAGAACACCATCGTCGCCGCTCCCGAGGCAGGCGACGACTCGCTGCTGGCGGCCTATGGGGGCGACAGCGGGCACCTGACCGACGAGCACTTTAAACACATGGCCGAGGTCTCGGGCACCAACATCCGCGAACTCGAGAGCTTTTGCGAGCGCTGCGCCGGCGAGGCGGGCGACCGCGAGCGCGAGGGCGGGGAGCTCACCTTTGACGATATCGACGCCATCGCCAGCCAGTACTTCGACACATCGGCCAAAAAGATCAACGTCCAGACGGTTCAGTCCGTCATCGAAGAGCAGTACGGCGTGACGCACGAGGAGCTCATCGGCCCGCGTCGCAACGCCAATATCGCCAAAGCACGCCATATCGCTATCTACCTAGCCATCGAGATGTGCGAGATGACGACCACGGCGGTGGGCGCCGAATTTGGCAACCGCAACCACTCGACCGTCAGTACGAGCTACAAAAAGGTCCAGAAGATGATTCAGGAAGACCGCACCGTCACCGAAGACCTCAAGTCGCTGCGCGATAAAATTACACTGCGCTCGTAGGGAAATAGAGACACCTGTTGAAAACTTGTCGAAACCACGGGCATAAGGTGTCTAAAACCCAACCCGCGGTGATGAAAAGTTTTGCGCAGGTTTTGAACGTGGAAAACCACCCCTGTTGCACACAGGTTGCTGTCGATTCTCTTTCTGGGTCTGACCTGCGTCTTTGGGAGTAATCAACAGTTTCGTCAGTGCTATTACTATTATTAAGATATTTATATCTATAGAAAGGTATTAAAAGATGAAGTTCACCGTCAGCCAGAGCTCGCTTACACAAGCCATCGGCGTCGTTATGAAGGGTGTCGCTTCGGCATCCACCCTCCCCATCCTGTCGGGCGTGCTCGTTAAGGCCCAAGACGGCATCTTGGAATTCCAGACCTCTAACTACACCATCTCGATCCGTCATCGCATCGCGGCGCATGTCGAAGAAGAGGGCGAGATGGTTATTCCCTGTAAGATGCTCTCCAATATCACCAAGACCCTCCCCGATGCCCCGGTCACCTTTGAGCTGTCCGAGCGCCAGGTGCTGATTGGTTGCGAGAAGAGCTCTTTCCGCCTGAACACGCTCGATGCCAATGACTTCCCCGAGTTTCCGGCCTATGCCATCGAGAGTGCCGTGGAGCTGCCGACCGATGTCTTGTCCGAAATGGTCGGCCGCGTGTGGCGCGTCACCTCGACCGACAAGGCTCGCCCCATCCTGGGCGGCGTGCACATGAAGGTCGAGAACAACACCGTACGCCTGGTAGCGACCGATTCCTTCCGCTTGGCCGTGTGCGATACGCAGGTCGAGACCTCGACCCTCGAGGGCTCCTTTGAGCTCAACGTTCCGGCTGACGCCTTTAACGACGCGCTGAACATCATGGCCAGCCAAGCGACCATCATGATCGGGGCTACCGACACCCAGGTCGTCTTCGAGGCCGGCAACACCACCTACGTGTCGCGCCGCATCGAGGGCGTGTACCCCAACTACAAGCAGCTCATCCCCGATTCGTGCGTGACGAGCGTCAAGATCGACGTCGCCGCCTTTAACGCCGCCCTCAAGCGCGTGGCCGTTATCGCGAGCGCCAACCCCGCCGTCAAGTTCGAGATCGATGTCGAGAACGGGCAGATGGGCCTGTCCTCCATTTCCAATGACCAGGACCTTGCGCAGGAGACGATCGATGTCGAGGCCGAGGGCGAGTCGGGTACCATCGCCTTCAACTACCACTACATCTTCGGCTGCCTCAATGCCCTGTCCAAGGAGAAGGAGATCACGCTGGAGCTCAAGAGCTACTCGCAGGCGGGCATCTTTAAGTCCTACGACAAGATCAACTACCTGTACCTGGTCATGCCGGTCCGCATCTAGCGCTGCGCCATGACCATGTTCGCCCGCGATCTTTCCGTCGCGCACTACCGCAGCTTCGATAGCTATCACCTTGCCCTGGACGAGGGCGTGACGATACTTGCGGGACCCAACGCGGCGGGAAAGACCAATCTCATAGAGGCGCTGCAGCTGCTAACGAGCGGCGCCTCGTTTAGGCATCCGACCGCAGCCGAGCTCGTCCATGACGGCGTGGGCTCGTGCAAGATCGAGCTGAGGCTCGAGGGCGACGGCCGCGTGCTTGATATGGGATTGAGCGCGGAGGACGGTAAGCGCTCGTTTAGCCGCAACGGCAAGAGATGCTCTGCCGCCGGTGTGCGCGGGGTTCTTCCGAGCGTGCTGTTTTGCCCCGACCATCTGGACATGGTTAAGCGTGGCGCCAGTGTGCGCCGCGCCGCCCTCGATGACTTTGGCATGCAACTGAGCGCACGCTATGCCGATCTTGCGAGCACCTATGGGCGCTGCGTGACCCAGCGTAACGCCTTGCTCAAGGAGACCTGGTGCTGCCGCGAGATGCTCGGCGCGTGGAACGATTCGATTGCCCGCGCGGGCTCGGCCCTGCTCGTGCACCGGTTGGCTCTGCTCGACCGGCTGGCGGGCCATGTGCACACTGCCTACGGGCAAGTAGCGTCAGGTGAGGCCGCCAACGTGACCTATGCGTCCACGCTGGGGGCTTTGCCCCAGGTCGAGGATCGCGAAGAGCTGAAGGGTTGGGCGTACGAGCGCATGCTGGCCGCCCTTGACGAGCATGCCGACGAGGAAATTCGCCGCGGCGTGACGTTGGTGGGACCGCATCGCGACGAGATTGAGTTTACCGTGGCGGGTCGCTCCGCCCGTTCATTTGCCAGCCAAGGACAGCAGCGCACGCTGGTGCTGTCCTGGAAGGTGGCCGAGGTTGCCGTGGCTCGCGATGTCCTGGGCACCGCCCCACTGCTGCTTTTGGACGATGTGATGAGCGAGCTCGACGGCGAGCGTCGCGGCGCTTTCCTGCGGCTGATTGGCGATGATATCCAGACGGTCATAACTACGACCAACCTGGGGTACTTTACCGATGACCTGCTTGATCGAGCCAAGGTGGTGAGCATGGGTGAGACGTGCTAATTACGAGCGCGAGAGCGAGACAGTCGCCTTCAGCGGGTTTTTGAACGCAGAGCGCCAGCGCATCCTGGCGGCTGCAACGCCTAAGCGCCGTGCGCAGATGGAGGCCGCCGAGGAGTCGCGCGCGGTCTATCGCGCATGGAACGCGGTGTGCTCGGGCACGCGCGAGGGGCGGCATGTGACGGGACTGCGCTACCTGCCTGAGTCCAATGAGCTGATGGTATATCTCGACTCGCCCTCGTGGACGCAGGAAATGACGCTGTTGCGCGAGATCATCCGCGCGCGCATGGAGCGCGCCGGTGCACATGTGGACGGCCTGGTGTTCAAAACCACCGCGCCCGGTCACACGCCGCCCGCCGCCAGGGAGCGCCTGCGCCCGGCGCCGACCGAGCGACCGCCGGCCCCGCACGCCGACCTAAGTGAGGCCGAGCGTACCGAGATCGAGCGCCAAGTGGCGCCCATCGAAGACCAAAAACTGCGCGAGGCCCTCGAGAATGCCATGAGAGCCAGTGCCGAGTGGGCCAAGGGCGTGCAAAGCAAAAAAGAGCCTTAAATCGCATCTGGTGGCCTTGTAGAGCCAAATACCCTCGTTCCCGAGGGTATTTTTTTACGATAAACTAGTAAGGCTGTACACATTTTCTTGACTGAAGGAGGACGTGTGGCAAACGAAAACGATTACGATGGCGGCGAGATTAAGATTCTCGAAGGTCTCGAGGCCGTTCGTAAGCGCCCGGGCATGTATATCGGCTCGACGAGCGCCAGCGGTCTGCATCACCTGGTGTGGGAGATCGTTGACAACTCCGTCGACGAGGCCATGGCCGGTTTCTGCACCGAGATCCAGGTGACGGTCCACGCCGACAACTCCATCACGGTCGTCGACAACGGGCGCGGCATCCCCGTCGACGAGCACCCTGTTAAAAAGATCCCGACGCTCGAGGTCGTTATGACGATCTTGCACGCCGGCGGTAAGTTCGATAACTCGGCCTATAAGGTCTCGGGCGGCCTGCACGGCGTAGGCATCTCCGTCGTCAACGCACTGTCCAAGCGCGTGGTCGTTCAGGTTCGTCGCGATGGCAACACCTACGAGATGGAGTTCTCGCGCGGCAAGACCGTCAAGAAGATGGAGGTCGTGGGCACCTCGGATTCGACGGGCACCACCGTCACCTTCTGGCCCGACGACGAGATCTTCGAGACCTGCATCTACGATTTCGATACGCTGCACAACCGTCTGCAGGAGACAGCGTTCCTCAATAAGAACCTCAAGATCGTGCTGACCGACGAGCGCGAGGCGACTCCCCACGTGGAGGAGTTTTGCTACGAGGGCGGCATCATCGACTTCGTCAAGTTCCTCAACGAGGGCAAGGACGTCCCCGAGGCCTTTAAGGAGCCCATCTACATCGAGGGCAAATCGGACCCGGACGCTCCCGTGGCCAAGATGGGCGAGGTCGAGGTTTCCCTGCAGTGGAATAGCGGCTACGGCGAGAACGTCATGTCGTTTGCCAACGACATCTACACTCCCGAGGGCGGCATGCACCTTGAGGGCTTCCGCACCGCGCTCACCCGCGTGATCAACGACTACGCGCGCAAACAGAACCTGCTCAAGGAAAAAGACGCCAACCTGACCGGCGACGATGTGCGCGAGGGCCTTTCGGCCGTTATCTCGGTCAAGCTGCCCGATCCGCAGTTTGAGGGGCAGACCAAGGCCAAGCTCGGTAGCTCCTATATGCGCGCGCTCACGCTCAAGATCGTGACCGACGGCCTCGCCGATTACTTGGAGGAGCATCCCAAGCCCGCCCGCGAGATCGTCAAGAAGGCGCAACAGGCCTGCAAGGCGCGCAACGCCGCCCGCAAGGCGCGCGAGGCGACCCGCCGCAAGAGCCTGCTCGAGACGGCGTCCCTGCCCGGTAAGCTCGCTGACTGCTCAGTGCGCGATGCCGAGCTGACCGAGCTCTTCATCGTAGAGGGCGACTCGGCAGGCGGTTCGGCCAAGGACGGCCGTCGCCGAGACATCCAGGCGATTCTGCCCCTGCGCGGCAAGATTCTGAACGTCGAACGCGTTGGTGACCATCGCGCGTTCTCGAGCGACACCATCCAGTCGCTGATTACCGCGATCGGCTGCGGTGTCACGACGAGTGCCGGCGACGGCGGCGACTTCGATATCACCAAGGCGCGCTACCACAAGATCATCATCATGACCGATGCAGACGTCGACGGTGCGCATATCCGCATCCTGCTGCTGACGTTCTTCTACAAGTACATGCGTCCGCTGATCGATGCCGGCTACGTCTATGTTGCCTGCCCGCCCATCTTTGGCATTAAGGTGCGCAACAAGATCCACTACGTGTATCCCAACGGCCGCCAGCCCGAAGACGAGATCCTGCGCGACACCATCCAGAGTCTGGGGCTGAACCCCGACGATAACGACGAAGACGGCAAGGCCAAGGATGGCAAGATCACCAAGAAGCGCAAGGGCTATACCGTCCAGCGCTACAAGGGTCTGGGCGAGATGGACCCCAAGCAGCTCGCCTCGACGACGATGGATCCCAAGACCCGCATCCTGCAGCGCGTGTCGATCGAGGATGCCGTGGTGGCAGACCGCGCCGTGCGCGAGCTGATGGGCTCCGAGGTCGGCTATCGCCGCGAGTACATTGAAAAACACGCGCACGATGCGCGCTTCTTAGACGCCTAGCTTTCCCAGGCACCCCATCTTGCCCTTCAGGATTTCGGGCGCCGCACGCAAGGCGCGCGCCCTCATCCTTCAGGGCAACCTGGGGCACCTGGAAAACCTAGGAGGGTTATCCGGTGTTCCCGGTAATTCGTCTCCGTGGCAGGGAACTAATGGACCACGCAAACCATGAGGAGGTAACGTGGCAGACGATATCAACAATAACGAGGGTATGGGCGAGGCCGGCGATGCCGGCATGCCCGACGATCTGAAGCGCCTGCTTGCCCGCGCTGAGCAGGGCGAGGACGGCGATCCTGACGCCTATAACCCCGATGCCGATGATGACGAGGAAGAGGACGACGACGGTGAGCTCGAGGAGAGCTTTGGCGAAGTCGATCGTGGCGCCTCGGCCGGCGAGGATATCAACGGCGGCCAGCTCCAGATTTCGGAGTTTGGCCGCGAGATGAAGCAGTCGTTTATCGAGTATTCGATGTCGGTCATCACGGCGCGCGCCCTGCCGGACGTGCGCGATGGCTTAAAGCCGGTGCACCGCCGCATCCTGTACGCGATGAACGAGAGCGGCATCTACCCCAACCGCCCGCACAAGAAGTCGGCCTGGACGGTCGGCGAAGTTATCGGTAAGTACCACCCGCATGGCGACTCCGCGGTCTATGAGGCCATGGTCCGCCTGGCACAGTGGTTCTCCATGCGCACGCCGCTCATTGACGGTCACGGCAACTTCGGCAACATCGACGGCGACGGCGCCGCCGCCATGCGTTACACCGAGAGCCGCCTGGCCAAGCCCGCCATGGAGCTCCTGCGTGACCTGCAGAAGGATACTGTCGACTGGCAGCCCAACTACGACGAATCGCTCGCCGAGCCCGTGGCACTGCCCGCGCGCTTCCCCAACCTGCTGGTCAACGGCAGTCAGGGCATCGCCGTCGGCATGGCCACCAATATCGCCCCGCACAACCTCGCCGAGGCAATCGAGGCCACCTGCTACCTGATCGACAATCCCGATGCCACCGTCGACGAGCTTATGCAGATCATGCCCGGTCCGGACTTCCCCACCGGCGCCATCATCATGGGCAGTGCCGGCATTAAGCAGAGCTACGACACCGGCCGCGGCTCCATCACCGTGCGCGCCAAGGCTCATGTGGAGTCCACCAAGACCGGCCGTAGCCGCCTGGTCTTTACTGAGATTCCCTACATGGTCAACAAGGGCACCCTACAGGAGAAGATCGCCCAGCTCGTCAACGACAAGCGCATCGAGGGTATCTCGGATATGCGCGATGAGTCCAACCAGAAGGGTATCCGTCTGGTCATCGAACTCAAGAAGGGCGTCATCCCGCAGGTCGTACTCAACAACCTGTACAAGTACACCTCGTTGCAGACGACCTTTGGCGCCAACAACCTGGCGCTTGTCAACGGCGTTCCCAAATGCCTGAGCCTGCGCGAGATGCTGCAGCACTACATCGACCACCAGGTCGACGTCGTCACCCGCCGCACCCGCTTTGACCTCAAGAAGGCCCAGGCGCGTGCCCATATCCTCGAGGGCTACCTGATGGCTCTCGACCATATCGACGAGGTCATCAGCATCATCCGCTCCTCGCAGACCGATTCCGAGGCCAGCAGCCGCCTGATCGAGCGCTTTGGCTTTACGCCCGAGCAGACCACGGCCATCCTCGAGATGAAGCTCCGCCGCCTGACCGGCCTGGAGCGCGACAAGATTCAGGAAGAACTGGACGGCTTGCGCCGCGCCATCGCCTACTACGAGGACCTGTTGGCGCACGAGGAGAAAATCCTGGGCGTCATCAAGGAAGAGATGCGCGAGATTTCCAAGAAGTTCGGCGACAAGCGCCGCACTGAGATCAGCCATGTCGAGAAGGACCTGGACGTCGAAGATCTGATTGCCGATGAGGACATGGTCGTGACCATCACCCACACCGGCTACGTCAAGCGCATCCCGGTGGCCGCCTATCGCGCCCAAAAGCGCGGCGGCAAGGGCGTGTCGGGCGTCAACCTCAAAGAGGACGACGTCATCGACGAGATGTTCATCGCGTCCACGCACGAGTACGTGCTGTTCTTCTCGAGCAAGGGTAAAGTCTATCGCCTGAAGGTGCACGAGCTGCCGGTTGGCACGCGCCAGGCACGCGGCACCGCGATCGTCAACCTGCTTCCTTTCGAGGAAGGCGAGAAGATCGCGAGCGTCATCAGCTGCCGCGAGTTCCCCGCCGACGAGTACCTGATGTTTGCCACCAAGAGCGGCATGGTCAAGAAGACCGTGATGAGCGCCTACGACCGTAGCCGCCGCGACGGCCTGATCGCCATCAACCTGAGGGACGACGACGCGCTGCTCGCCGTGCGCCGCGTGCGCGAGGGTGACAAGATCATCATGGCAACCACCGCGGGTAAGGCGATTATGTTCCCCGAGGACCAGGTGCGCGCCACCGGTCGCGATACCAGCGGCGTCCGCGGCATCGGCATGAAGGATGGGGTGAGCGTTCTTGGTATGGAGATTACCAACGGTAACGGCGACCTGTTCGTCATTACCGAGCGCGGTTACGGCAAACGTACGCCGGTTGCGGACTATCCGGAGCAGAACCGCGGCGGCCAGGGCGTCTACACCATCCAGATGACCGAGCGCAAGGGTAACCTCGCAGCCATGAAGACGGTGGGCCCGCAGCATGAGCTGTTCATCGTGACGGAGGGCGCGACGGTCATTCGCGTCAAGACCGACGAGATCAGCCAAACCGGTCGAGCCACCCAGGGCGTCAAGATGATGACCGTCGACGACAACGACCGCATCTGCGCCGTAGCCCGCATGACGGCCGCCAAGGAGAAGCCCGAAGGCGAAGCCACAGAAGACGGCTCTGCCCCCGAAGAAACCCCTGTCGATCTAGGCGACGGCAACGACATGCCAGAGGATCTCCTAGACGAGTAAGAGGAACTAGCTGGTAGAAAATATCAGACCCCATATATCGGCGGTCGGCGCACTGCGCAGCCTACCGCTTTTTTGACAATCTTGAACCTCGCGTCGGCCCCGGCTGCCCGGCGGCATGCGAAGTCGATCGCGAGTTCCGCACGAGCCGGAGAGCACTTAATGTGCTCTCCGTGCGAG
>CALHUX010000049.1:0-2380 GCA_938039325.1 uncultured Collinsella sp. | reverse complement strand
GCCTGAATATCCCGATGGTCTCGGCCATCATGCAGTCGGTGTCGAACGACACGCTGGCCATCGCGCTGGCCAAAGAGGGCGGCCTTTCGTTCATCTTCGGCTCCCAGTCCATCGAGAGCGAGGCCGAGATGGTGCGCCGCGTGAAGAGCAATAAGGCGGGCTTTGTGCCGTCAGCCTCGAACCTGACAAGTGAGCACACGCTGGCCGACGTGCTGGCCCTCAAGGAGAAAAACGGCTTCTCGACCGTCGCCATCACCGAGGACGCAACGCCCAACGGCAAGCTCCTCGGCATCGTGACGAGCCGCGACTACCGCGTGAGCCGCATGAGCACTGATTTGAAGGTGTGCGAGTTCATGACTCCGCGCGAAAAGCTCGTCACCGCTCCTGCGTCGACCACGCTCAAGGAGGCTAACGACATCATCTGGGAGCACAAGCTCAACGCGCTGCCCATCGTGGATGAAAACGACCACCTGCTCTACTTCGTCTTCCGCAAGGACTACGCCGAGCACAAGGAGCACCCCCTCGCGCTTCAGGACGACAAGAAGCGCTACCTCGTCGGCGCGGGCATCAACTCCCGCGACTATGCCGAGCGCATCCCCGCGCTCGTGGAGGCCGGCGCGGATGTGCTGTGCATCGACTCGTCCGAGGGATACTCCGTCTGGCAGAAGAAGGTCATCGACTACGTGCGCGCGAACTATGGCAATACCATCAAAATCGGCGCGGGCAATGTCGTCGACCGCGACGGCTTCCGCTTCCTCGCCGAGAGCGGCGCGGACTTTGTCAAAGTCGGCATCGGCGGCGGCTCCATTTGCATCACGCGCGAAACGAAGGGTATCGGCCGCGGCCAGGCCACCGCGCTCATTGAGGTGAGCGCCGCGCGCGACGAATACTTCCGCGAGACCGGCGTGTATGTTCCCATCTGCTCCGATGGCGGCATCGTGCACGACTATCACATGACGCTCGCGCTCGCCATGGGCGCGGACTTCCTGATGCTGGGCCGCTACTTCGCTCGCTTCGACGAATCGCCGACGAACAAGCTGCTTGTCAACGGCGTGTACGTCAAGGAATACTGGGGCGAAGGCTCGAACCGCGCGCGCAACTGGCAGCGTTACGACCTCGGCGGCAAGACGGGCCTTGCGTTTGAAGAGGGCGTGGATTCCTACGTCACCTACGCGGGCTCCCTGCAGGATAACGTCGCAAGAAGCCTTTACAAGGTCAAGTCGACCATGTGCAACTGCGGCGTGACGACGATCCCTGACCTGCAGAAGAACGCGAAGCTCACGCTCGTCTCCGCCACCAGCATCGTCGAGGGCGGCTATCACGACGTCACCCTCCGCGCCACGAACGCCAGCAATAACTAAACAGCGCAAAGAACAACAAAAAGCGGTTCCCGAAAGGGAACCGCTTTTTTATGGTTGCTTACTTGCAGAACCTCACGCACGCCTGCGAGGCGGTTTTGCCGTCCGGCTTGACGATGCCGATGCGGCACGTGCCGTCATCGAGTGACTTCTTGTAGACCGTCAGCGCCTCACCCTCGAAGCACGGCGTTGAGTAGTGTAGCTCGACCGATTGAATATTACCGCTCGCGAGCTCCTTTGCCGAAAAGCAGTCGAGCAGCAGGCGCACATAGGCCACGTTGTTCATGTGGTGGCCGAGGTCGATGTCCGTCGACCGCACGGCGTAGTGCGAGAAAAGGTCGGCGTCCTCAAACTTTTCATGGAAGCGCTGCAATTTTTCGGGGATGGCCGTCTCGGCGGGGAAGGGGTAGTCCTTCGGGAAGCCCGAGTCGCCAAAGCGGATGATCTTCTGCTCCGGTCCTAAGATGGCCCACTCGGTCTTGCCGCGGGCAATGACCGCCTCACCGCGCGAGAGTGTGTAACTGCGGTACGTGCGTACGTCGCGCTCGCTGCACGCCTCCGCCCACGTGCGCACCGTGAGTTCGTCCATCAGGTACGCGCGCTCAAAGAGATCGACGCGCGTGTGGACCGTGAGCCAGAATTCACCCTTTTTCGCCATCGCGCTGCTGCCGACGCCCAGCACCTCCGCGTGCTGCGCTGCGATGCCCTGAAAAATCGTAAATGCCGCCAACGGCGACAGCGCGCCCGACGCGTCACAGTAGTCGGGCGTGACGGTAAGACGTTTTTCAAAAATGCTCTCCATGCAGTTCTCCTTTGAATTTGTCGTTTTCTTAACGATAAGTATAGCATGGAATTGGTATTGCCTCAAGCGGGCAAAATGACCCATGCGTTAAAAAAGCTCCACATTGTGGAGCGTTGTTTCCGCACAGGTGCGGAGGGGAAGGCAGCGCCGTCGGCGCTGCACGAATCAAAGGGGATATTCTCTTTCGCGAAAGAGAATATCCCCTTTGGAACCCCAAGAG
>CALHUX010000048.1:0-4631 GCA_938039325.1 uncultured Collinsella sp. | reverse complement strand
GAGGGGAGCCCGCAATGGCAGATTGCAAACGATATAAGGTGGCGGCGATCGACCTGGGAACGGTGTCGTCGCGACTGGTGCTGGCGCAGGTCGAGGCCGGGGCGATCGTGGAATCGTCCAAGCATACCGAGATTACCGATTTGGGCGAGGGCGTGGATGCGACGGGGCGCTTTTGCGAGGCGGCGGTCGAGCGCGTGCTCGCCGCATGCCGCATGTTTGTGGACGAGGCGCGTGCTTTTGGGGCCGTGTGCATCTGCACCACGTGCACGAGTGCCGCGCGCGATGCGTCCAACGCCGCGCTGCTGCTGGACGGCCTGCGCGATCTGGGGCTTGAGCCACAGGTGATTCCGGGTGAGGTCGAGGCGCGCCTGACATTTTTTGGCGTGGCGCACGACTTTGCCGGCGAGCGCATCATTGTTGCCGATTCGGGCGGCGGATCCACGGAGCTCGCGACGGGCGTCTATGCGCCGGAGCGTGGCGTCTTTGCGCTGGAAGGGACGCGCTCGCTGGACATCGGCTGTCGCCGCGTGACCGAGCGGTTTTTCTCGACACTGCCGCCAACGGACAGTGAGCTTACCGCCGCTGCCGCGTGGGCAGGCGAGCAGTTCGCCGCCTATTTTGAAGGCCTGCCCAACGATTTTGAGCGTGCTGAGCGCCTGGTCGCGGTGGGTGGCACCGTCACCACGCTCGTGGCGCTCGTTCACGAGCTGGAGCCGTATAATTCGAGCTTTGTGCACCTGCGCGAGCTTTCGCTGGATCAGGTCTCGGCCGCTATCGAGCGCATGTTTGCGCTGGATGTTGCAGGCATTGCCGCGTTGCCAGGCGTGCAGCCCAAACGCGCGGGCGTGATCTTGGCCGGTGCCGTGGTAATTCGCGAACTCATGCGCGCCGGTGGCTACAGGGCGCTTACCGTGAGCGAGAACAGCCTGCTCGCCGGTGTGGCCGCCACCATCAACGAGGTTCTCGACGGCGCGACCCCCACCATCGCCTGGACCCCCACTCTCAGCACCCTTTAACCATCCCCTCATAAGTTGCGGTGAAATACGGACTCAAATCGCCCTTTCGGGCACCAAACAGTCCCTATTCCACCGCAACTCAACAGCCGGCACCTGGGGACAGTCCTTGCGGGGCGTCCCCACAGCGCCTATGTCAGCTTGTCGATTTGCCCAATCTCCCAAAGCGGAATATTGACGAGCATGCCCTCGTCTCTATATGCCGCCAGGGAGCTCCTCACGCAACGCTCGAGTTTGAATTTTTCGCAGGCTATTTTCAGGCTCTTCGCTTTAAGGTTCTCTGCCGCCTTGACCTCAAGCGGAAGCACGGTTCCCGCATGGTCAATGGCAAAGTCGGTTTCGGCATTGCCGGAGGTAGAGGACCAATACGCGGGAGTTTTGTCCTGGAGCAAAAGTTCCTGCGCGACATATTGTTCGGTCAACGAACCTTTGAACTCGGTAAAAACAGCGGATCCGTTAAGAACGATGGCTGGAGAGAGGCCGGAGAGCGCTCCGAGGATGCCGGTGTCGATGCAGAACAGTTTGAAGCCCGAAAGGTCTTCGTAGCTCGAGAGCGGCGCCTTTAGAGCGGAAACACGTGGCACCTTATGAACGATTCCGTAGTCCGTGAGCCACTGGAGGCTTTCCTCAAAATCGCGTGCGCGCGCTCCGGGGCGAAGGGCGCCATAGACAAACTTTTTGTTCTCCTTGGCAAGCTGGCCGGGAAGGGTTTTCCAAACCAACCTCATGCGTTCGACGATGCGGGCGGGTGCATGTTTGCCAAAATCGGATTCGTAAGCCTCGATGATTTGCTGCTGAAGTCTTCGGGCTTCGATGAGGTCGCGTGTCTCGGCGAAAGCGGAGACAACTTCGGGCATACCGCCGACAACAAGGTATTCCTTGAGCAAGTGCTCGAGCTTTTCGGTAACGTTTGCTAGAAGGTTCATGTCTGCGGCAAGGATGGCATCGGCGAGCGGGTTGCCGTCGACGGCACGAACGAACTCGACAAACCCCATGGGACGCATGGTGAGCTGGTCAATTTTGCCGACGGGAAATGACTCGTTTTCGCGTCGGAGCGCGAGGCCCATATAGGAACCGGCTGCCACGATGTGGTATTCGGGTGCAAGCTCGTTGAAGTACTTGAGCGAGGTGATCCCGCGTGGTGCCTCTTGGATCTCGTCGAAGATGACGAGCGTGTCTGCCGGCGTTACGGTTTGGCCGCGCAGGAGTTCTATCTGGGAGATGATGCGCTTGGGGTCGAGGTCCCCATCGAACAGCGAGCGTGCGCTCGGCTCGAGCATAAAGTCAAAACGAATGGCGTTTTGATACTGCTGGCTTGCAAATTCGTTAAGAAGCCAAGTCTTACCTGTCTGGCGGGCCCCCTTAAGCAAGAGGGGTTTGCGATTCGCTCTTGATTTCCAAGCGATAAGTTCACTCATAAGCTGTCGCTGCATATTGCCTCCCAACCCTTTCGGATAGTATAAGGCCATATGCGCATTTCCCTTGGAAAATGTGCGAGACAACCACATCTTTCAATCGAAAAATGTGGGAGACAAACACGTTTTTCCATCGAAAAATGTGCGAGTATCAACCTAAGCTGCGGTGAAATAGTTCCTAAATAGGCTGGTAAACGGCATAAACAAGAACTATTCCACCGCAACTCACCATCTGTGCTGGTATCTAAAAGAAACGAGCCCGCATCCCTGGGGGACACGGGCTCGTAAGCAATACGTGGTAGGGGCGGTGGGACTCGAACCCACAATCCTTGCGGCGAGAGATTTTAAGTCTCCTGCGTATGCCAATTCCGCCACGCCCCCGTAAGACTAGAAGTCTAGCACAAGCCGTCCGTTACGCGTTGACGGCCATCGAGTGCTGGCCCGACTTTTCCAAGTACTCGGCAAACTTCGCCTCGTCGCCCTTGTTCTTGTACTGCAGGGCCAGCAGGTATTCCAGGCGGCAGCGCTTGACCGGATCGTCACCGGCTTCCTTGAGCATGCGTTCCAGCTCGGGAATGTCGTTGTGGCGCTTGAGGATCATCGTGTCGTACATCAGCTGGCATTCGTGTGCGACTGCCTCGGCCTGACCGCCCTCAAAGCCCTTGATCTCGTGCAAAAGCTCCTTGGACTTTTCGCAGTTCTCCTGGCCAACGTAGTAGTTAAAGGCCTTGATCACCAGGTCGATACGCTGCATCTTGGGCAGGTTGAGGCTCAGCAGCAGGTCGAACATCTTGTCGGCGCGTTCGTGGTCCTCGCGCAGCAGATAGGAGTTCAGGCGCAGGTAGTCGCGGTTGTAGCGCGGATACAACATGCTGGTGAGTTTGCCGTCGAGCAAGCGATCGAACTCCTCCCACTGCTTGGCAGCCATAAGCTGTTGCAGGCGCTTAAACGTGGTACGTTTTTTGACGCTAAAGAATACCGACACGGCGATACAGATGACGACGACGGTGGTCCAGAGGGTGCGGGAATCGGGCATATTAGGGTCCTTAGTCGCTCATAAAGTGAGTGGTATGACAACACGTGCTAGATGTATTATACGCAGTGTGCAAGCAAACTGGCATAAAAGCGCATCGAGGCTGAGTGCCATCGCTCGCTGCGGTACACTTAGCAAAAGTAAACCATGAAGGGAGACAGTACCTATGAAGAAAATCGTTTTGGCTTGCGGCGCTGGCGCTGCCACTTCCACGCTTGTTGCCCAGAAGGTCGCCACCTTGCTCGACGCCAACGGTTATGCCGACAAGTATGAGATCGTGCAGTGCGCCATCTCCGAGGCCAAGGACACTTGCGACGAGGGCGCCGACCTGCTGATCGCCACCACCGTTGCCCCCGAGGGCCTCACCTGCCCGTATGTGAGCGGCGTGCCCTTCATGACCGGCATGAACCGCGTCGCTGCCGAGAAGGCCGTTCTTGACGTCATGGCTCAGTAGGCGCTGACTGTATGAGTGAGCAGAATGCCAACCCGGTAGAGCTCTTTGGCATGCGCGTTGCCCACGTGGGCATCAACGCCACCGACCCGGCCGATGCCCTGGAGATCGCGGAGCTGTTCTCGACGATGATGGGCCTGCCCGTTATCGAGACCCCGGTTTCGTACTTCAATGATTCGCTGGTCGAGGTTATGAAGCAGAATGGTCGTGGCGCCAAGGGTCACGTCGGCTTTGCCGTCAACGACATCGATGCGGCCGAGAAGTGGTTCGTCGAGCGCGGACTCGAGATCAACGAAGAGTCGCGCGTGCTGCTGCCCGACGGCGGCACCAAGCTCGTGTACTTTAAGCGCGAGTTCGCCGGCTTCGCCGTGCACCTGTGCCGCGAGTAGCGCACAAGCTGCTATAGTTAGCAAAAAATGGGGTAAGGCGCGTGGCCTTGCCCCATTTTTAATACCGAGAGGGTGACTGACGGGCTGCCGTAAATCGAAGGTGAATGACTTTTTGCGAAGTGAACGAGTGAAATCGAACCCCTGGAGCATCGACACTTTGTAGGCACTGTTTCCTGCGGTTTTGTCAGGTTTTTCCTGCGGTTTTGGCGCCAAAAAGTGCGGATGCTTCGGGCGCCCAAAATAGGTCGTTCACTTCGCGGAAAAGCATTCACCTTCGATTCGTGAGAGACGCCCCTACCGCGGTAGGCGAATCGTAAAGCGGCTGCCGAC
>CALHUX010000047.1:0-108555 GCA_938039325.1 uncultured Collinsella sp. | reverse complement strand
CCGGCAGCAGCTGCTTGGAGGTCACGAGCGTGAGCGGGTACAGGCGCGTGCCGGAACCGCCGGCGAGGATGATGCCTTTCATATTGGTCTCCTTCATATGAGGTGAGTCAAGGGAAACTAATTCAGCGCCTCAAAAGAGTTCTATGGATCCGTTCGAGAAGGCTTAAAGTAACGGAGCGGTTGACGAACAGGTATGCGACAAAGAGGAATGCATAGCCAATAACGGCGACCGTGCTCGAGGCTAAAAGCGATAGGACGATAAATGCGGCAGTAAGAGCAACCTCCTCGAGCGGCATGATAGAAGAAGGCACCCCGAGCTTTCGGTCAAGGTGTCTCTCAGACCAAAGTGACCTTGCCACTATGCTCGAGACAGCCCCGACGAGTACCGCCTCGAGTGAACCGAAAACGTAAATGCCCACCAAAGAGAGCACGGTACTAGAACAAACGGCTGCAAGATTGACGAAAAGCAGAACTCGCTCTTCGCGCAGAACTTTGAAGTAGGTCGTGCAGCAGACGTCCATCTTCGTGTTGAAAACACAGATAGGTATCAGCAAGGCGAAGTAGTGCATACTGTCGGCGTACTGGGGGAGCCAAAGCGAAAGGACGGTAGCCATCGGAAAATACAAAAGGTAGATTCCCGGAAAGGCAATCTCCATCATATCCCTGATACCTCGGTAGAAGCTGCGCCGCTCTTCGCTACTTCCTTGCCTCAGCGCAGGAAATAGGACCATACTCGCCTGGGAAACGAACAAGATAAAGAAGTTGACCATGGACAAAGAGAAGGAGACCTTGCCGAAAACCTCAATGCCCCATGCGCTGTCGACGAGCGCCCGAGCGACGCCAAGAATCAGGATATCGGCGATGTTGGCGACCATCAAACCGAAACCGACCTTTACGTAGGCAACATAGCGGCGTACCGTGAGAATTGAACAATCAAGCCCCGATCTGACAATGTCCCTTCCATGCCAAAGAGCGTAGACGAACGCGATGGTCCGAGCGACGAAAAAGAAGACAATATATAGCTTGAAATCGCCCGCCTTAAAGGTGAAGAGCAGAACTATCGCGACCAAAAAGAACAGCCGTTCAATGACTACCATGAAAGAATAAAGTTTAGTCTCATTGACAGCTTGGAATACATAGCCAAGATATAGGGAGAGGTTGTAAACGACCGTATAGGCAGCAAATGCACATATAGTCAGGAAACGGTCAGACTCCAAAGACATCAGGCACGCTATTGTCACGACCGCAATGGCGACGACTAACTGAACTGCTCCCCCAATGGCAAAACAGGAGTTGATAGTTTGCTTCTCTATCTCATCCCGGCTCTTTCCTCCTTCAACAAGATAAACTCCGTCATTTAATCCAAAATGGAAAAAACCCGAATAGCTCGTGTAAAAGATGAACAACTGCCAATACCCGAACTCCGTGACGTCGAGGACCTTCGGAACAAGTAGGCTCATTGCCAAACTTGCTGTTAAAGAAACGCCCTGGGCAATGATGGCGATTATGAATTGTTTAATTGTTCTTCTGATATCCATCAATTAATGTCCTAAATAACGTTTCTCTTGACACTAGAGCAAATGCCCCATGATTCAATCGTTTCCCACAGAACGCTTCGGACGACTTAGACAGCA
This sequence comes from uncultured Collinsella sp., assembly GCA_938039325.1. Classification (GTDB taxonomy): domain Bacteria; phylum Actinomycetota; class Coriobacteriia; order Coriobacteriales; family Coriobacteriaceae; genus Collinsella. Next base: position 106,921 of record CALHUX010000047.1, on the reverse strand, counting down.
CGCAAAGGCGTTTTCAAGCCTCGATAGCTGAAATGCAAGCGTTTGGAAAAGGCGCAGCGCGGTTGAAGATCGATAGTACTTCTCCATAATCAGTTTACGACTTGAAAAAATTCTATCCCGCAACTGACTTCGCGAGTCAGATGCCCCACTCTCATTCTGCCTATGCAAATGCTGGTACGACTCTTCTGTAATTAGGAGGGTCTTAAAGCCTGCCCTCTTCATTCGGATACCGAGAACGGTTTCTTCACAATAGAGAAAGATGTCCTTATCGTACCCCCCAACCCTCTCGAAACAGTCAGTGTTTACCATCAGCATTGCGCCCGGGACGCAGTCGACCTCAACAGTTGAGGAGCTGTGAAGATAGGAAGTTTCATATACCGGTCTTCCAACGATCCTGCTTAGAAGCCCGCTCGAAGCTGCGGCGAGCTGCGCTGCGGTAGGAATTTTCCATGCAGCTAAATCTACGACGCAGCCATGCAGGTCCTTTTGAATTGCCGAAGAAACTCCAATGCCCCTCCCCTGTTCCATTGCAGCAACAAGTTTACTGATGCATTCATCGGTAAACTTGACATCTGGGTTCGCAATTAGGGCAAACCTATATCCTTCATCCCTTGCCGCTGCTACTCCAATATTGTTCCCTGCACCGTAGCCATTGTTTTTATCCGATTCAATAACACTAACGCCGCGCTCCTTTAGCTTGTTTAACTCACGGAGCGAGTCGTCGGGCGAGCAGTTGTCGACAACAAAGACTTTTCCTATGCTCGGATATCCCAAGGCGATTTCTGCAAGTGCAGCAGAATTTTTTGCATCTTTATAGTTCAATATCACGCATGCGGCCTTAGTCAAGGTTTCACTCCTAACTCAACGTTAAACAACGCTCGGCAAAATTGGCAATTTCCGCATCGGCTTCCTCATCTTCGTGCGAAATTGACTCAAGAAACTGGTCACAGCCCTTTGTCAAGAGATTTTTGTCTAAGCTTGAATAAGCTTTATAAACCGAATCCGGAACGTTGCATCCGTCGAAATCTATCGCGATGCCAAAGCCGTACTCCTCGGATATCCTCGCCATCTCCGTATTTCGGAAAACGAGAATTGGTATGCTAAGCTGTGCGGCAAGATAGAGCTTATTGGATAATGCATAATCCCAAAGCGGAGATCCACTTCCATACAGGTTCATTACGATGTCGACGCCTTTGTAGAAATCGAACGTGTTCTCACTCGGAAACTCGTCATGTACCTCGATGTTAACGAAGCCTCGTTCATTGCAGTAGGATTCAAGGCAGCCGAAACCTCTGCCGGCATAGAGCAGCGTAAATCTTGAATCATTTCCAAATAAATCAATCACTCTACGATCAACCGCAGGATTCTTAGCGCTTCCGATGCACGCGATGCGGATAGGTGCGCCAGCGCTGCGTACGGAATTGCACATTGACCTCAGCTCAGCGTTGCGCTCAACACCGTAATTCGAGGCATTGTGCATCTGAAAATACACATGCTTGGGTAAAAAGCACCTATAGCCAGGCGACGAGATCACAACGGTTGAAGCACGCCTTATCGCTTCGGCTTCCAAATGCTTATACATTGAATTGTCTTCATAGGTGTAATCGCGCACATCAATCAAAACGCGTCCGTCGAAGGACTTTGACCACATCTGATAAGTCAGAACGCTAGCAGGGGAGTGAAGAAAAATGATTCCGGAATAAGCACCCCGCTTAATCAGCTTTTTGAAACCCTGACGAAACCGCAAGTACCCCTTGAGCTTCTGTAGCTGTGTTACAAGACGCGAGCCATTAGGGTCAACAGGACAGTCCAGCGCGTACACTTGCGAAAAGCAATCAACAGGATGGTCGCGGTTCGAACGATTCCAGTAAAAAAAATCACAGTTATGCCCGTCCAACGCAGCGATATAGCGCGAAAGGTATGGCGTTCTATTCACGTTATCCAAAGAGACTAGCAATATCTTATTTTCAAAATCAGCCATGTCCTACCCCTTAATTCTCCGAATTAGCGTGAACAGCAATGCACTTCCACCGTTTCACATGCGAGATAGATGAAAAAGGCAAAATACGGGACACGCCCGATAAAGCCTGAGTTGAAGAAAGAGCAGACAACGAACAAGAGGAAAATGATAGTAACGGGGTCTTGCATTAACCCAGAATTAGCAAATTGAGTTCTGGCAAGCTTATAAGTCGCGAAGAGGAGTGCGCAGTAAGCACCGAGTCCAAAGACGCCGAGTTCGGCTGTTAACTGAAAAATCCATCCATCAGTAATGATTGGGTTACTTGAGGCGTACTGCGAACAGACTCCGGTCCCAAACAAAAGGTTTTGGGAAATCACTTCCATAATTTGCGCGATATCGACAAAGTGTTGGGCAGAAGAAGCTTTCGCTGTTACGTCAAGCCCTAAAAGTCGCTGAACAAGAAGAGAATCAGAAGCTACATAAAGGTATATACAAACGCTCAGAATAAAAACAATTAACAAAGCGATCTTGCTGAGGCTTCCGATTCTCGCGTTTAGAATCAGTTTAATGAAAACGAACACAACGATAAGAACGATGGTTGCCCTACTCGACGTTAAAGTGTTGGCAAAAAGGAACAAAATGCAAAACGCGATATTTGTCTTCTGGCCCTCAATGGTTTTCGAGCTGAGACAGATAAGACAAAACATGGCAGTCAAATCGGCGAACTCGATAACATTCCCAATCAGGCCATTAGCCCTGATATATGACGAATCTCCTGCAAGCATCAACTCGTTGACAACAGTAGTGCCGTTAACAAAAAGTGAACTCGCCGGCAAATAAGACCTAAAAAAGACTTGGAGAAACCCGAAAACGGCGGCAAAGGCTGCAAGTCCTATCAATATTTTTTTCAGCAGCTGTTTCTCATCATTGGAGAGCGCGATGGAAATTGCATAGAAAGCCAGTGGTGCAAAGAGATACGAAACCATTGTCGTGTTGTATTGGGAAAGATAATTTCCTCCCGAGAAAAAACTAAGCAAAACCGCAACGACATAGATGCTATAAGCGAAAATCCACCAAACGAACGGACGTCGTGGCGTTAACGTCTTGGCTCTCGCGTCAACCTGTGAAAACAGACATAACACTATCACCTCTCCCGCAATCAACAGAACAGTATTCAACCACGGCAGAAAATTGACCATTGCACCTGAGAAGAAAAGCGTGACGGCCAGCACTGCTGCAAAATAGAAAGAAACGGAGAAACTAGCTCGTCGTTCATTCAAGCAAAGAGCTGAATTTCCTACCGCTACCCCACTATCAAGGTTATAGAGTTGCAACTCTTCAGACGAACCGTTAAACCTAACATCACCCGAGTGCGTGTTAACCCGCTCACATTTCAAGCTACTACTTCCTCCACACCATCTTGTTCACAATGCCCGTATAGCTCTGGATAAGCTTTATAACCTTGGTCGCAACGTTGCGATCGACGTAGGCCGGCACCTCCACACCGTCGTCGCCATTGGCATGCATGGCAACGGCGAGATCAACAGCCTGCAGCACCTGTTCTGAAGTGATTGAGCCAACACAGAACACACCAGCATCCATCGCCTCGGGACGCTCGGTCGAGGTGCGCACGGAGACCGCGGGGAACTTGAAGTACGAGGCCTCCTCGGGAAGGGTCCCCGAGTCAGAGACCACGCACAAGGCGTTTCGTTGCAACTGGTTGTAGTCAAAAAATCCAATCGGCTTGTGCTGGATGACCCGTCGGTCGAACTCGAATCCACGACGCTCAATCATCTTGGCACTGCGCGGGTGGCAGCTGTAGAGAACGGGCACATCGTATTTGTCGGCCATCGCGTTCACGGCGCCCATCAGGCTGAAGAAGTTCTCCGCGATGTCGATGTTCTCCTCGCGATGGGCCGAAAGTAAGATATAGCGCCCGGGCTCAAGGCCCAGGTCGTTCAGAACGGCCGACGCTTCGATGCTCGGGAGGACCCGATCCAGCACCTCAGCCATGGGACTGCCCACAACGTAGGTGTTCTCGGGCTTGACGCCGGTATCCAGAATGTAGCGGCGTGCGTGCTCGGAGTAGCACAGGTTCACGTCGCTCGTCACGTCGACGATGCGGCGAATGACCTCCTCGGGCAGGTTCTCGTCCTTGCAGCGGTTACCCGCCTCCATGTGAAACACGGGGATCTTCAGGCGTTTGGCGGAAATCACACACAGGCAGGAGTTCGTGTCGCCCAACACGAGCACGGCATCAGGGCGTTCCGCAGCAAACAGCTCGTAGCTCTTCGAGATGACATTACCCATCGTCTGGCCGAGGTTCTCGCCGACCACACCAAGATAGTGATCAGGCTTGCGGATGCCGAGGTCATCGAAGAACACCTTGTTTAGCTCGTAGTCATAGTTCTGGCCGGTGTGCACGATGGACAGATCGAAGTACTCATCGGCCTTGCGCACAACCTCGGACAGCTTAATGATCTCCGGGCGGGTGCCCATGACCACCATGAGTTTCAACTTGCTCATATCTAGATCACCTCGTAGTGGGGGTAGAGTTCCTTGTGTTCCCTAATCCAGCTAGCCATCTCACGGACCTGATCTGGATAGGATTTGGGACGGTAGCTCGGCTCGAAGTTCGTGCGCACGAGCGTCTTGTCTAGCTGCAGCCCCGCGTCGGGCACTATCTCGATAGCGCCACCTCGCAGTTCGCGGTTGAACAGCTGCAGCAGGTCGTACTTGTTGATTGAGCCCTCGGGCACCATGTTCACGAGCCCATTAACATCCTCGCACGCCTCGTGCTCCATTGCCTTGGCGAGCTCCAGTGTTGTCAGGCCTGTCCAGATGGCGCCGGTAAAGCCCTTAACCGGACCGGGCTGCCCCATGAACCAGTTGAGCAGTCCGATGCCGCCGGGGTTCATATCGGGCCCCACGATTGAGTTGCGGAACGTCAGGTTCTTGCCGTCGAAAAGCTCGCCGGCCGCTTTGGTCCGGTCGTAGGCGCTCTCGCCATCCGGTTCACTCTTCTCTGTATAGGGTCCGGTGTTCCCCGCGAACACGCAGTCGGTGCTCATGTGGAACACGCGCGTTCGCTTGCTTGCGGTCATACCGGCCAGGACATGCGGAAGTTCGCCGTTTATCCAGCCGGCGTCGGGATTGGTTTCGGCAGCCTTGTTCAGCACCCCGATGCAGTTCACGACAACATCGAAGTCGCCCTCATCGATTGAGTCCTGCAAGAGCTTCTTGTCCCGAATGTCGCCTAGGACCTGGCTGTCGAGAAAGGGCACGCCGCGGCGGCTGAAGCCAACCACCGTATGCCCGCGCTCCTTAAGGAAAAGCGAGATTAGGTGACCAGCCATCCCCGTGGCGCCCAGAACCAGGAAGCGCATGCCTACTGCACCGCCTCTGCCTCGCGGCCCTCAAGGGCTAGCTGCACGTACTCGGCGGTCTTGATCTTGTCGATCGTGCCCGCCACGTCCAGGCGCCTCGTGTTATGGGACGTATAGGGCTCGTCGGCCTGAGTGTGCACCTCTCCCTCAACGAAGAACTTGTCGTAGTTCAGGTCGCGCGTGTCGGCATGAACACGGAAGTACTCGCCCATGTCCTCGGCTCGCAGGCGCTCCTCGCGGGTCATGAGCGTCTCATAGAGCTTCTCACCATGACGGGTGCCGATGACACGAGTCTCGGTGCGGGCGAACACCTCTTGGACCGCCTCGGCGAGGTCGCCGATGGTTGAAGCAGGTGCCTTCTGAATGAACAGGTCGCCAGGGTTAGCGTGCTCAAAGGCGAACTGCACGAGGTCGACCGCCTCGTCGAGGTTCATGAGGAAGCGGGTCATGTTAGGGTCGGTCACCGTCACGGGCTCCCCCGCGCGGATCTGGTTAATGAACAGCGGGATAACGCTGCCGCGCGAGCACATGACGTTGCCGTAGCGTGTGCAGCAGATGGTGGTTCGACCGGCGCCGTTGCGGGCGTTAGCGTAGATAATGGACTCCATCATGGCCTTGGACTTGCCCATTGCGTTAATGGGGTAGGCAGCCTTGTCAGTGGAGAGGCAAACGACCTTCTCGACACCCTCCGAGATGGCGGCGTGCAGCACGTTGTCCGTGCCAATGACATTGGTCTTCACAGCCTCCATTGGAAAGAATTCGCACGAGGGCACCTGCTTGAGGGCGGCGGCGTGGAAGATGTAGTCTACCCCGTGCATGGCATCGCGAACAGACTGGGCGTCGCGGACGTCGCCGATGAAAAAGCGGACCTTGGAGGCAAGCTCAGGGGACCTCTCCTGCAGGCGGTGACGCATGTCGTCCTGCTTTTTTTCGTCGCGGGAGAAGATGCGAATCTCCGCCAGGTCGGTGTCCATGAAGTGCTTGAGCACGGTGTTTCCGAAGGAGCCGGTGCCACCTGTGATCATCAGAGTTTTACCGGTAAAGGTGCTGGTATCCATTATTTTCTAGAATCCCTTCGCTAGCGTTATTAGTTCATTTTCAATTGCGTCCAAAAACGCGTGTTTGGTGAAATGACTTTCGAAGTAATGTCGGGAAAGCGCCCCGAACTCAAGCCGCTTGCTTTCGTCAACGGCTAAATCAGCCATCGCAGATGCGAAGCCATCAACGTCGCCAGGATTAACAGCTACACCGCATCCAGACTCATTAAGGACAAAGCGTGCGCCCCCTCGAACAGCCGCAATGACAGGTTTACCTGCTGCCATATAACCTTGTAGCTTTGAGGGGATGGTGGTGCCTATCAAGGAGCTATCATCTAAAGCCATTACGCATACATCGGCTTGAGCATAAAAATGTTGCATCTCGGAAAAAGGATGTCTTCCATGAAACATGACGCTCTTCGTTAGGCCGTTTTGCTTTACGTATTCCTTAGCCTCGCTTGCAGCTACCCCATCGCCTACAAAATTTAGAGTAATGTTGGCTTTGGGTGCGATTTCAAGTGCCTTTTTAAAAGATTTCAAAATAAAGGGAATGCATTGAACGGTCCCCATATTCCCCATGAAATAAAAATTGACACTCTCATGAGCATCTAAAACTGGCTGCCCTCCGTCAGTAGAAAACTGGGGAAGATAGAAAAGCCTATTAGCAGGAACGTTATGGTAAGAAGTGAAATACTCCTCAAAAGAAGGCGATTCGATGGCAATTCGGTCGGCTGAACTATAGATCTTGCGACAGACACGACCAAAATGTCGAATGATGGCGGTCCCCCTGCTACCCAGCATAGCCTTCATAGACTCTGGCCATAGATCACAGCAATATAATAGGTATGGAACGCCTTTGGCTCGCTTAAGCACGCGGGCTGCATCACACATCATTGCGGGACTCAACTGGTATGCGAGACAAACATCGAATTCGCCCATAGATACTACTTTGTTGTCGGCCGATTTCCAGAAGGAGTAGTAGTTTGCGGTTCTCCAAAGCACGCCTGTACGTCTTCCAATTTCGAAAGACCGCACTATATGGACGCCATTATGTTCTTGATGTCGATTATTACCGTGTAGGTATTCGGGGGGTATTCGACCCTCCGAATTTGGGAGTCCAACATTTGGAAGTCCGCAGAGCACAGTGACATCGTGGCCGCGGCTTGCGAGCCCCTCGCAAATATCAGTTACTTGAAATTGTTCAGGCCAATATCGCTGACAAATAACGAGTATCTTCATTAACGAGCACCGTCTCCCGTGCTAACAACCCCAAGCGTCTTAAGCATGATCACAACATCCATCTTGATGTTTCTAGATTTGATGTACTCGAGGTCAAATATGACCTTCTCGCTGGGAAGCAGGTCGTACCCGCCAGTCACCTGGGCAAGACCGGAAATGCCCGGACGTACCATGGTACGGAAGTGCCAACCGTGAATTCGCTTTTCAAATTCCTCGCAGAACTCAGGCCGCTCGGGGCGCGGACCGATAAGGCTCATATCGCCCTTAAATACGTTCCAGAACTGAGGAATCTCGTCCAGGCGCGTTTTACGCATGAACTTACCAAACGGTGTTACGCGGGGATCTTCGTCTTGTGCCCACTGGGCACCACGAGATTCAGCATCGGTATACATGCTGCGGAACTTATAAATGTTAAAGACCTTGCCGTCCTTGCCAACGCGACGCTGTGCATAAATGACGGGGCCTTCGGACTCGGACTTGATCTTGACGGCAATAGCAGCCATCGGAATCGCAAGAATAATGAGCGCGCAACCGCAGGAGACAACATCGAAAGAACGTTTGATAAAACGGTAGAATAGCCCACCGTTAACAACGGGTTCTTCCAACTCGATAATATCGTCCCCAGGCAACAACTTTTCCAGCACGTCAGCCGGGATGCCGTTCTCCGTCAGCTTAGGCTCATGCTTTCCGGCGTTGTTAAGCTTGGCAGCCTCGCGCCTGTCCTCAAGCGTGACAGCAAGCGCTGCCGCATCCCCCATTTGATTGTTATGCACGTTCTCCTCCAACACTACGTCCCCGCCTCCGAGGATCCTCCCTGCTCTGTTACACAGTCGCCAGCAGCTAGGCGATCGCTTTTTTTAGGTTGCGCATGACGCGCTGCTCGTTTGAAAGCACCGCGAGGCCAACGCGGGTGGTTACGCGCCGGCCGCACAGATCGAGCTCCAAATAAGCAGTGCTCTTGCGTCTGTTAATGGTTTTGATAAGGCCTTCGTGGCCCAGCAGCGGACCTGCCGTCACTACGACCTGGTCGCCGTCTTTTAAGGCCTCGCTCATGGGCACTACGCGGTCTCCCCTATGCGTAAAGCCGCCAATAAGCTGAACCTCTTCTTTTGCCAGCGGCACAAACTGACCGTCCTGGGAAAGCACCCGGGCAAAGTCGTCCATGCGAAGCAGATACTGTTGCACGGTGCGGGGATCTGCCGTATCGCAGATAAGATAACCGGGAAAGAGTGACTTGGTCGTATTGACCCATTCGCCGTGTACCTTGATCTCGGTTTGATATTGGGGATAAAAGAGCTCCTGCATGGCGACAGCCGGCACCATGTGCTCAATGCGCTCACGCATTACGTCTTCGCGACCGTTAATGACCTGGATTACATACCACACGAGCACCACCCCCTTGCTGTCTTACGTATGGCTCACGTGATTTGGATATGGCTTCGCCAGGGCGCTTGTGCGCGAAGGCGCTGCATATTCAAACCCTGAGCCCAGTTAGACAAGCACGTGGCTCTGCCCCACCGTGAACGGTATGTATAAGCGCAGTTGCTAGAGACGCGGACGTGTATCGCAAAATGAACGCGTCTCCAGCTAGCTGCGTGCGGCCCAGTCAAGCGGGTACAAAACTGGAACGCACGCAAACAGCTGCAGCACTGCTACGCATTAGCATGCAAACAATAGCTATTTACACCTACGAATTAATTCGATGCAAAATAACAAAGTCGCATGACTTCTTTATTGGAGCTCGTGGTGTTTCTGGCACCGCCGTTACGGCCGGATGCTGATCGACCCTGCGCTACGTGGCCTATTGGAGCCGTGAGCACAGTTGAACTCATGTAACGTTAGGTATCCTAGCACAAGCTGTTAGCGAAACTGATTTGGGCTGCGTTGGACAACATATCGTTCATTTAACGTGCTAAAGGGGGTTGTTTTGGGATGTTGTTCACGTTGATGCAGGTTATTGGGGCGTTGGCAATAATTGGGAGCGTTCCTGAAGCCCAACTGGAGCAGCGAGCTACACTGGTAATTGCGTTTGGATAACAAACTATGTACAGACATGGGAAATAAATTGTGCAACTTTTTGTTGGTGTGAGTGGGGTTTGTGGCGCGTGGTGTTTTGGCATGAAAAAAGGCCTTCGGAATTCCGAAGGCCTTTGCATTCACGATGGTGGAGACGAGGGGGATCGAACCCCTGACCTCTTGACTGCCAGTCAAGCGTTCTCCCAGCTGAACTACGCCCCCGTGACGAGGAAATACTATAGGGGAAGTTGGAGCGACGTGCAAGGACTTTTTTGGGTCAGGCTTTAAGTGCCTATTGATATAGGTAAGCGATGGCGGTGCCGGTATGGACTTGGATCGTGGCTGTTGACCTGACGACGTTGCTGATGCCGGTGTCGGCCAACAAACCCAGCGGGGCGTGATTTAGTTCCCATTCTAGGCCGTGTTCGCTTACCTCGGTGTTAGGGGCAATGGCGATGATGGAGAACGTCTTGCCTTCGGCGCCTTCGATGGTCCACGACTCGCCTGCGCGAAGGATGCGGGCGACCACCTTGTTCTCGGCGATCCAGACGGGGGCATCCTCGTAGCCCGCGAGCAGCCCCAGAACGGAAAGGGCCATATCGGGACGGCCACCGGTGGCGCAAGTCGTGACCACTTCGGCACCCGGCCAGCGACGGCGGACCGAATCGAGCGCCAACGCCAGATCGGTATAGTCCTTGTAGGGGTCGTGGCGCTCAACTTCAAAGTCGGTGGCAGCATCGACCAGCGCGCGACCTGTATCGCTCACCGTGTCGGCATCCCCCACATATACGTCGCAGCCCAGGCCGGCGCCCAGCAGCGCGTCGAGCCCGCGGTCCACGGCGACAACGTGGTCGCACTCCCCCGCTAGCCTACACAACAGATCCAAGCTCGCAACCACGGGCGAGCCGCAGACCACTAATACCTTACAAGCCACAGCCCTCGCCTATCCCTCAAACGCCAGCACGCTGGCCAGATCCAGCTCCTCGTAGCTGTCGATAAAGATATCGCAGTTGGCGCGCACATCGTCGCGCTCCATGCGGCCGTGCGGGTCATAAATGCCTACACGCTTAAAGCCGGCGACCCCAGAGCTCTTTAGGCCAAAGACGGCGTCCTCAAATACCCAGGCGCGCTCAAACGCATGCCCATGGCGCTCCTCCAGACGGCTCAGCGCCAGCTCGTACACATCGGGGAACTGCTTGGACCGTCCGGCCTCACCCGTCGTCGTAACAAACTCCATGTAGCGATCGAGTCCGGCGCCGGCAAGCGCAGACCCGACCAGCTCGGCCGGCGTAGAAGTAGCCACACACATGGCGATGCCGGCCGCCTTCGCCTGCTCCAAAAATGCCAGCAGCCCATCGCGCGGCGGCACCTTGGAATAACCGTCGATAAGGATTTCACTCAGCTCGCGATACAGCTCCTCGCCATCCGTGCCAATACCCCACGTGTCGTGGTAGGCCTGGCACTCGTCCTCGAGCGACAAATGCTCAAATTGGGCAAAATCATCGACCGTCACGTCGACGCCGTGGCGGTGCAATAACTCTGGCTGAGCATAAGCCCAAACGGGGGTGCTATTAACCAGTGTGCCGTCGCAATCGAAAATAAAAGCGACATTGGGAGCGGCGGTCTGGGACATATACGAACCTTTCAATGTCAAATGGTAAACATCCTGATAAAAACGTTTTACCAAACGTCAGACTAACAATCTTGAAACCCTAATTGGTAAAACTGTCAAGAGTTTTACCATCGCAATTCTGCCAGTGGTCTAAACATGGCGCTCGCCGATTAAACACCGCCCTAAAACCACTTTCCTTCATAAAAGTAACGTACAGGTGTTATCGTAGTTTCTGCCGAAAGTTCCACCGAGCACGCGAGGTGGAACGAATCATAGAACTATCGCCGTCCCTTCGATTCGTGCAGCCTTGGACCTTTCGCATCTAGTCACCAAGGCAACACGCTGCCGCGTCATGATGGGATCAAACGTGAGCGATACAAAGCTAAAGCCAGCAACTAAAAAGCCCGCTACCCGTAAAGCCGCCCCGCACGCACCGGAACTCTCCAAGGACGATGTCTACCTGTTTGGCATCGGCACGTGGGAGCGCAGCTGGGAAAAGATGGGCGCGCATCCCGACACGCAGAACCGTACGCGCGGCTGGCGTTTTTGCGTTTGGGCGCCCGACGTAAAGAGCGTGCATGTCATTGGCGAATTTAACGACTGGGATGAGGAAGCCAACCCTCTGGTGCCCGTGCATACGAGCGCTATTTGGGAAGGCTTTATTCCTGGCGCAGAACAAGGTCAGCTCTATAAGTATCTCATTGAGACCAACGAGGGCGAGAAGCTCTACAAGGCCGATCCGTACGCCTTCAAGGCTGAGTGCCCTCCGGGAACGGCAAGCGTGCTGTGGACCCTCGATGGCTACAAGTGGAACGACGCCGCATGGCTCAAGCGCCGCGCCAGTCATAACCACATGTCGCAGCCCCTTAACATCTACGAGGTGCATATTGGCTCGTGGAAGCGCCACGGCGACGCGCCACAGGGCGAGCCGGACGAGTACGGCAACTACCCCGGTCCCATGGACCCCTTCCCCGCGCAGCGCGGCGAGTTCTACACCTACGACGATCTGTCGGTCGAGCTCGTGGACTACGTGCACGACATGGGCTACACGCATATCGAGGTCATGCCGCTTATGGAGCATCCCTTCGATGGCTCCTGGGGCTACCAGACGACCGGCTACTATGCCGCCACGTCGCGCTATGGCGACCCGCAGCAGCTCATGCACTTTATCGATGCGTGTCACGAGGCGGGCATTGGCGTAATCATGGACTGGGTGCCCGGCGGTTTTTGCTCCGACTCCCACGGCCTTGCCACCTTTAACGGCCACATGCTGTTTGAGCACGAGATTCACCCCAACTGGGGAACGCACAAGTTCGACTTCGCCCGTGGCGAGGTCCGCTCCTTCCTGGTCTCCAACGTGCTGTACTGGCTCGAGAACTTCCATGTTGACGGCATTCGCATGGATGGCGTGTCCAGCATGCTGTACCTCAACTTTGGCATCGACGATCCGGGCCAAAAGAAGTTCAACAAGTACGGAACCGAGGAGGACCTGGATGCCAGCGCGTTTATCCGCCAGGTCAACTGCGCCGTGGAGGCCCACTTCCCTGACGTGATGATGATGGCCGAGGAGTCCACCGCGTGGCCGCTCGTGACCTACCCGCCGCAGGACGGCGGCCTGGGCTTCCACTACAAGTGGGACATGGGCTGGATGAACGACACTCTGCACTACATGCAGACCGATTTTCCGTGGCGCCCCGGCAACCACGGGCTGCTCACGTTCTCCATCATGTACGCCTTTACCGAGAACTTTATTTGCCCGCTGAGCCACGACGAGGTCGTCCACGGCAAGTGCTCGCTCATCGGCCGCATGCCGGGCGACTGGTGGCGCCAGTTTGCCGGCCTGCGCACGCTGGCTTTCTACCAGATGACGCACCCCGGCGCCAAGCTCAACTTTATGGGCAACGAGATCGGCCAGTTTATTGAGTGGCGCTACTACGAGTCCATCCAGTGGTTCCTAACCGAGGAGTACGAGACTCACCGTCATCATCAGGCGTTTATCAAGGCGCTCAACCACCTGTACACCGCCGAGCCCGCCCTGTACGAGCGCGGCTACACCGACGACGGCTTTACCTGGATCGATGCGGACAACTCCAAGCAGTCCATCGTGAGCTTTGTGCGCCAGGGCGAGGACGTCGATGACGACCTGGTGATCCTGATCAACTTTGACCCGGCGAGCTACGAGAGCTTCCGCGTGGGCGTGCCGCGCGAGGGTGACTGGGAGGTCATCTTCGATTCTGACCGTCCTGAGTTTGGCGGCAGCGGCTATGCCGGCAAGGAGCCCTACACCTGCTCGAGCGAGCCCTATCCCTGGAACGGGCAGATGGACTCCATCGAGATTAAGGTACCCGGTCTGGCAGGTGTGGTGCTTAAGCGCCGCGGTCCCAGCAGCTATAAGCCGCCCGTGGTCGAGGAGCCCAAGGCTGCGCCCAAAAAGCGCATGTCTTCGGTGAAGCCCAAGCCTGCGGCTGCTAAGAAGGCTCCGGCTAAGGCCAAGGCTACGACGACCAAGGCCAAGGCCAAGGCTGCCGCAAAGCCCGCTGCTAAGGCCGCAGCCAAGAAACCGGCTGCCAAAAAGGCCGCTACCAAGGCCAAGTCTGCTTCTGTTAAGCCGTCTGCCAAGGATGCGTAACAAAACCGTTACAGCTGTAATTACCCGCCCCGCGGGGGCGTAGGATACATGTCATAACCGTTCCGGGAGAAACATCCCCGGGGGAAAGGAACGTATGAATAAGATCTTCGACAACAAGCAGGAGTTTACCGAGCTCTATCGCGATGCCGTCATGAGCATCAGCGGCAAGAGCGTCGAGGCCGCCAGCGACCTCGACCGCTTTAACGCCCTGGCCAAGCTCGTAGCCGAGAAGGCACGCACCGTTGCCACCAAGAGCGACGCCCGCGCCACCGCCGAGGGCAAGAAGCGCGTGTACTACTTCTCGATCGAGTTTCTGATCGGTCGCCTGCTCGACAACTACCTGCTCAACTTTGGAGTGCGCGACATGGTCGCCGAGGCGCTCGATGACATGGGCTTTGACCTGTCCGTCATCGAGAACCAGGAGCCCGATCCGGCTCTGGGTAACGGCGGACTGGGCCGCCTGGCAGCGTGCTTCTTGGATTCCATGGCAGCCGAGGGCATTGCCGGCTACGGCAACGGCATGCGCTACCGTTACGGTCTGTTTAAACAGGAGATCGTCAACGGCAGCCAGGTCGAGGCCACCGACGAGTGGCTCACGCACGGCTATCCCTGGGAAGTCCGTCGTCAGGACAAGGCCGTGACCATCAAGTTTGGTGGTCACGTTGAGGGCTTTGAGGAGAACGGCCGCACGTTCTACCGCACGGTGGACACGCAGGACATCCTGGCCGTCCCTTATGACATCCCCGTGGTGGGCTATGCCGGCGAGACCGTCAACAAGCTGCGCGTCTGGGCCGCCGAGCCGGTCGAGGAGCACTTTGACCTGGAGGCCTTCAACCGCGGCGACTATGCCCTGGCCGATGCCGAGCGCGCCGAAGCCGAGGCCATCAGCGCCATCCTCTACCCCAACGACGCCGGCGAGCACGGCCGTCTGCTGCGCCTGAAGCAGGAGTACCTGTTTGTCTCGGCCGGCATCTACAGCCTGCTCGACACCTTTGAGAAGGAGCACGGCGCGAACTGGGAGCTGCTGCCGCAGTTTGTGGCCATCCATACCAACGATACCCACCCCGCCATGTGCGGCCCCGAGCTCATGCGTATCCTCATCGACGAGAAGAAGCTCGAGTGGGACGACGCCTGGAACATCGTGACGCAGGTCGTGAGCTACACCAACCACACTATCCTGCCCGAGGCTCTGGAGAAGTGGCCCATCGGCACGTTCTCCAAGCTCCTCCCCCGCGTATACCAGATCATTGACGAAATCAGCCGTCGTTGGCACGAGTCGTTCGACACCACGCAGGAAGGCTGGCAGGAGCGTCTGCGCCAGACCGCCATCCTGTGGGACGGCGAGATTCGCATGGCCAACCTGTCCGTGATCTGCAGCCACAGCGTCAACGGCGTGGCAAAGATCCACTCCGACATCATCAAGAACATCGTGCTCAAGGACTTCTATGCCCTGACGCCCGAGAAGTTCAACAACAAGACCAACGGCATCTCGCACCGTCGCTTCTTTGCCGAGGCCAACCCCACCTATGCCAAGCTCGTGACTGAGGCCATTGGTGATGGCTGGCTGAAGGACGCCTTTGAGCTGGAGAAGCTTAAGCAGTTTAAAGACGACACCGAGTTCCTGAAGGCCGTGGGTGCCTCCAAGCGCGCCAACAAGGAGCGCCTGGCCGCCTATGTTAAGGCCGAGACCGGTCTGGTCATTGACCCCAACACCGTCTTCGACGTTCAGGTGAAGCGCTTCCATGCCTACAAGCGCCAGCTCATGAACATCATGAAGGTGATGGACATCTACAACCGTCGCATCGCCGATCCCAACTTCCACGTGACGCCGACGACCTTCATCTTTAGCGGTAAAGCTGCCTCGAGCTATACCTTTGCCAAGGAGACCATCCGCCTCATTAACTCCGTGGCCGACGTCATCAACAACGATGCCCGTGTCAACGAGGTTATGAAGGTCTGCTTTATCCCCAACTTCCGTGTGAGCAACGCCCAGCTCATCTACCCCGCCGCCGAGATCTCGGAGCAGATCTCCACGGCCGGCAAGGAGGCCTCGGGCACGTCCAACATGAAGCTCATGATGAACGGCGCCATTACGCTGGGCACCCTCGACGGCGCCAACATCGAGATCGCCGACCTGGCCGGCCGCGAGAACGAGGCCATCTTTGGCCTGACCGCCCCCGAGGTCGAGCAGCTCTGGGCATCCAACAGCTACTTTGCGTGGGATACCCTCAACGGCGACCGCGAGCGCCTGGGCCGCGTGATGGACGAGCTCAAGGACAACACCTTTGCAGGTCTTTCGGGCAACTTCGAGAGCATCTACAACGAGCTCATGAACAACAACGACCCCGACCTGGTCATGGCGGACTTCCGCAGCTACGTCGACGCCTGGGAGAAGCTCACGAACAGCTACGGCGACCAGGAGACCTGGAACCGCAAGGCGCTGCTCAACACCGCCTCCTCCGGCTGGTTCTCGAGCGACCGCACCATTCGCGAGTATCGCGACGAGATCTGGCACGCGTAAAGAAGGCGCGCGAGCTCCCTTTGCCGCACGGCATTATTCGGTGGGCGCGACCAGGCGCCGCGCCCACCGCTAATGGGTTAGAAACATCGATGACAGAAGGAGAAATCGATGAGTAAGAAAGAATGCATCGCGATGCTCCTCGCAGGAGGACAGGGCAGCCGATTGGGGGCACTCACCCAAAAGATCGCCAAGCCGGCGGTTAGCTTTGGTGGCAAGTTCCGCATTATCGACTTTTCGCTCTCCAACTGCTCAAACTCGGGCATCGACACAGTGGGCGTTCTGACGCAGTACCGTCCCTACCTGCTGCATGCCTACGTGGGCTCCGGCGAGGCGTGGGATCTGGACAGCCGCGACGGCGGCGTGTCGATCCTGCCGCCGTACGAGACGCAGACCGGCGGCGCCTGGTATGCGGGCACGGCCGACGCCATTACGCAGAACCTCGACTACATCAAGGCGAACGACCCCAAGTACGTTCTGATTCTTTCGGGCGATCACCTGTATCGCATGGACTACCGCAAGATGCTCAAGACGCACATTGAGAACAACGCCGACCTCACGGTGAGCGTTATGCCCGTGCCGTGGGAGGAGGCCAGCCGCTTTGGCATCCTGACCACCGACCCCGAAGACGGCCGCATCACCAAGTTCACCGAGAAGCCCGAGAAGCCCGATTCGAACCTCGCGTCCATGGGCATCTACATCTTCTCGGCCGACGTGCTGATCGAGGCGCTCGAGGAGGACGCTCTGGACCAGCGCTCGAGCCACGACTTTGGCAAGGACATCATCCCCAAGCTGCTCGGTGAGAACAAGCGCCTGTACAGCTACGAGTTCCACGGCTTCTGGAAGGACGTCGGCACCATCGCCAGCTTCCATGAGACCTCGATGGACCTGCTGGGTAACAACCCCGAGTTCGATCTGTTCGACAAGAACTTCCCCATCATGTCCAACATCACCACGCGTCCGCCGCACTACATTGGCCCGGACGGCCGCCTGGACGACTGCCTGGTCTCCAACGGCTGCAAGATCTACGGCACCGCTCGCCACTCGATCCTTTCGACCGATGTCATCATCGAGGAGCGCGCCGTGGTCGAGGACTCCGTGCTGCTGCCGGGTGCGCACGTTAAGAGCGGCGCGCACATCTGCCGCGCTATTTTGGGCGAGAACTCCACGGTCGAAGAGGGCGTGAAGCTCGGCTCTGTCGATACCACCAAGGATACGGCCGTCGTTGGAAATGACGTCGTTATCGGGAAGGGGGAATGATCCGATGATCAATCGCAAGGCCATCGGTTACATCACCGCTAACTACTCTTCGACCTACGGCAGCGTGCTGCTCAAGGACCGCCCCATCGCATCCGTTCCGTTTTTGGGCCGCTACCGCCTGATCGACTTTCCGCTGTCCAACATGATGAACGCCGGCATCAAGACCGTTGGAGTCGTCATGCCGGGTAACTACCGCTCGCTGATCGACCACGTGGGCTCGGGCAAGGACTGGGGCCTGGACCGCAAGAAGGGCGGCCTGTTCATGGTCCCCGGCAACGCGTATGGCACCACCAAGGGCGGCATGCGCTTCCTGCTGCGCGACATCATCTCCAACAAGACGCTGTTCCAGCGCTCGGACATGCCCTATGTTGTGATGATGGGCACCAACATCATCTTTAACATGGACCTCAACACCATCATCGAGGCGCACGAGAACTCCGGTGCCCAGATGACCGTGGTGTACTGCAAGGCCACGCGCAACGTCGATGACGAGACCAAGCTCGAGATTAACGAGAACGGCCGCCTGACGGGCGTGAGCGCCGGCGTCGTGTACGGCGACAACGCGTCCATGGACTGCTGCATCGTCAACCGCGAGACGCTGCTCGAGATTATCGACCACTACCAGGCCGCCGACTATCTGGACCTGCTCGAGGCACTCCAGGGCGACTTTGGCAACATCGACGTGTGCAGCTACGAGTACAAGGGCGAGGTCGTGGGCGTGTTTAGCGAGAAGTCGCTGTATCGCCGCAGCATGGACCTGCTCGACCAGACCGTGGCCGACCAGCTCTTTGACCCCGAGCGCCCGATCCTGACCAAGGCCCACGACGTGCCGCCTTCGCGCTATGCGACCGGCAGCCACGCGTGCAACTCGATCATCTCGGCCGGCTGCATCATCAAGGGCACCGTGCGCAACTCGATCCTGTCGCGCGGCGTCGTGGTCGAGGAAGGCGCTTCGGTGACCAACTCGATCATCAACCAGAGCTGCATCATCAAGAGCGGCGCCCGCGTCGAGAACGTCATTCTGGACAAGAACAACGTGGTCCCCACCAACACCGAGCTTCGCGGCACGCCCGAGAACATCCTGGTGCTGGGCAAGGCTCCGTTAACTTCTGACACCACCATCGTACGTTAACGTTGGCACCGCAACATCGCTCGTAACATGTAGAATAGCCGCCCGGTTAGCGCCAGGCGGCTATTCTCGAATTGCAACATGGGAGACAATATGGCAGATTCCAGCAAAAAGATGCAGATCGTGTTTGCCTCGGCCGAGTGCGCACCGTTTGTAAAGACCGGTGGCCTGGGCGACGTGGCGGGCTCGCTGCCCGCGGCGCTTGTGCGCGCCGGCGCCGAGGTCATCGTCATGGTGCCCAAGTACGCCACCATCAAGGACGAGTACAAGGCGCAGATGGAGCACTTTGCCGACTTTTACGTGAGCCTGGGCTGGCGCAACGAGTACTGCGGTCTCGAGAAGCTCGAGCACGACGGCGTCACCTATATGTTCATCGACAACGAGCGCTACTTTGCGCGCGACTATCCGTACGGCTTCTTTGATGACGGCGAGCGCTTCGCGTTTTTCTCCAAGGCCATCACCGAGAGTCTGCAGCACCTGCCGGCCGGTTTTGAGTGTGACATCCTGCACTGCAATGACTGGCAGACGGCACTGGCGCCCGTGTTCTTGCGCGAGTTCTACCAGGGCCTGCCGCTGTACGACCGCGTCAAGACCGTATTCTCGATACACAACGTGGCGTTCCAAGGCCAGTTTAGCGACACCGTGATGGAGGACATCCTGGGCGTGGCGCACATTCCGGCGGCCGCCTCGCAGCTGCGTTGCGACGCCTGCAGCATCAACTACATGCTGGGCGCGCTGCGCTATGCCGATGCCATCACCACGGTGAGCCCCACCTATGCCAGCGAGATCCAGACGCCCGAGTTTGGCGAGGGCCTGGACGGCGTGCTGCGCGAGCGCTCGTATGCGCTGCAGGGCATTTTGAATGGCATCGACGTGGCGGGCTTTGACCCGGCGACCGACAAGCGCATTGCCGCCAACTACACCGTGGAGGACCGTTCTGGTAAGGCCGTGTGCAAGGCCAAGCTGCAGGAAGAGCTGGGGCTCGAGGTTCGCGACGATCGTCCGCTCATGGTGATGGTCACGCGCCTGACGCGCCAGAAGGGCATGGACCTGGTCATGTACGCGCTCGACCGCATTTTGGCCGGCGGCGTGCAGGTGGCGGTGCTGGGCACCGGCGACCGCGACTACGAGGACGGTCTACGCTACTTCCAGGGCAAGTACCCCGGCACCATGGCCGCACGCATTGAGTTCGATCCGGCGCTGTCACAGCGCATGTATGCTGCCGCCGACATGTTCCTGATGCCTTCGAAGTTTGAGCCCTGCGGCCTGTCGCAGATCATCGCCATGCGCTACGGCACCCTGCCCATCGTGCGCGAGACCGGTGGTCTGAAGGACACCGTGATCCCGTATAACGAGTTTACCGGCGAGGGCACAGGCTTCTCGTTTAGTAACTTTAACGGCGACGAGATGGGCGACGCCGTGTTCCGTGCGGCACGCCTGTTCTGGGACAACCGCGATGCCTGGAACCAGCTGGTCACGCAGGCCATGAGCCAGGACTTTAGCTGGACGCGCTCGGCCGACAAGTATCTGGACCTGTACTTCTTTATGCATCCGGAGATTGAGAGGCCAGCGGCTGTTGTCGACGAGCCTGAGGCTGTTGCTGAGCCGGTGGCCGCCGAGGAGCCCAAGGCCGAGGAGAAGTCTGTTGAGGCTGAGCCCGCAAAGGCCGAGCCTGAGGTGAAGGCTGAGGTTGCTCCCAAGGCAGAGGTCGAGGTCAAGCCTGCTGTAAAGCCCGCAGCCAAGAAGACCGCGACTCGTAAGACGACGGCGAAGAAGGCCACGACCACGAAAGCCGCTGCGAGCAAGACCGCGACCGCGAGCAAGACCACCGCTGCCAAGACAACGACCGCGCGCAAGCGCACCACCGCTGCTGCCAAGAAAGCCGCCGAGGCCGAGGCTGCTCCCGAGGTAAAGGCCGAGGTCGCAGAGGCCAAGCCGGCCGCCAAGGCTCCGGCAAAGACCGCTGCCAAGAAGACGACCACGACCGCCAAGAAGGCAACGACCGTCAAGAAGAACACGGCAACGAAGTCGACGGCCGTCAAGGCTACTGCGACCAAGGCCGCCGCAAATGCTACTGCGACCAAGGCCGAGGAGGCAGCCGCCGAGCCCAAGGCCGAGGCAGCTGTCGAGGCCAAGCCGACCGCCAAGACCACCACGCGCAAGCGCACTGCAACGACGGCCAAAAAGACCACGACCAAGGCTGCTGCTCCTAAGGCGGAAGCTAAGGCCGAGGCCAAACCCGCAGTAAAGGCCAAGCCCGAGCCCACAATGGAGACCCCGGTCTCCCCCGCCGCCGCAACCGAGAAAAAGGCGCCGTCGAAGAAGACTTCCGTCCGCAAGGCAACGGCCACCCGCAAGCGCCGCTAATCCAGACGATCCAAAACCTCATCAAACCCTAAGCAAGGGGCGCTCCAACCGGGCGCCCCTTCTCTGTAGGTAGTGGTAAAACGATTTTCTAGGACAACCGTTCGCCGATGGTAAACGGATGTTGTTTATACACCCTGTGTACTACAGATATACTTACATCTTAGGCGTAAAACCCATGGCCCGCAGGCCATGATTCTATTGAACTGGACCGTACTATGAGATTGATACACAACAGCCGTCTACCGCAGTTTCGCACTCCGTTTGGCGCTGTGGCCACTGGAACTTCCGTTGCACTCTCGGTGATTTTGGAGGATGCCGATCCCAACCAGGCAACGCTTACGCTGCGCACCTGGGTCGATGAAGTCGGCGAGACCCTGATCCCAATGGAGCACGAAGGCGATGGCATTTTTACCGGCGAGCTCAAATGCACTGAACCGTGTCTTGTGTGGTACAGCTTTATATGCAATATCGAGGGCCAGCCCGAGGTCCGCTTGGGCGCACCGCAGGGTCGCACCGGCGGAGAGGGCGTAACTTACGACTACGCCGAGGTTCCGTCCTTCCAGATTACCGTCTATAAGCACCGCGAAGTGCGTCCCGAGTGGTACGAGCGTGGCATGGTCTACCAGATCTTCCCCGATCGCTACGCCCGAGATGAAAACTGGCGCGAGCGCACGCTGGCCGAGGTCGAAAAACCACGCAACGGAATCCAGCGCCGCATGGTCGAGGACTGGAACGAGCCGCCCGTGTACGAGCGCGCCGAAGACGGCTCCATCAAAACCTGGGACTTCTACGGCGGGTCGCTCAAGGGCATCCAGGAAGACCTGCCTCGCATCGCCGAGCTGGGCTTTACGGCCATCTACCTCAACCCCATTTTTGAAGCCGCGAGCAACCACCGCTACGACACGGCCGACTACACCAAGATCGACCCGATCCTGGGCACCGAGCAGGACTTTACCGAACTGTGTCAGGCGGCCGAGAAGCTGGGCATTTCCATCATTCTCGACGGTGTGTTCAACCACACGGGCGACGACTCCATCTATTTCAACCGCTATGGCAACTACCCCGGCGTGGGCGCGTGGCAGAGCGAGGATTCGCCGTGGCGCGATGCGTTTTATTTCCACGAGGACGGCTCGTACGACTGCTGGTGGGGCGTGGGCAACATGCCCGCCATCAACGAGAATTCTGAGCTGGTGCGCGAGAAGCTTCTGGGCAAGGACGGCGTGATTCGTAAATGGCTGCGCGCCGGTGCCCATGGCTGGCGCCTGGATGTGGCCGACGAGCTTTCGGACGATTTCCTGGCCGAGATCAAAAAGGCCGTGCTCGCCGAGAAGCCCGACGCACTGCTGCTCGGTGAGGTCTGGGAAGACGCCTCCAACAAGATCAGCTATGGCCATTTGCGTCGTTACCTGCAAGGATCCGAGCTTGACTCGGCTATGGATTATCCCTTCCGCGACATGGTCATCGGCTTTTTGATGGGCTACAAGAACGCCTATCAGGCAGCCGAGGATATCGAAACCCTGCGCGAGAATTATCCGCGCGAGGCCCTGTCCTGCGCGCTCAACCTGCTGTCGAGCCACGACCGTCCACGTATCATCTCAGTGCTCGGCGGCGGCCCCGACGAGTCGCAGCTACCCGAGTGCGAGCGCAGCAAGTGGCGCCTAGACGAGAACTCGATGGGCCTGGCCAAGAGCCGTTTTTGGCTTGCAACGCTCATGCAGATGACGTTCCCCGGCGTGCCTTCGATTTACTATGGCGACGAGTACGGCCTTGAGGGCCTGACCGATCCGGGCAATCGCCGTACGCTGCCGACCAAGGACCAACTGCACGACTTCGACACGCTGGCTATTGTCAAAAACGCCTCCGCCGTACGCCGCGCACTGCCGTTTATGATCGACGGCGAGATCAAGGCCTTCGCGCTCAACGACGAGGTGCTGGCATACAACCGCACGGGCAAGGATGGCGAGTCCGCGACGGTTATCATCAACCGTAGTCTGCGCAATTCGCACCGCGTGACGATTCCGGCGCTCGACGAATGCGCGAGTGACGTGATTAGCGGTCACGAGTGCGAGATTCACAACGGCACGGTCACGCTCGATTTGTATCCGCTGGGCTCGTCGATCATCTATCACCATGCCGAGCAGCGCCTGCAGGAGCCGCTCGATCACGGCGCGGGCGTTGTGTGCCATATCACCTCGTTACCGACCGATGACGGCAAGCCCGGCACGATCGGCGCGCCAACGCGTCGTTTTATCGACCATCTGGCCGCTATGGGCATGCGCTACTGGCAGGTCCTGCCTGTCAACCCGACGGACTTCTTCCGCTCCCCTTACGCCGGTCCTTCGGCCTTTGCAGGCAATATCGACCTGCTGCCCGAAAGCCACGAGGAGCTGGCGGCCGACTTTGAAACTTGGAAGGCCCGTGGCGGCGAGGATGCCGATCCGCTGTACACCGCGTTTAAACATCGCAATGCCGATTGGCTTGAGAAGTACTGCGTCTACATGGCCGTCAAAAAGTACTTTGAGGGCGAATCGCGCCACGATTGGCCGGCAGATGTTGCGCGCTACAACGAGCATCTGATCGACGACAATCGCTTCCACGACGAGGCCGAGCTTCAGGCGTACATGCAGTACCGCTTTGACCTGGCCTGGTGCGAGCTCATGAACTACGCGCACAAGAAGGGCATCGAGGTCATCGGCGATATCCCGATGTATGTCTCGGACGATTCGGCCGATGCATGGAGCGAGCCCGAGAACTTCTGGCTGTCCGATACCGGTAAGGCGATTGAGATTTCTGGCGCGCCGCCCGACAACTTTGCGCCCGAGGGCCAGGTGTGGGGCAACCCGACGTTCCGCTGGGACCACATGAAGCAGAACGGCTATAGCTGGTGGATGGATCGCCTACGTCGTGCGTTTTCGCTCTACGACCGCGTGCGCCTGGATCACTTCCTGGGATTCCACAGCTATTTCAGCATTCCCGCGGGCAAGGCATGCGCCGACGGGCGTTGGCTGGCAGGACCGGGCAAAGACCTGTTCCAGACCGCCTATGACGAGCTGGGTCCGCTCAACTTTATCGCCGAGGACCTGGGCTATCTGACGCCTGGCGTTCGTGCGATGGCTTCGACCTGCGGCTTCCCCGGCATGGACGTGCTGGAGTTTAGCGACTACGACGTTCGCTGCGGAATTCATCCCACACCGGGCAAGATCCTGTACACCTCGACGCACGACACCTCGACGCTTGCCGGCTGGTGCACGCGCTCCTTTTCGGGTGGCGACGAACCGAGCGGCATTGCATTGGCAAGCGAGCTCATGGGCAACGCCCTGACAAGCGACGCTCCCCTGGTGATGATGCCGCTGCAGGACGTGCTGGGGCTTGGCGACGACACGCGCATGAACGTACCGGGCGTGGCCACGGGCAACTGGACCTGGCAGGCTGACGAGGCCGACGTTGCGGCCGCTGAGGGCAAAACCGCACAGCTCCTGCGCAACACGCATAGATTCTGGGGCGAAGCGTGATAAAACGCCCGATATAGGGTACAGTTACAGACGTTTGAATTTTTGCGGGCAGAGTAATCTGCCCGCTTTGTGCTGAAAAGGAAGTATTATGGCGCGCTACGATTACAAGTGCTCGAGCTGCGGCAACGTGTTTGAGGTTGAGCATCCCATGTCCGAGACTCCCGAGGTCGTGTGCCCGAGCTGCGGTGCCCCGGCGGCCAAGACGTTCTCGGCCAGCAGCATTAAATTTGAGGGCAGCGGTTTCTACAACACCGACCAGCGAAGCGGCGGCTCCAGCACAAGCGCCACGAGCGGTTGCTGCGCCAACTGCCCGCACAGCCACTAGAAACCAATCAGCCCCGCGACCGGCACCGATCGCGGGGCTGTTTCTTAGCGCTATAGGTAGCTAATTAATTTTTAATAATTAGCATAATTTAAAATCCGCCCATACCGGCAGAATAGGGATCGTCACAGGTACCATCGCTATACCAATGAGTCGATCCAACATAGTTACCATTTTCGTCATAAACGTCCATGGTTTTAATGACTATTTTGCCGCCGCCGTTAGAGGAGCCGCCAGAATAACCACTATTAGAGGAGCCATCAGAATAGCCGCTACCGCCAGAATAATTACTACCAGAATTACTGGAATAATTGTTTTGCTGAGAAGCCTGCTGCTGAGCCTTAGCTGCTTCTTCTTGAGCCTTAGCCTCATCTTCAGCCTTGGCCTTATTTACATCATCAATACGAGTTTGATAACGACTGATCTGTTCATTGATTTGATCAATGAACTTCTTAGAATCCTTTTTGGCATCTTCAAAAATAAGCTTCTGGTTGTCTTTATTAGAAATATCATTAAGAAGGCCATTAAGGCTATTTATATGCTGTTGGAGAGAGTCGGTATCTTCAGTAGTATTTACATCAAAATTAACATGGTCAGCTAGAGAAGTATTCCACTCATTGTTTTGAGCATTACGGCAGTCTTTAATGATGGAATCGTATTTATTAAGCAACTTCGTCCAATCAGGGGAAGTACCATCAGCATACTTAAATTTGTCATCAGAGATCTCTTTATTCAACATCTCTTTATTGTTTTGAGCATTTCTAATGGTATCAAGACGTTGCTCAAATGTTAGTAGCCTAGGATCAGCTTTAAAGGAAACAACACTATCGCTAGCCTTTGAATACAAAACTTCAACCTGCTGATTATGTTCACTACATGCTTGTTTGTAATTGTAACCAGCATAAACAACGACACAACCAGCAATAAGCAGAGCAACAATACCGGCACCAATAATTACACGCTTTTTAATCGAAGAATTTTTAACTTCTTCATTTCCCTGAGTTTTATCTTCAGGATTGTCAATCTTGTCATAGTTAAGATCGGTCATTTTAACCTCTAAATATTAAATCCGCGAGCGGTTCATGCAACTAGAAACCTACCGAACCCAACCGCTTGCTTTCATACCCGATTTATTAATCCCCGTCCCAGAAAAATCCTGAGTTGCGGTGAAATAAGGACTTTTTGGCGGGTAGATGCCGCTATTCAATCCCTATTTCACCGCAACGTAGTAATTACTTGTGGACCAGCCTGGCGCAGAAGTGGCCGTCGTAGGAATCGGCGTTTACCGGCACGCTTTGGAAGAGGCCTCGATCGTTCTGGCGTACGGATACGAGCTTCTTGGCCTGATCGAACTCGGGGAGTTGCAGAATCTGCGCTTCAGAGAGCGGCGCCACGGTAAAGCCGGCACCCTCGGGAGAAGCCAGGAAGGCATCCACGACCTGCGCGTTCTCCTCTTCAAAGACCGAGCAGGTGGCATAGATGAGCTCGCCGCCGGCAGCCACGCGCGCAGCGGCTTCCTTGAGCATCGTCAGCTGCAGCTTGGGCAGCTCAACCGTCACATCCTTTTCGGTCAGGCGCCACGGGATCTCGGGATGACGACGCAT
This sequence comes from uncultured Collinsella sp., assembly GCA_938039325.1. Taxonomy (GTDB): domain Bacteria; phylum Actinomycetota; class Coriobacteriia; order Coriobacteriales; family Coriobacteriaceae; genus Collinsella. The sequence goes on along the minus strand of CALHUX010000047.1, from coordinate 80,330 downwards.
GGTTCCGGTGCCAGAGCACGGCGCATCGATAAAGACTGTGTCGAACTTAACCGGCTCGCCAAGCATGGCATCAAACGATGTGAGCACCTCATCAAGCTCGCAAGCATCACCAGAAACCGTACGAACGCCCTGAATACCGGCCTTATGCAGGCGAGCGAGATTCAGATCGCACTTGCGATCATGCAGATCGAGCGCCGTATGCTGACGCTCATAGCCCGTACGCTTGGCCTGGCACATCATCACATAGGTCTTGGTGCCACGACCGGCACCAATCTCAAGGCAGCTACCAGGGCGCGTGGCAGCTGTGGCGATAAGTTGCGCGTTGAGATCAGATGCCACCGCGGCAGCACGCTCAAACGCACCCGAAGCAACGGTAACCTGGGCATCAACCGGGGCATGGCAGCCCGGGAAGACAGGTGCGACGAGCTGCGAGATATACGGATCGGGCTTGGAAGCAAAAGCGTTCTCATGCAGGGCCAGCGGCGCGGGGGCCAGATTGCCGGCAAAGTTAAGCGCACCCTCTGGCGTGTTAAACGACGCCATAATGCGGGCGCACAGCCAGCGAGGAAGACCCATCAGGCGCGACAGACGAACCAAGCGTCGCTCAGGCTCATCCACATCGGACGCAGTAGCAAAGTCCTCAACATTGTCTGCAACCTTATGCAGTACAGCATTGGCCAAGCCAGCGGCGGACTTAGCACCGCAGCGAACCAGCTCAACTCCCTGACTTACGGCAACGCGGTCCGGCGTATGCAGGTAGAGCATCTCGAAGGCCGAGATACGAAGCGCCATGCGAACACGCGGCGCAACCTTTTTAGGCTTATCGAGAAACTGATCGAGCAGCTCGTCCAAAATACCCTGCGTGGCGGCAACACCCAGCGCCAAGCGAGCGGCAAAAGCGGAATCGCGCTGGTCAATAGCCTTGGCCGATGCACGAGAGGACAGCACGTCGCGCGCATACATACCGCGGCGATCGGCCTCCATCAACACATCGAGCGCAAGCTTGCGCGCGGGAGACAGTTTGCTCATGACAAAACACCCCACGAAAGATCGGCACCCTGCAGGCCGGCGGCCCAGGCAGAAGCAAACATGGCACGCTTGCCATCAGGCTTAACTTCGAGTAGTTCAACCGAGCTATCAGAAAGGCCCAGGTAAACACGCTTGGCCTTAACGAGAACCTGACCCTCGCCGAGCGACACATCAGCAGGCGCAGCATCGAGCACGCGCACAGTCTTGCCGGCAATCACGCAACGGGCAGGCGCGGTATCGGACGAAGCCAGCACATGGCGCACGCAATCAAGCGCCGCCATGTGCGGATCCAGGCGCATCTCCTGCTTAGAAATCTTGGCGGCATGGGTGACAAGCGACTCATCCTGTTCAGTCCACACGGCGGTGCCATCGGCAAGAGAAGGAAGCGTATCGGCTAGCAGTTTACCGCCAAGCTCACCAAGCTCCATGGTCAGCGCCTCAGCATGTTTACCGGCACCCGATGTGGAAGCCTGAGCACAATAAGCACCAGTATCCACGCCATGCCCGATGCGCATGATAGAAACGCCAGCAACCTCATCACCAGCGAGAATCGCACGCTGAATAGGAGCAGCCCCACGCCAACGTGGCAGCAGCGAAGCATGAACATTCACAATACCAAGCGGCGCCATATGCAGCACCTCATCGGGCAAAATGCAGCCATAGGCAGCCACACAGAAAATATCAGCCTGGGCAGCCTGGAGCACCTCAACAACCTCAGGGGTCATGCGATTCGCCTCAATGACCGGCAACCCCAGCTCCAGTGCCTTAGCCTTAACAGGAGACGGCTCAAGCTTCTTACCACGCCCACGAACAGCATCGGGACGAGTAATTACGAGCGCAATCTCATTCCCAGCTTCAACAAGCGAAGCCAGCGAAGGCACAGCAAAATCAGGCGTACCCATAAACACAATACGCATAAAGATCGTCTCCCCTCAACCAAAGCCGAGACGGCTACAAAGAACAGCGGAAAGCCAAGTCATCAGCCCATCCGCAATAACATTTCAACAAGAACAAATATACCCAAAACCAAAGAAAGAGCCGCAATAAAAGCAGCTCCCTCTCAACAAAGACTATCAGCGAAGACGCCCCTCCCTGGCCCGACGGCACCCGGGCAAGACAAGCAGCGTCAACGTAGTCCCCGGGGCGCCCGCCTATATCGTCCCGCGCGCAGTTTCGCAGCGCAGCGAGAATGTTTGAGCACGGGATGATATAGGCGGGCGCCCCGGGGACGGTGGGACCTACTCCGTCTCGTCCGGTCGAGCGCCGCGAGCCAGGGCGTCCTGGTACTCCTTGACGGCCTTGAGCCTCTGCATCGGCTTCAGTCGCTCGAACATGGTGTTGCCATGCAGGTGATCAATCTCGTGCTGCAGGCACACGCAGAACAAGTCGCCCGAAGCCTCATAGCGAATCAGGTTTGCGTCCAAGTCGTACGCCTCGACGACGACATGGTCGGGACGCTCGATCTCGCAGCTAATGCCCGGGATGGAAAGGCAGCCCTCGCTAAACGGTACCAGATGGTCGCTCTGCTCAACAATGACAGGGTTGATGAGCACGTACGGATCATAATCATTCTTGTCGCTGTAGTCGCAGTCGATGGTGACGAGCTGAATAAGCTCGCCGATCTGCGGAGCAGCCAGGCCGCAGCCGCCGTTCTCGAACATCATCTTTTTCATCTTCTCGGCAAGCGCCTCGATCGCTGGGGTAATCTCCTCGATGACGGCGCACTCCTGGCGCAGACGAGGGTCGGGCGACAGTACGATTCCGTTGGCTTCCATGGCCATCCTTTCGGTTTGTTACATCAAATCATAGGCGTCGACGTCAACGCTCACGCTCACGCCGCGCACAGAGCCCACCTCTTTGAGGCAGGCGTCGATATCATCAGAGACATGGTACCCTACCGGCGACTTTACAAGCAGATGGAAGCGGTAACGGTCCTTGGCTCTCTCGATTACACACGAAGCCGGGCCTAGCACCTGCGGCACGACACTCCCCGCCCGCAAAAAATCAGGGGCGGCGGCGTACCAGCGGCGCTTAAGGAGCTTTGCGATGCGCCCGATGTAGTCTTGCGCGTCGTCTCGGTTCGCCGACCACACCAAGACGTTGACCAGACGAACAAACGGCGGGTACAGCGCGTCGCGGCGCTGGTTCAGATCGTAGTCGGTAAAGATCGAGCGATCGTGCTCGGCGACGGCGCGAATGACCGGATCCTCGGGCAGGTAGGTCTGGATGATGACCTCGCCGGGGCGATCACCGCGACCGGCACGGCCGGCGACTTGCTCCAGCAAATCGTAGGCGCGCTCCCCTGCTCTAAAATCGGGCAGCTTCAGCGCAAAATCGGCATTGACCACGCCCACGAGCGTGACCTCGGGAAAATCGAGACCCTTTGCGATCATTTGGGTGCCCAGCAGCACGGCGCAATCGGCCGCATCGAACTGCTCGAGCAACTTTTTGTGCGCATCCTTGCCGCGCGTGGAATCGGCATCCATGCGAATAATGGCGACGTCCTCGGGAAGCATCTGGTGCAGTGCGTCCTCGATCTGCTGCGTGCCCAGCCCCATTTTCGCCAGGTAGCGACTGCCACATTTGGGGCAACGGCTCGTGGGCGCGGGATACGGCTGCACGCGCCAAGACGAACCGCATGTGTGACATTGCAGCGTGTGCGTGCGCTCGTGATACGTAAGCGCGGTGGAGCAGTGGTTGCAGGTGGGGACGCAGCCGCACTCACGGCACATCAAAAACGGCGCAAAGCCGCGGCGGTTATGCAGCAGCACGGCCTTCTCGCGGCGTTCGACCACGCGTTCCAAGCCCTCCATCAAGGGTTTTGAGAACATGGAGCGGCTGCCGTGAGAAAACTCACGGCGCAGGTCGGCAATGCGGACCGTGGGCAGCACGGCGAGCCCCGGGCGCTCGGGCATCTCGACACGCGTCCAGGTAGCACCGTTATACGTTCCACGGCAGCAGCGGTCGAGGGCCTCGGCAGAAGGCGTGGCGGAGCCCAACACGAGCGGGCAGTGGTAGCGCCGCGCCATCTCGGCCGCCACCTCGCGCGCGTGGTAGCGCGGACTGGAGCCTTGCTTGTAACTGGTCTCGTGTTCCTCGTCGATGATGATGAGGCCCAAGTCGCTGAGCGGGCAAAAGAGCGCCGAACGTGCACCGACGACAACGCGGGCGGCACCGCTGGCAACCATATCCCACTGGTCCAGGCGCTCGCCGGCCGAAAGCCGCGAATGGAACACAGCGACCGTCTCGCCAAAGCGCGAGCGGAAGCGGCCGACGGTCTGGGCCGTCAGCGAGATCTCGGGCACGAGCACGCAGGCCGAGCGACCGGCCGCGAGCACGCGCTCGATAGCGGAGAGGTAAACCTCGGTTTTGCCGGAGCCGGTAACGCCGTCGACAAGGACCACGTCGCCATGGGCGTCAAGGCGGGCGCGCTCGATCTGAGCAAGCGCTTGCTGCTGGCCGTTGGTAAGGGAGACCGGCGCCTTGCCGCTTGCCGAGGACAGCGTGGTCTGCTCGCTGCAGCCACGCCACGCACGGCGTTCCTCTACCACCACGACGCCGCGCTTTTTGAGCGCCTTGATGGTCGCCGACATGCTGTTATAGAGAAGGTTGAGGTCGCGCGTCGTGACCGGGCCGCACTGGAGCGCCTCGATGAGTTGGCGCTGGCGGACCGCGGTCTTGGGCGGCGTATAGTCGAAGCCCTCGGGCGTAAGCATGACCCAGCGGTTTTGGATAGGCTTGACGGCTGGACGTTCAACCGTCCACACGCCGTCGTCGCCCTTGACCACACGCGGGCTGCCGCCCGGGGGCAAAAACAGGCGCAGGCACTCGGACAGCGCCGCGACATACTCGCGGCTCATCCAGCGTGCGATGCGGGAAGCCTCGGCGGTAAAGAGCGGTTTGCTGAGGATGGCTTCGACGGGCTTAATGCGCGAAGGGTCGAGGGCGTTGTTGCCCTGTAGGTCGCCCAGCTCAGGCGCAATGTCGACGATATAGCCCGCGGCCGCACGGTTGCCAAAGTGGACCAGGACCGTGGATCCGATCTGCGCCTCGTTGGCAAGGGACTGCGAAATGCTGTAGGCAAATGGCTCGGACAGCGCGCGGGTGGGAATGTCAAGGAGAACGCTCGCGTAGGCGGCAATGGGCTCAGGTGCAGGCTTAGGTTGAACCAGGGCAGCGGCAGGCACGGACTTCACCGGAGTCTCCTCCGGTTCCGGCGAACCAAACAGCGACAGTTGTTGAGCCATACACCACCTCTAACGAACGGACCTGAAAGGGGTGGGACAAAATAATCAGTAGTGTTTGTCCCAGCAACCCACTCATCGGTACAGAAACAAGAGCCCCGCTCGGGGAGAACGGGGCTCGGATACAAACGTTTGTGCAGCGATTACAGCGCCATCGTGCGGGCGCGGTCGATGCGCGCCAGGCAGTCGTCGCGGCCGACGAGTGCCATGGTCTCGCCCAGCGGAGGGCTCACCATGTTGCCGCAGACGGCGACGCGCACGGCCTGGAACACAACGCGCTTCTTGAGGTCCATCTGCTCGGGCAGCGGCTCAAGCGCAGCGTCGATGGCCTCGGCGGTCCACTCGTCCACGCCCTCGAGCGCGGCCTTGGCGGCGTCCAGAATGGCACCCATGCCCTCCTTGGCCAGGCCCTTGTTGACGGACTTCTCGTCATACTCGAGCGTCTCGGCCGTAGCAAAGATGGGGGCGGCAACGGTCACGGCGTCGGCCGGCATCTTGGTGCGCGGCTTGACGATGGCGGCAAGCGCGTCAATCCAGTCCTCGCCGTACTCGACGTTACCCTCGATGAGACCCGCCTCGTGCAGCTCGGGAACCATGATCTCGTCGGCAAACTGAGCATCGGACATGCCGTTGATGTACTCGGCATTGACCCAGTCGAGCTTCTTTGGGTCGAAGGTCGCCGGGTTCTTGGAAATGCGGTCGAGCGAGAACTTGCTGGCCAGGACATCGCGCGGGATGATCGTAGTCTCGCCGTCGAGCGACCAGCCGAGCAACGCCAGGTAGTTGACGAACGCGTCGGGCAGGTAACCGGCATCGCGGTACTCCTCCACCGAGGTGGCGCCGTGGCGCTTGGAGAGCTTCTTGCCATCGGCGCCCAGAATCATGGAGATGTGGGCGAACGTGGGCACGGGCGCACCGAGAGCCTCATACACCATGACCTGGCGCGGGGTGTTGGAAAGGTGGTCGTCGCCGCGGATGACGTGGGTAATCTTCATCATGGCGTCGTCGACGACGGTCGCGAAGTTGTACGTGGGCGTGCCGTCGGAGCGGAAGATGACAAAGTCGTCGAGCTCCTTGGCGTCGAAGGTCACCTCGCCGTGGACGGCGTCGTTGATGACGACGTCGCCGCGGTCCTCGGGCACCTTAATACGCAGGACGTAGGACTCGCCGGCCTCGATGCGGCGGCGGGCCTCCTCGGGATCAAGATCGCGGCAGCGGCGCTGATAGCCCTGGAAGGGGTCCTTGCGCTCCTGCGCGGCCTTGCGATCGGCGTCGAGCTGCTCCTTGGTGCAGAAGCAGGGATAGGCCTTGCCCTCGTCCCAAAGCTTCTGGGCAGCCTGCTTGTACAGGTCCAGGCGCTCGGTCTGGGCGTAGGGGCCAAAGTCTCCGCCCACCTCGGGACCCTCGTCCCAGTCCAGGCCCAGCCAACGCATGGCGCGCAGGATGATCTGCGTGTTCTCGTCGGTGGAACGGGTGGGGTCGGTGTCGTCGATGCGCAGGATGAACGTGCCGCCGTTTGCGCGGGCGAAAGCCCAGTTATAGATAGCGGTGCGGGCGCCGCCGATGTGCAGCTTGCCCGTCGGTGAGGGTGCAAAGCGGACGCGAACGTCTGATGCCATGGAAATCTCCTCGATTGCAGGATGGATGTCTAACCGCATCAGTATAAAGCATCAAAGCAACCTCCGCACAAAGGGCACCGACCCACTCATTGGGGACAGACTTAAATGACCAGTCGTTGTAGTCATTGGGGACATTCTTGGTTTAAGACTGGTCATTTAAGTCTGTCCCCAATGAGTAATTAAGTCTGTCCCCAATGAGTAGGTGCGGAAAGGGTGTGAATGTTGGATTTACGCGCTATGATGTGCCCTTGCATAGAGAGCCCGGCGGAATGGTAACGGTCGCCGGGACACGTTTTTGAAAGGACAATCATGTCAGAAGAACTTCGTTCCATTCCACCCCAACACGGGTCCTTTGTTTTTACGTCGGAGTCGGTGACCGAAGGTCATCCCGATAAGATCGCTGACCAGATCAGCGACGCTGTCCTCGACGCAATCCTCGCCAAAGAAATAGAGCTCCAGGAGCAGGGCTATATCGCCCCCAACGGCGTGCCTGCCAACGTGGAGAACGTCCGCTGCGCCTGCGAGACCCTCGTGACCACCGGCACCGTCATCGTCGCCGGCGAGATTCGCACCCAGGCCTACGTCGACGTACAGGAAATCGCCCGCGGCGTTATCCGCCGCATTGGCTACAACCGTGCCAAGTTCGGTTTTGACTGCGACACCTGCGGCGTTATGAGCCTCATCCACGAGCAGTCGCCCGATATCGCCCAGGGCGTTGATGAGTCCTTCGAGACCCAGACCGGCGCTACCACCGACCCGATCGACCTGATCGGTGCCGGCGACCAGGGCATGATGTTCGGTTATGCCTCCAACGAGACCAAGACCCTCATGCCCATGCCGCACTACCTGGCAAGCCGCCTGGCCGAGCGCCTGGCAGCGGTGCGTCACGACGGCACCCTGCCCTACCTGCGTCCCGACGGCAAGACCCAGGTCACCGTGCGCTACGAGGAAGGCAAGCCCGTCGAGGTCACGACCATCGTCATCTCCACGCAGCACGCCGCCGAGATCGAGGACATGTGCAAGATCAAGGCCGACCTCATCGAGCACGTCATCACCCCGGTCATGGCCGCCGAGAACATGCCGTGGGACAACGCGGACATCTACGTGAACCCCACCGGTCGCTTTGTCGTGGGCGGCCCCATGGGCGACACGGGCCTCACCGGCCGCAAGATCATCGTCGACACCTACGGCGGCTACGGCCGTCACGGCGGTGGCGCCTTTAGCGGCAAGGACTGCACCAAGGTCGACCGTTCCGCCGCGTATGCCGCGCGCTGGGTCGCCAAAAACGTGGTCGCCGCCGGTCTGGCCGACCGCTGCGAAGTCGAGCTTGCCTACGCCATCGGCGTTTCCAAGCCCCTCTCAATCATGGTCGACACCTTCGGTACCGCGAATGTTGCCGAGGACAAGATCGTCGAGGCCGTAGAGAAGACCTTCGACCTGCGCCCGGGCGCAATCATCCGCGACCTAGACCTGCGTCGCCCCATCTACGAAAAGACGGCAGCCTACGGTCACTTCGGCCGCGAAGACGCCGACTTCACCTGGGAGAAAACCGACCGAGTCGAAGAACTCAAAGCAGCCTGCGGACTGTAATTGGAAACCACCAAGGTCACAACACGCACACGCTTTCAAAAGAAGTACCGCCCCCAAGCGGTACTTCTTTTTTATTAATCCGGTAGTGAAGATGTTTCGATATGAGCCTACGCTGCGTCACCAGCTAATGAATTTTGCAGCACGGGCACTCCAACCATGTATCCTTAGTCCCGAGGGGCGGGGCATAAGGTCGATCGCGAGTTCCGCACGAGCCGGAGAGCACTTAATGTGCTCTCCGTGCGAGCAGGACTGTCCGAGCAGGCGACCTTATGCCCCGCACCTCGGGACGACGGGATGGATTAAAGGAGCAGCCATGGCAGGCAAGCCGCAAACACTAGCTACGACCTCGGCATTCGAGATCTTGGGCCCCGTCATGGTCGGCCCCAGCTCATCGCACACCGCCGGCGCCCTGCGCTGCGCCCAAGTTGCCGCCAGCCTGCTGGAAGGCCGCATCACTAAGGTCACCTTTGGTCTGTGGAACTCCTTCGCCCACACCTACCGCGGCCATGGCACCGACCGTGCGCTCGTCGCGGGCATTCTGGGCCTCGACACTGACGACGAGAACATCAAGCAGGCCTTCGACCTCGCACGCGAGCAGGGCCTCGACTATCACTTTGAAATTAAGGGCGACGACGCCTCCATCCACCCTAACACCGTCGACATCGACATGGTCGACGCCACGGGCGCCACGGCGCAGGTTCGTGGCGAGAGCCTGGGCGGCGGCAAGATGCGCATCAGCCGCATTAACGGCGTCGGCGTCGACATCTCGGGCATGTACTCCACACTCTTCGTGGCGCACTACGACGTCCCCGGCGTGCTCGCCGCGCTCACGAACCTGCTCGCCTACGCACACGTGAACATCGCCTTCTGCCGCACCTACCGCACCGAAGTGGGCGGCCAGGCCTACTCCGTCTTTGAGACCGACGGCGCGCCCGACGACACCGTTATCCCCATGCTACGCAAGCTCGACAATGTCGATTACGCGACCTTTATCGAGCTCCCCGGTTCTGCCTCATCGCTCTCCCCCGGCGTCTCGGCCAAGGAAATCTTCGACGACGGCGAGCAGCTGCTCGATGCGTGCGAGGAACTGGGGCTCAGCATCGGCGCCGTCATGGCTGTACGCGAGGCGCGCCTGACCGGCGAGGCACACGCCATCGCCGCCATGCGCCGCGTACTCGACGTCATGCGCGAAGAGACCACAGCCCCCATTTCCAATCCGCAGCGCTCGCTCGGCGGCCTCATCGGCGGCGAGGCAAAACTTGTCGATGCCACCGGCAGCAACGACCTGAGCTCCAACTTAATGGGCGCCGTCCAGACCGACGCCGTGGCTCGAGCCATGGCCGTGCTCGAGCGCTCAGCCACGATGGGTGTGATCGTCGCTGCCCCCACGGCAGGCTCCGCGGGTGTCGTGCCCGGCTGCGTGCTGGCGCTCGCAGACCACCTCCAGCTCGACGACGAACAAGTCATGGACGCGCTCTACTGCGCCGCCGCCATCGGCCTCAACCTCACCACAAGCGCCTGCGTTGCCGGCGCCGAGGGCGGCTGCCAAGCCGAGGTCGGAAGTGCGGCCGCCATGGCTGCCGCCGCGCTGGTGCAGATGCTCGGCGGCACGCCCGAGCAGGCGCTCGACGCCAGTTCCATCGCGCTGAGCAACCTGCTGGGCCTCGTTTGCGACCCCGTCGGTGGCCTCGTGGAGGTGCCCTGCCAAAACCGCAACGCCATCGGCGTGGCGGCGGCCTTTAGCTCGGCACAACTCGCCCTCGCCGGCATTAAGAGCCTGGTGCCGTTTGACCAGATGGCACATGTCATGCTCTCGGTGGGCCACGCCCTGCCGGCAACCCTGCGCGAGACGGCAAAGGGCGGCATCGCGCAGGCTCCGGCCGCGCTTTCGGCCTGTGCAAAATGCGGTGTGTGCGGATAACGACAAAGGACGACTCAAAGGTGGGACAAATGTCCCACCTCTTTTGAATGCCACCGTTTCCATACCACAAACAACTGGGTAATCGCTATAATGCAAGCCCAGTAAAAACACGATGAGCCACAAGGCGAAATTCGAAGGATATGCATACGATGTCGCAAAACGATCGAACTCAACTGATTCCCGATCCGCAGCAGCCGAGCAGGCACACCGGCGGCGTTCAGTCGCCGCGTCCTATCGCGCCGAGTCACGGTCAGCAGCGTGGTGCGACAAACACTTCGCAACGCCCGAACCAGCAACGTCAGCAGCGCCAGGCAAACGGCAATGCGCCCAAGCAGCCCCCCACGCACGGTCGAGACGATCGCGGCCCCGCACGCAAACCCGCCAAGAATAATAAGTCAGGCAAAAAGACGACGCTCTTTGTCGTCCTAGGTCTTATCGTCATTGTCTATATCGTAGGCATCGTAGCGTTTTCGCAGGTAGCCTACCCCAACACCACCATTGCCGGCGTCGACGTCTCGTTCTCCAACGCTTCGTCTGCCGCAACCAAGGTCAACTCGGCATGGAAGCACTATAAGCTCACCGTGACAGGCGATGACTTTAGCTGGACATATCAGCCTGAGTCCGATGAGCCCATCGTCGACGGCGAAGCTGCCGCAAAAGATATTATTAGCCACAACGAAGCCTTTGTATGGCCGGTCCGCCTTGTAGAATCCTTAAGCGGCAAGACCAAAACAACCGCTACCTCCAACGAAGTCGATCTTGATCAAGACGTCGACCTGTCCATGCTCTCCGACGCCTTTAACCAAAAGCAGTTTGAGAAGGATCTGGGCGCCGCCATCGACGAGTTTAACGAGGGCCGTTCGGGCGCGTTCGAGGCCAATAGCTCCTATGACGAGCAGGCCGGCAAGTTTACCGTCGAGAAGGCGCGCTCCAACGAAAAACTCAACCGCGAGCATGTCATTAAGTATGCCGAGCTCGAGCTTGCCTCGCTGGCCGAGACCGTAGATCTTTCCAAGCTCGGCAACGATGCCTATGAGCCGCTCAATGGAACGCTGACCGATGATCAGATTCAGGCTGCATGCGATGCCGCCAACAATTTCCTGGGCGTCAACGTGACCCTCAAGCTCAACGGCGAGGATGCCGGCAAGGTTGATGGCAGCTCCGTATTGCAGTGGATCAGCTTTGCCGATCCCGCCAACCCCACGCTCGATACGTCGCAGATCAGCAGCTGGGCAGCCGAGCTCGCCAACGGCTTCAATACCGTGGGCTCCACTCGCTGGTGGACGCGCGCCGATGGCAAGCAGTGCGCCGTCGAAGGCGGCGACTTTGGTTGGTCCATCGACAGCAGCTCGCTCGCAAAGCAGGTCGAGGACGCCATCAACAACAAGCAGACCGGCGAAATCGAGATCAAGTACTCCCAGAAGGCCGACACATTTACCGCCAAGGGCGAGCCCGACTGGAAGGCCTATATCGACGTCGACCTGTCCGAGCAGCATGCGCGCTACTACGACGAGAGCGGCAACATCGTGTGGGAGGCCAACTTTATTTCTGGCAAACCGGGCGAAGACGCCACCCCCGAGGGCGTATGGCAGATCAACAGCAACGATGGCGCCAGCAAACTCATCGGTGCCAAGGACCCCGAGACCGGCAAGCCCAAATACGAGAGCCCGGTAAGCTACTGGATGCCGTTCGAGGGCAATATGGTCGGATTCCACGACGCCACCTGGCAAAACGATTCGAGTTTCGATAACGCCGAATCGTACAAGTGGTGCGGTAGCCACGGTTGTATCAACCTGCGTCTGGCCGATGCCAAGTCGCTCCACGAGCGCATCAAAGTCGGCCTCTGCGTGGTTGTGCACTCGTAACGCAGCTAACGTCTACAACAAGTAAACAGCACGGCGACAAAACTTACAGTACCGTCATCCGCAACTTCTATACGCCCGCCTATCGCGACGGGCGTATATACTTATCGGAGCCATATCGATAAAGGAGACGCTATGTCCAAGGTCCCCACGATCAATCCGGGTCCTGACGATTCCGATCGCATGCCCCAAGATGCCACCGAGACCCTGCCGATTATCAGCGCTGCAGACACCAAGCAGCCCCAAACGAGTCTCGACGATTCGACCGATATCTCCGATGAAGAAGCCTATGCAAAGCTCAAGGCAAAGCGTGCCGAGCGTCGGCGCAAAAAGCTCATCCGACGCGGTATCGCCGTCGGTGTCGTTGTTGCCATCGCGCTCATTGCCATCATCGCAACGCTGGTCATCAACGCGCAACCCGCAGGCACCAACGGACCGGTGACCGACATGGTCACCGAAGGCACGTTTACCACCACAGTCGAAGCCAAGGGGCAGCTTAAGCCCATCTCGGCATCGGTCGTCTCCCCTTCTGTCGACGGTACGGTTGAAAAGATCAACGTGCAGGCCGGACAGAGCGTCAACGAGGGCGACGTACTCATGACCATTAAGAACGACGCGCTCGATAGCGCTGTTTCCGAGGCGCAGCGCGCGGTCGCGGCCGCCCAGGAAGACCTGAACAATGCAAAGGTGGCACTCGCGGCCGCACAGGCCGCACCGACAACGGACAGTGACGGATCGACCGGTCCATCGGACGCAAACGCCAACGCAAATGCCGTCTCGACCGCCCAGCGCAACCTCGCCTCGGCCCAGGCAGCGCTGGAACAGGCAACTGCAAAGGCGGCCGAGCGCACCGTAAAGGCCCCCAGCTCGGGCAGCATCGTGGAGCTCAACGCCAAGGTGGGCGCTACGGTAACAGGCGGCATGATCATGGGTGAAAGCGACACGAGCGGCGGCAAGCAGTGCATGCAAATCGCCGACCTGTCCAAGATGAAGGTGACGGTTCAGGTGGGCGAAAAGGATATCGCCAAAATTGCCGTGGGCCAAAGCGCCAACGTGACCTATCCCGCGTTTCCCGATATCGTGAGCCAGGGCACCGTCACGGCTATCGCCTCGGTGGCAAACTCTGACTCCGGCTCCGGTAGCGGCGGCAGCGTGACCTTTAACGTCGACATCCTCATCGAAACACCCGACAGTCGCCTTAAGCCGGGTATGACTGCCGAGGTCTCGGTAGTGACCGAGAAGCTCGACGACGTGGTTATGGTGCCGACCATGGCGCTGATGACCGAAGATGGCGAGCACTATTACGTCAATCTGGCCACCGATTCGGAAGGCAAGAAGACGCGCCGCGTGAAGGTGACCGTCGTGACGCAAAACGACAACGAGGCTGTAGTCGGTAAGACGCAGGTCAAGCGCGACGACCAGGGCAACGAGATCAACCCAGACGTCCCGGTTACCAAGTTACGCGACGGCGACACCATCGTGACGGATACCGGCACAGGCATGACGGCAGACGGCGGCGACAACATGCCTGCCGACGAGGGCAAGTAATGCGTCCCGTCATCGACATCCGCAACGTGCACCGCATCTTTGAGAGCGAGGCCGGTTGCGCCCACATCCTGCATAACGTAAGCCTGGCAGTAGATCCCGGTGAGTTCGTCGCCATCACCGGCCCCTCGGGCTCGGGCAAGTCGACACTCATGAACATCCTGGGCTGCCTGGACAAACCGACGGCGGGCGATTACTTCCTGCAAGGGCTCAACGTCGCCGAGCTCGACGATGATGAGCTCACCGAGGTGCGCGCGCTGAGCATCGGCTTTGTCTTTCAGAGTTTTAACTTGCTGCCGCGTCTGACGGTGATCGAAAACGTCATGCTGCCGCTATCCTACACCAATGTGCCGCGTAGCCAGCGCGAGATGCGCGCCGTGCACGCGCTACAAGCCGTCACACTGCCGGTCGACCATTGGGACCACCGCATATCGGAACTCTCGGGCGGACAGATGCAGCGCGTCGCCATCGCGCGCGCCCTCGTCAACGACCCGCCCATCATTTTGGCCGACGAGCCAACGGGAAATCTAGACTCGACAACCGGGGCACTCGTCATGGAAACCTTCCACAAGCTCCAGAAACGCGGCAAGACCATCGTACTCATCACGCATGACCCCGGCATCGCCGCCGAGGCCGATCGAGCCGTAACCATCCGTGACGGGCGAATCCATGACGGCGCATATGTCGCGCATACACCGAATACGTTACGCGGGGCCGTGAACGCCCTGCCCACGATTTCGACATCCACCAATCAGCCGAAGGGAGCGAAGGAATGAGTACCCGCGATCTTGTCCAAGAAGCCCTTCACTCGCTCGAGGCCAACAAGGGACGCAGCCTGCTCACCATCCTTGGCATCGTCATTGGCATCGCCTCGGTCATCGCCATGACTTCGCTCATCGGCGGCATCCAAAACAGCCTGGTCAACAGCCTGGGCCTCAATGCAGCCCGCATGGTAGAGATCTATTCGTCCCAAGAACTCACCGATTCGGATGTGGAAAAGCTTCGCAAACTGGTGCCGCAGATTGAGCAGATCGGCATCGTCGATAGCGCCTATTCCGAGTACAAGGTCGGGGATAAAAGCTATACCGTCATGGCACACGGCGTCGATAGCGACATGCTCGATGCCGTGGGCGCCAGCAAGCTCGTTGCGGGACGTGTCTATTCACAGGCAGAGTCTCAATCAGGCTCGCGCGTGGCGCTCATCAGCCGCGGCGGCGCCGATCAGCTTTACGGCAACGAACAGGACGCACTGGGGAAAACCCTCAAGGTGTCCAACGGCGAGGTGCAGATTGTAGGCGTGATTGATGGCGGCAGCGACTCCATGGGCTCGCTCACGCTGTATATGCCACGCGAAACCATCTCCGGCCTGTTTGGCGACGAGAATCCTTCATTCCCCAGCGTGACGGCACTTGCCGCCGAGGGCACAGACATGGACGAGCTCTGCAAGACCATCGAGTCTAAGGTGCGCGCGATGAAGGGCATCTCGGAGGATGATGAGTACGACAGCGTATCGGCGACCTCCATGAAAAGCGCCATCGATGCACTCAACTCGTTTATGGGCGCCTTCTCGCTCATCATGGGCGCTGTCGCCAGTATCTCACTGCTTGTCGGCGGAATCGGCATTATGAATATGATGCTTACCAACGTGACTGAGCGCATCCGCGAGATCGGTATTCGCCGTGCCTTGGGCGCCAGTCGCCGCGATATCACCGCGCAGTTTTTGGCCGAGTCCTCGGCGCTGTGCGTCACCGGTGGCCTGCTGGGTGTCCTGATTGGCTATCTGCTGGCCTGGGGCCTCGCGATGTTTGCCGCAGGATCAGGGGTTCTCAGCGAGCTCGGCGCCAGCGGGCAAATCACACCGAGCTTTTCAATCGCCACGGTGCTGCTGGCCTTCGGCGTCTCCGTCGGCATCGGCGTAATCTTTGGCTTCTACCCCGCTCGCCGCGCGGCAAAGCTCAACCCGGTGGAGTGCCTACGCTACCAGTAAGCCACCACCAACAAGTTGCGGTGAATTAGGGACTGAATATGCTATCTAGCAGCAAAAACAGACACTATTTCACCGCAACTTATTGAAGGGCTGTTTGCGCCAGTTCTGGGCGTCGTCCTCGAGCTATTGATGGATGACGGGCTTGTACGGGTCGAGCTTGCTCGGGACGCTCCTCCTCGCGGGCGGGAGGGCGCGCAGGCGCGGCAAGCGCCTAGCGCGCGAACTCCCGTAAGAGCGCGTCTTCCACTTCCCGAAGCGAAAGGGTCCCGCTTCCCTCGGCGGGACGGGTGACCACGATGCAGCGCGCTCCCACGTCGCGCGCGGCGGCGAGCTTCTCGGCCGTGCCGCCTACGGTTCCCGAGTCCTTAGTCACAAGCCACTGGGCGCCCACCTGCCGAAGCATCGCCTCGTTGAGCTCGCGGGTGAAGGGCCCCTGCATGCCGATGACGTGCGACGGCGAAAACCCCGCGTCGATGCACTTCGTTATAGCACCGGGCAGCGGGAGCACACGCACGAAGAAGCGCTCCGCGAAATCGGCGACGCTCGTGTAGGGAGCAAGCTCCTTGCTCCCCGTCGTGAGAAGCGCGCGACCCGGGTTCTCGGAGAGAAAGCGCGCCGCGCAGGCGATCGACGCGACCGGCACGACGCCTTTGGGCAGCGCCTCGACCGGGCGCGCAAGGCGCAGGCATCGTGCACCCACGGCGAGCGAAGCGGCCCGGATGTTGCCGCTTGCGAGCGTAGCGAAGGGGTGCGTGGCGTCGACAACGATGCACGCGCCGGAAAGCTCGCGCTCCATGTCGGCATCGTCGAGCCTGCCCGCATGCACCTCGATGCCCGGAAGCTCGCCCAAAAGCTCGCCTCCGTACTCGGTTGCCGCGTAGGCACGGGCGGGGATGCCCGCCCTGCTCGCCCATTCGCACAGAAGGCGGCCCTCGGTGGTGCCGGCGAAGATGCGCAGCGCCGGCGCGGATGCGGGCGCCGTCACTTCGGGCCGCCTGGGCGCGTGATCTGGTAGAGCAGCGCGTTCATAATGGCAGCCGCCACGGTCGAGCCGCCCTTGCGACCCCTCGCGACGATGGCCGGCACGCGTCGTGCGAGTAGCTCCTCTTTCGCCTCGACCACGTTCACAAACCCGACCGGCACCCCAACGACGAGCGCGGGCGCGATCTTCCCCGCGTCCATGAGCTCGGCGAGGCGCAGAAGTGCTGTGGGAGCGTTGCCGACGGCCACGATGAGCGGACCCTCGATGCCGCTAGCTTTGTCCATGCTCGCAACGGCACGAGTCGTGCCCGCGGCGCGCGCAGCCGCGGCGACATCAGGGTCGGCCATGTAGCACACGGCCTTGCAGCCGAGCTTCTCGAGCGCGGGCTTGCTTATGCCTGCGAGCGCCATGTTCGTGTCGGTGAGCACCGTGGCCCCTGCGCGCAGTGCGTCGAGCGCACAGTGCGCGGCGTCATGGGTGAACACGAGGGAATCGGCGTACGAGAAGTCGGCAGTGGTGTGGATGACGCGCTTCACGACGGGCTCTTCGAGCGGCGGGAACGTGCGGCCGCCGAGCTCTTCGGTGATGATCTCGAAGCTGCGCCGCTCGATGTCGCCGGGCGCCATCTCCTTGGAATCCATCTAGTACTCCACTCCTTCCCTTGCACATATCCCCTGCTCGTAGGGGTGTTTCTCGCACCGCATCTCGGTTATGTAGTCGGCCTTCTCCACGATCTTGCGGGAAGGCGCGCGCCCGGTGAGCACTACTTCGACGCCGAGCGCGGACATATCGAGTGCGCGGTCCACGAGCGCCTCGTCGACAAGCCCCTTCGAAAGCGCGTCGAGCGCCTCGTCGAGCACGAGCAGTCCCTCTTGCGCGCCCTCGAGCTCGACGAGCGCGGAAGCGAGGTTCCCATCGTGCAGCTCGCACGTCGCGGCAAGTTCTTCCGACGTCATCGACCAGGTAAACTTGTCCGACGCCTTCCCCGCGAACACGGGCACGCCGAAATGCTCAGCGAGCAGGCGCACCTCCCCGCTTTCGCCGTCTTTCAGGAACTGTACGACGACGACGCGGCGGCCTGCAGCGAGCATGCGAAGGGCGAGGCCCATCGCCGCCGTGGTCTTGCCTTTGCCGTCGCCATGATACACGTGGATCATACGCCCTCCTCGATAATGCGGTAGACATACTCCATGTCGAGCGCCCCGCGCACGACGTCGGCCAGGCGGTCGAACTCACGCGCACGGTGATCGGCCGCGGACGCCGCGCCCGCGTCACCCACGACGCTCTCGGGCAGGCCGCGCATGCGCGCGAGCGAGCGCGCGAGGGCGAGCGCCACCCCCGGTTCGTCGAACAGGCCGTGGAGATAGGTTCCGAACACGTTACCGCAGGCCGCGCCTTCCGGTTTGCCGCCAATCGTGCCCGCAGGGGCGCAGGAGACGGTCGTTTCGCCGTCGTGAATCTCGTACCCGCGCGCCGTCATGCCGTTCCACGCCGAGAACGCGCCTTGGGCGCCCGTGATGCGCAGCTCCGACTGGGCGAGGCGCTTTTCCTCCTTGAACACTGTACTTGCAGGGATGAGCCCGAGCCCGCGCGCGGTGCCAGCGCCTTCCCTGCCGTGCGGGTCGGAAAGCTCGTCTCCCAAAAGCTGGTAGCCTCCGCATATGCCGAGCACCGGCGTGCCCGCGCCCGAAAGCGCGCGTACACAGGCTCCGATGCCGCTAGCCGCAAGCCAGCGCGCGTCGTCGAGCGTAGTCTTCGAGCCGGGAAGCACCACCAGGTCGGGTCGGCCCAGATCGGTCGTCGAGGAAACGTAGCGCACGCCCACGCCGGGCACGCGCGAAAGCGGGTCGAAGTCGGTGAAATTCGACAAATGCGGAAGGCGCACGACGGCGACGTCGATGACGCCGCGCGCCTCGCGGGCAGATAGGCGCGGCGCGAGCGAGTCCTCGTCGTCAAGGTCGAGCGTAAGATACGGCACGACACCCACGACGGGAACTCCGCACATCTTCTCGAGCGGGGCCAAACCCGGGCGCAGAATTTCCACATCGCCGCGGAACTTGTTCACCACAAGCCCCCGCAAAAGCGCGCGGTCCTCGGGCGCAAGGAGCGCGACCGTGCCGTAGAGCTGGGCAAATACCCCGCCCGGGTCGATGTCGCCCGCAAGCAGCACGGGGGAGGACACGGCGCGCGCGAGCCCCATGTTGACGATGTCATTTTCGGCAAGGTTGATTTCGGCGGGGCTGCCGGCGCCCTCGATGACGATGACGTCGTTTTCCTCCGCGAGCGAATCGAACGCCTCCAAAATCTGCGGCATGAGCGCCTTCTTTCGCGCGAAGTAGTCCCTCGCAGCGAAGGCTCCCTGCGCCTTGCCGGCCACGATGAGCTGGCTTCGGTGGCCGCTTTCGGGCTTGAGCAGGATGGGGTTCATGCGCACGTCGGGCGCGATGCCGCACGCCTCGGCCTGCATGATCTGGGCGCGCCCCATCTCGAGCCCGTCGGCCGTGACGCCGCTGTTGAGTGCCATGTTCTGGCTCTTGAAGGGAGTCACGCGCAGGCCGTCCTGCGAAAGCACGCGGCACAGCCCCGCCGCGAGCAGGCTCTTCCCCGCGTTCGACATGGTGCCCTGGATCATGATGGGCTTGGCCCTACCCAAGGGTATCGACCTCCTTCGCCAAGCCTCGGCCATCCGCGCCCGCCATAGCGCCGCTGAAAGAAGCGCCGCCCCGTTCGTCGGGTTCGCCTTCGCCCGATGCGTCTTCCGCCCGAAGCGCACGGCCGAACGCCATCGCAAGCCGGGCGTTCTCCTTGCGCGTGCGCACCGCGACGCGGCACCAGAAACGGGACAGTACCGAAAACGAGTCGCACGTGCGGACCAAAACCCCCTGATCATACAGGCGCTCGGGGATGTCTTTCGCCGGCGTGCGGACTAAAAGGAAGTTCGCATCCGACGGCACAACGGAAAGCCCGAGCGAGGAGAGTTCGTGGGAAAGCCACGCTCGCTCGCCCTCCAATACATCGCGCGTGCGCGAGACGTATTCGACGTCTTCCAGGGCGGCGATACCCGCGGCCTCGGCGACCGAAGAGACGGGCCACGCCTGCCCCGCCCGGCGAATCCCCTCGATGAGTTGGGCGTTTCCGCTGATCAGATATCCCAACCGCAACCCCGCCATTCCGTAGAGCTTGGTGAACGCGGAGAGCACGGCCACATGGCGCGAACACGCGGCGCGTGCGGCCACGCTCCTTTCGCGGGCGTCGGGCGCAAATCCGAGGAAGCACTCGTCCACGACGAGCAGCGCGCCCACCTGCTCGCAGCGGCAAGCCGCGGCATCGATCACACGGGGGTCGACGAGGCGCCCCGTCGGGTTGTTCGGATTGCAGAGGTACGCCACGTCTCCCGGCCCCTCGATCGCGCGGGCGAAGGAGGCGGGCACGTCGAAGTCGTCCGCTTCGGAGAGCGGGAACTCCTGCACGCATGCGCCGTAGTACGATGCCGCCTCCGCATATTCAGAGAACGTCGGCGCGCACACGACGATGCGTTTCGGGCGCACCGCCGCGGCGAGCCGCCAGATGATGTCGGACGCGCCCGCGCCGCAGACGATAGTATCTTCGGGAATGCCCTGGTCGCGCGCTAGGGCGCGAACGAGGGCGAGGCTTTCCCTATCGGGGTAGGCGTCGATTCGAGAAAGCGCCTTGCAAGCTGCGGCGACGGCGCGCGGCGAGGGGCCTGCCGGATTCACGTTCACCGAGAAGTCAATGAGGTCGGAGGCACCCCCTTCGCAAGCGATGCCGAGCGATTGCGCGCTGCCCCCATGCGTGCGGGCGCGCAGGATTCCCCCGGCAGCCCGGGGCGCGGCGTGGTCTTTCCTCATGCCATCGCCCCCACGGCGAGCACGACCGCCGCGCGCGCGGCGCCGAAGACGACGAGCGCGCATACGGACGCGGCGAGCATGAGCCTTGTCGCCCGGGCGATGTCGCCCCACTCGATTTCGCGGGACGCGTCGCCTATCGTCGGTTTCTCAACGAGCTTGCCGAAATACACCGCGGGTCCTGCCAGGCGCAGTCCGAGCGCACCCGCGCACGCCGACTCGGTCTGCGCCGCGTTCGGGCTCGCATGGCGACGCCTGTCGCGGCGCCAGATGCGCGCCGCCCCGCGCGCGTCGAGCCCGACGATCGGGCACACGGCGATCATGAGCAGGGCCGATAAGCGCGAGGGAATCCAGTTCACCGCATCGTCGAGGCGCGCCGAGGCGCAGCCGAAGTCGATGTAGCGCTCGTTTTTGTAGCCCACCATGCTGTCGAGCGTGTTCGCCGCCTTGTACGCCATGCCCAAGGGCGCACCCCCGATCATAAGGTAGAAAAGCGGCGCGATGACACCGTCGCTCGCGTTCTCCGCCACCGTTTCCACGGCGGCGCGCGCGACGCCCTGCTCGTCGAGAACAGACGTGTCGCGTCCCACGATGAGCCCGACGGCTTCGCGCGCCGCGACAAGTCCGCCCTTCGAGAACGCGCGGGCAACGGCCAGGCTCTGGCGGCGCAGCTCGCATGCCGCGAGAATCTGATAGCTCGCCCATGCCTCGGCCACGAAGCGCAAGCCGGAGTGAACCATGCCGCAAAGATGCAGGATTCCCCAGGTCAAAAGCCCACACGCAAGCGGAAGCGCCACGGCGAGCACAAGCCCTGCGGCGCGCGTGCCCGCGGACGTTTGCGGGAATGCGCCCCGCAGGCGGCCTTCGGCCCACGTGATCGCGCGCCCCATGGCGACGACGGGATGGCGAAGCCAGCGCGGGTCGCCGAAGGCAAGGTCGGCCGCGAACCCGGCGGCGACGGCAAGAATCGTCATCACCGGGCATCGCCCCCCGAAGCGGGGCGAACGTCGCGAAGGCAGCGCCCATCCCAAGTGGCGGCCCATGCGCCGCCCGGCTCGGTATGCACGTCGAAGTATCCCATTTTCGGGACAGCTAGCTCGGAGAGCAGCGCTTTCACGGTACCCGCGTGAACGACGAAGACGGCGCACCCACTCCCCTGGGCGCGCTCCGATTCGCACGCCTCCCGAAACGCCGCGATGACGCGGCGGGTGAAATCGCTCTTGCCCTCGCCATGCGGGCAGCGCGTCTCACACCAGGAGTCTACCCAGGCGCGATAGCGCGCATCCTCTTTAAGCTCGGCGGCGCTTCGCCCCTCGAAGTCGCCGAAATCCATCTCGCGCAGACCGGGGCACGCCATAAGCTCCGCGTTCGGGAAGAGGATGCGCGCCGTCTGGTCGGTGCGGGCCATGCCGCTCGTGATAACACGGAACACGTCACGATCGCACGCGAGGTCGCGCAAAGCGCGCTCGCCCGCACTCGACAGGGGCTCGTCGGTGCCCGCCCCGCTGTAGCGATGGTCTTCCGTGCCCGCCGTGGCACCATGGCGCACGAAGACGACTTCCAAAGGCGCACCCGCGCCCTGCGTCCCTCGAGGTGCATCGGCAAGGTTTCCTTTGATGACCTGGGGAATCCCGCACGTCATGCGCACGACGACGTCGGCGCGCGCAGCGAGCGCGCATCCCAGGCGCCCCGCGCGCTCGCGCCATTGGGCGTCTTCCGCACTCATGGGGACGACCCCCGAGCCGACCAAGGGCAGAATCACTGCGTCGAAGCCGATCAGCCGCTCGAGCGCCCGGTCAGCGTCGAGCGCGCGTACGAGTTCCTCAGCACGGTATGCGACGCGGCCGGCAAAAGCCGCGGGCACGCCGCCCTCCGCAAGCTGCGCCGCGTCGACGAAATCGTCCGCCGCGAACCCGAGATTTTCGCGC
This sequence comes from uncultured Collinsella sp., assembly GCA_938039325.1. Taxonomy (GTDB): domain Bacteria; phylum Actinomycetota; class Coriobacteriia; order Coriobacteriales; family Coriobacteriaceae; genus Collinsella. Next base: position 57,757 of record CALHUX010000047.1, on the reverse strand, counting down.
ACGAAGGTCCTCTTCCCCGAATGCGCGCCACCTACCACGAGCATCATAGGAGCATGCCCCCCACCACCAGCATGGCAAGCATCGCGAGCTCGGCCCATTGCAGAAACCATCCGGCCAAATCCCCCGTCACCCCGCCGAAGCGGGACAGAGCAACATGGCGGTACCACGCGAGCGCCAAAAGCCCCGCCACCGCCATAAGGGCGCCGACGGCCTGAACGCACGCGACCATCCCTGCAGCCGAAGCCGCAGCGAAAGCGCAAAGCGGCACGACGATCGCCGCGCGCTTCTTCGCAGGCGAGAGCCCCGCGGCCATGCCGTCCGCCCGCGCGGCAGGCCAGCATTCAACGGCGAGCCCCGAAAGCGAGCGGGAGAACACGAGCGAGCACAGAAGCGCGAGGAACGCCCCCGCCGTAAGCGGCAGCGCGGTGAACAGGGAAAACTGCAGAATAAGGTACACAACAACACCGATGACCCCGAAGGCGCCCGCCCGCGGGTCGTGCATGATCTCGAGCTTTCGCTCGCGCGGGGCCCAACTTGCAAGCGCATCGGAGGTGTCGCAGAGCCCGTCTAGGTGGATGCCTCCCGTCACCGCCACAGGCAGCGCCACGAGCACGGCCGCGACGATGGTCGCGGGCACGCCGAGCAGGTTCGCAACGTGTCCCCACGCCGTCATGAGGAACCCTTCCGCAAGGCCCACCAGGGGAAACGCGGCAAGTGCATGGGTTGACCCGAAATCGGTCCAGGCCGATTTCGGGACGGGGATGCGCGAGAACGTTCCGAACGCCGCGCCGATTGCCTCTACCATCTTCACCTTGTAGGTCCTTCACCTTTCATCCACACGGGAATCCCGCATACCACTTCGACTGCGTGGTCGGCCAGCGCCGCCACGCCCGCGTTCACGCGCGCGAGCGCGCGCCTCCATGCCTCGGTCCCCTCATCGTAGCGCATCCCATCGGCGAACACGTCGACGGTGACCACCACCGTATATGCAGCGGCCTGAGCGAGCCGTTCGATGCCTCCGAGCACCTCGCGCGCCGCAGCGTCTGGGTCACGTGGGGACAAGCCGCCTTCCGCGAAAAGCTCGTTCGCAACCAGGTTGCCCACGTCCTCCAAAAGAAGCGTGCAGCCGCGCGGAAGCCCGGGCACTGCGGCACCCACGTCACGCGTGCGCTCGAGGGTGGAAAACCCCTTGCCCTCGCGCAGCGCCCGATGGCGCGCGATGCGGCGGGCGCCCTCTTCCCCGAAGGGCTCCATCGTTGCCAGGTACACGCGGGGGCCGTCGTGCCCGAGGCACAGGGACTCGGCGTAGGCGCTCTTGCCGCTCGCGGCGGCGCCGATGACGAGCGTCACCGTCATTTCCCGGCCTCGAAATGCTCGTAAGCAGCCATGCCAGTCGCCGTGAACGTCTTCCCACCCCGGTACACGCGCAGCGCCGAATCCAGAAGGGGCAGATACGCCATGGCGCCCGCGCCCTCGCCCAAGTGCATGCCTGCGTCGAGGGGTGCCTTTATGCCGAGCTCGCGAAGGAGCTCCTGGCTTGCGGGTTCGCTTGATGCGTGGGTGCCCACGAGGTAGCCCAAGGCGTTGGGGCACAGGCGCGCCGCGCACAGGGCCGCCGTGCAGGATATGACCCCGTCGAGGAGCGCCGGCGCCTTCGAGACCGCGGCCCCTAGGTAGAAGCCGCACATCGCCGCGATGTCGAAGCCGCCCACCTTCGAGAGCACGTCGATCGGGTCGGCGGGATCGGGCGAGTTCGCGTCGATAGCGCGCTCGACCACGTCGCGCTTGCGCGCGAGCGAGGCATCCGAGAGCCCCGCGCCGCGCCCGACGAGGCTCCGCGCGTCCGCCCGGATGAGCACTGCGGCAACCGCCGCCGAGGTGGTCGTGTTGCCGATGCCCATCTCGCCCGCGGCGAGAAGGCGCACGCCGGCGCGGGCAAGCCCGCACGCGACGGCGATTCCGACCTCGATCGCACGCACGGCCCCATCGCGAGACATAGCGGAGCCGTGCGCGATGTTGCCGCTCCCCCGCCGCACGTTCGCGCGCACCATGCGCGCGTCTTCTATGCCCCGGGCCATACCCACGTCGACGGGCACGACCTCGGCACCCGCGAACGCCGCCATGCGGCAGGCGCTCGCAGCCCCCTCGCACATGTTGCGCGCGACGGCTCGCGTCACGTCTTGCCCGCTTTGCGACACGCCTTCGGCAACGACCCCGTTGTCGGAGAAGAATACCGCGAGCGCACGGGGAAACTCGGCCACCTCGGCACTCCCCTGAGCTGCGGCGATACACGCGACGGCGTCTTCAAAGTCGCCCAATCCCCCCAAGGGGTGCGCGATGGAATCCCACGTGGCGTACGCGGCGGCGCGGGCGCACTCGTCTGCGGGCGCGATCCGGGAGAGCGCGGCTTCGAGCACGGCGCCCGGCGCCGACGAGAACGCGCGCTCGACTTCCTCGCGGATGCAGGCAAGCGCGGTTTCGGTTGCTTCAGCCATGCCGTCTCCTCTCTGCGAACGACGCTGCGGCAGACGCGAACGCGCGCGCAACGTCGGGGTTCGCAGGATAGTACACATGCGGGAAGCCCGCCACCAGGGACGGGGTGGTCGTCATGCACGGCCAGCCCTTGCCGCGCCGGGGCTTCTGCGCCCAGAAGTCGCCGCCCGGGCAGGCGGACTGCCAGTAGTGGAACTCGTGCGCGCGGATGCGTGTGCCGCGCGGACCGTAGAGCCCGTCGCGTTGGGAAGTGAGCTCCACGTACCCGAAATGGGACAGCCTTCCCCCGTTCTCGCTTGCGCCCTCAAGGGCGCCCGCAACAGGCCAGCGCCGCCCCTCGCTATCGGCGATTTCGCGCTGCAGGTAAAGAAACCCACCGCATTCGGCGACCGTCGGCATGCCGGATTCCACCGCGCGCCGCACCGCCTCGCGCATCGACGCGTTCTCGGAGAGCTGCCGCGCATGGAGCTCCGGGTAGCCGCCCCCCAGATAGAGGGCGCTTGTCCCCCGGGGCAACTCGCTATCACACAGGGGGCTGAAAAAGGCCAGCTCGCAACCCAGGTCCTCGAGCGCACGCAGGTTCTCCTCGTAGTAGAACGAGAACGCCTCGTCACGCGCGACGGCGACGATGGGCCGCGCTCCCACGATCGGCTCCAACCGGTAAGGTTCCTCGCGGATATCGGGTGCCGTCGCCGCTATTTCAAGCAAGCGGTCGACGTCGACGCTCTTTTCCACCAGCTCGGCCATCTTGTCGATGCGCGCGGAGAGCTGCTCGACCTCGTCGGCGGTCACAAGCCCCAGATGCCGGCTTTCGAGCAAGAACGCCTCGTCGGCGGGGATATTCCCCAAAATCGCGACGCCCGTGTGCTTCTCGATCGCAGGCGCCGCGTAGGCGCAGGCAGCGGCGCTCGTCTTGTTCAGCACGACGCCGCGCACGTTCGCACAAGGCAGGAACTCGGCGATGCCGCGGATTACGGCGGCGAGCGATAAAGACGCCCCGCGCCCGTTCACCACTAAAACGACCGGCGTTTCCGTGTCGCGCGCAACCTGGTAGCTGCTCGCGTCGGCCACGCCGGGCGCCATGCCGTCGTAGAAGCCCATGACCCCCTCGAGCACCGCGACATCCGCACCCGCGGCGCCGCGTGCGAGCAGGGCGCGCAGCGTCGGGGCGTCGGTGAAGAAGCCATCTAAGTTGCCCGAGCGCGCACCCACGACGCGGCGGTGAAAGAGCGGGTCAATGTAGTCGGGGCCGCATTTGAAGGCCGCGCATGCAAGGCCGCGACGCGCGAGCGCGCGCAGGAGCGCGCACGTGACGACCGTCTTGCCGCTCCCGCTCGAGGGCGCAGCGACCATGAAGCGCGGGATGGACGTGCTCACCGGGCACCGCCTTCCCCACCTGCGTCGTTGCAGTTAGCAAGCGAGACCACCTCAACGGATGGTTTCCCCTCGACAGAGAGGTCCTCCCCGACAGGCGACTCAGCAAGCGCGCCGACTTCGGCAAGCTCCTCGGCATCCGCGCCCGCACCACGCGCGCTGACGAGGAACACGGGGTTTTGCGCCTTCATAAGATGGTGCGAGCCTACAGCCTCAGCGCGGGCGGCCGACACCTGGCACGCCTCGAACCCCTTAAAGCGCGAACCCGAGAGGAGCGCGCACGCCTCGGTGAGCGTCTCAACGGTGACGCATGGCACGCACAGGCGAACCTGCGAGTTCTTCTCGAGCGCCGCCTCCACGATGGAGGGAAGCTCGCCCGCGCTCCCGCCGACGAACACGGCGTCGGGGACGGGCAGTTTCGCAAGCGCTTCGGGGGCGACACCGGGGACCGCATGCACGTTGCCGCACCTGAATGCATCCGCGTTCTCTCGGATGAGCCGCACGCCGGCCGCGTTCCGCTCGACCGCCCATACCGACCCCGCTCGCGCGACGAGCGCCGCCTCAATCGACACGCTCCCCGTGCCGGCGCCGACGTCCCACACGGTGTCGGTCGCGGTAAGGCGCAGCTTCGCGAGCGCGACGGCGCGCACCTCCTGCTTGGTCATGGGAACGTCGCCGCGGATGAAGAGCTCGTCGGGAATGCCCGAGGAAGCGTACGGCCAGCGGGAGCTCGCGGCGCGGAATGCGCCCGCAGAGTCCGCCGCGAAAGAAGCCGCCGCGGGCGCAGACGCGCCGGCCGGCGCCTCGGAGGCTGCGCTAGAGCCCGCAGGCGACCCGGCGCAGCCTGCGAACTCGATAAGCATCACGTTCAAGTCGTCGAACGTCTGACCTGCGATTTCACTTGCGGTCGCGCAGGTGATGCGCTCGTCGGGGTACGACAGGCGCTCGGCCACCGTCACGCGCGCGTCCCCGAAGCCCGCCTGCACAAGCTCGCCCGAAAGCCGCGAGGGGTCTTCCCCGCCCGACGTGGCGAGGAAGAGCTCACCTGCGCGCTCGGCCTCGGCCAAGATGTCGCACGCCACGCCGTGAGCGCTCGCGAAGCGCCAATCCTGCCATGGACGCGCGAGGCGCGCGGCGAGATACGACGCTGAGCTTATGCCGGGAATGACGCGCACGTCCACCCGCGCGTCGCCGGAGAGCGCCTCCACCAGGCGGCGCGCGCCGCTGAACAGCCCCACATCGCCCGTCATCACGACCACGGCGCGCTGCCACGACGCCGCATCGGTGAGAGCGGCGACGATGTCCGCCGTCTTCACGAGCTCGCATCTCACCACGTCGGGCGGCACGTCGATGCCGACAAGCACGCGATGAGCGCCGATGACCACGTCGGCGATGTCGATCGCGTCGAGCGCCGCGCGCGAGAGCAAGTCGGGGTTTCCGGGCCCCGCCCCGATGATCGTTACCTTTCGCATGGAATCTCCCGATACCCGCGCGGCGTGACCATACGGCCGCCTACGCGCTTCGTGTCCGCGTTGCCGACGAACACGGTGGTGAACATGTCGGCGTCGAACTCCCCCAGCTCGGAGAGCCTGCACATGCCCGACTGCTGCCCCTCGCGCCCGATGTTGCGTACCCAGCCGCAGAGCGTGTCGGGGGCCTTCCATTCGAGCATAATCTTCGCCGCGCGCGAGAGCCTGTCGGCGCGCTTTCTGCTGCGCGGGTTGTACAAACAGATGCAGAAGTCGGCGCTCGCCACGGCGGCGAGCCTGCGCTCGATGACCTCCCACGGCGTGAGCAGGTCGGAGAGCGACACGACCGCGAAGTCGTGGGCAAGCGGGGCGCCGAGCACCGCCGACCCGCTCTGAGCCGCGGTGGCCCCGGCGATAACTTCCACGTCTACATCGGGGTAGTCCTCCGCAAGCTCCAGCACGGGGCTCGCCATGCCGTACACGCCCGCGTCACCGCTGCACACAAGCGTCACGGCTTCTCCGCTCTGCGCGCGCGAAAGCGCCAGGCGGCACCGTTCGACCTCGTGCATCATCGGCGTCGCGAGATGCGCCGCGTCGGGCACGGCGGCGAGCGCGAGCTCCACGTATTTCGTGTACCCCACAACGATGTCGGCCGCCTCGAGCGCGCGCCGAGCCGCAATCGTCATGCCGTCGGGGCCGCCCGGGCCGATCCCCACCACGAAGAGCTTTCCCATCACCGCTCCTTAAACGAAAGTTCGATAGTTACCTTGGAAAACGCGACGGTCACGCCGCCGTGAGCGAGCTTCGGGAAGATAAGTTTGCCCCCGTCCGCAAGCGCCGCGCGCTCGCACACGTTGTCGACCCCCACCGTCGCGCGCACGAAATCAGATGGTGAAACGCTGCCTTCGACCTGCGACAACTCCTCAACGGAATACGTCGCAAGCGGAATCTTGCGCGCGCGGCAGAAGGCGAGCAGACCCTCCTCGTGCGCCTTCACGTCGATCGTCGCCGCCTTGCGCACGGCCGAAGGCGAGATACCCGCCTGCCCGCACGCGAGAAGAAACGCCTCCCCGATCGCTTCGGCGCACGCACCGCGACGGCACCCTATGCCCGCAACGATGCAGGGCACGACAAGGCGAAGCGGCTCGGGCGCAGGCGCCTGCGCCCGCACGCCCGCCGGCTTCCCCGTCTCACCGGCGGGCACGACATCGCCCGTCGTCTCCGCTGCGCGAACGGACGCACCTGCATTCGCGCCAGCGAACGGCGACACGACGATATCGGCCCGAGCGCGGTCGGACGCAATGTCAACCCCCTCAGGCGGCTGTCCCGAAATCGGCATGTCGGAATAGAGCGCCACGCGCCCGCCCGAAAGCAGCCGCGCCGACACTCGCTTGATGGCCTCGGGATTCGAAACGGCGAGCCCCGCACAGCGCGCCCACGTATCCACCGCCCACACGCCGCGGACGTCGGTCGCCGTGGTGATGACGGGGATGGCCCCTGCCGCGCGTGCCACAGTTTGCGCAAGCTCGTTCGCACCGCCCAAATGCCCCGACAAAAGCGGGACGGCAAAGCGCCCCGCCTCGTCGATCACCACAACCGCGGAATCGCTTGCCTTCGAGGCGACATGCGGCGCGATCGCCCGCACGGCGATGCCCGCCGCGCCCACGAACAGAAGCGCGTCCGACGCTTCCCACGCGAGCGCCGTCCATGCGCGCAGGTCGGCCTTCCCCTCGCCGAACCCGCGCGAAACGGGAACGTCCCAGCCAGGGTCATCTTCACCTGTCTGCGCGCAATCGGAAAGCGCGCGTGCGGTGCGCTCCGCCAACGCATATCCCCTCTCAGTGAACGCTATGCAGGAAACCCTCATCTAGCGCACCACCATCGTCGAGAAGTAGCTGCCCCGATCGGGCACATCGTCGACCGAGCGGTACACGCGCTCGCCCGGAAGCCCACAGTCCTCTACGAGCTCGGCACCGTCGAAGGCGCCCTCCTCGCGAAGGATGCACTTCGTGTCCGCAAGCGAGCGGCGCGCCTTCATGACCACCTTCGTCCCCGGCCAGCCGATTGCGCGGCGCACGTCGTCGTAGCCGCCGGGCACGATGTGCAGGGGCGACGACATCTCGGACGTGAGGTCGCGCTCGAGCGCCGCGGCGACCGCGCAGAAGCTCGGCACGCCGGGAATGGCGCGCGCCTCGAACCCGCGGGCGCGCACGTCGGGCGCTATGCGCTGGAAGGTGGCGTAGATGCTCGGGTCCCCCAGGTTCAGCAGCGCGACGTCGCGGACCGCATCCAGGTGCGCGACAAGCTCGCGAACAAGCGAGGCATGCTCGGCCGCGCGGCGCTCGACGTCGCGCGTCATCGAGAATCGCACGGGGATCACCGTCTTGCCTGTAAGGTCGACGGCGCCGCGCACGATGTCGAGCGCGACCATGGCCCCGTCCGCCGTCTGCGGTGCGGCGATGACCGGACACGATTCGATTGTGCGGACGGCCTTGATCGTGAGCAGCTCGGGGTCGCCAGGCCCCGTGCCCACGCCGTACAGCACGCCTTTACTCATACGTCGCCCCCAATTCCCCGATAACTGCATCGGCGCCCGACGTGCGGAAAAGCTCGCAGCGCTCGGCGTCGAACACGACCGCGGCGATGTCGCATCCGCCCGCCGCGCGGCGGCGCAACCTGTCCTCGATTGCCACAGCGAGCGAGGCGCGCGCAGCGTCCCCCACGCCGGCGGCCTCGATTACCTCGAGCGCCGCCGTGGTCGTGACCGACGACATGATCTCGCGCACAGTCTTCGTGCCCGCGCCGGCCAAGGCCGCGTGGGCGGCCAGAATCTCCGCGCGGCAGTCGGCGGTACGCGAATGGGTGTCCATGATGCTGCCCGCGACCTTCACCAGCTTGCCGATGTGTCCCACAAGAAGGACATTAGTAAATCCCTCGCGAACGCAGCAATCAATTGCATCGCCCACAAAGTTGGAAATGAAGACCACCGGCGCACCGTTTAGATGGAAATGCCCCGAGATGAACTGCGCGCCGTAGTTGCCGGGCGTGAGCACGACTCCGCGCCGCCCCATAGCCGCATGCTGCCGGATCTCGAGCTCGATGCTGTCGCGCAAGGCAGCGAGGCTGCGCGGCTCGACGATGCCCGTCGTGCCCAGGATGGAGATGCCGTCCTCTATCCCCAGGTGCGGGTTGAAGGTCTTTTCGGCAAGGGCAACGCCCTCGGGTACCGAAATCGTCACAGCGATATTTCCAGAAAAGCCGTGCGCGGCGCACACCTCGCGCACCGCCGAAGTGATCATCGCGCGCGGCGTCGCGTTGATGGCGGCCGCCCCCACCGGCTGCTCGAGCCCGGGCAACGTCACGCGCCCCACGCCCACGCCGCCATCGACGGAAACTTCCGATTCGCGCGCGGGCACGCCCTTGCTGCCCGCAGCACCCGTGCTCGACCCCGCATGTTCCACGCGCGCGTACACGAGCACGCCGTCGGTCACATCGGCATCGTCGCCTGCGTCCTTTCGCACGGCGCACTGGGCGCACCCCTCGCCGATGCATGCGTCGACCACGTCCGTCTCGACGGGCAGCCCGCCGGGCGTGACGATCGACACGCGGCCGGCGGGCTTTCGTGACAAGAGCATCTCGCAGGCGGCCTTCGCCGCGAGCGCGGCACAGCTCCCCGTCGTGTAGCCGCAGCGCAGGCGGGTCGTCCCGGTATATATGTAGTGCTCGAAGGCCACGCTAGCTGCTCGCCTTCCGATACCCCGTGGCAAACGAAGGGTCGTAAAGCTTGCTGCGCTCGTACGACTCCGCTTGCACGCCGTCGTGCGCAAGCCCGCCGCGAGCTCCGAGCACGCGGCCCACCACCACGAGCGCCGTGCGGTCGATGCCCTCTCGCGCGCCCGCATCGGCGAGCGTGCCCACTGTGCAGCGCACCACGCGCTCCTCAGGCCAGGTCGCCTTGTACACGAGCGCCGCCGGCTCGTCGGAGCTGCGGCCCGCGGCCAAAAGCTCGGCGGAAAGCTCGGCGAGCATACCCGAGCTCAGGAAGATAACCATAGTCGAGCCGCTTTCCGCCATGGTGCGCATGCCCTCGCCCGCGGGCATGGGGGTACGTCCGGAAAGCCGCGTGATCACGACCGACTGGCTGATTCCCGGCAGCGTGTATTCCTGGCGAAGCGCCGCCGCGGCACCGCAAAAGCTCGACACGCCGGGCACCACCTCGTAGTCCACGCCGCGCGCGTCGAGCGCGTCCATCTGCTCCTGGATGGCGCCGTACAGGCACGGGTCGCCCGTGTGCAGGCGCACCACTTCCTCGCCCCGCGCATCTGCCGCGCACATCACGTCGAGCACTTCCTCCAAGGTCATGTGCGCGCTGTCGTAGACGATGCAGGATTCCTTGCACTCAGCGAGCAGCTCGGGATTCACAAGGCTTCCCGCCCAAACGACCACGTCGGCCGCACGCAGAAGGCGCGCCCCGCGCAGCGTGATAAGGTCGGCGGCGCCCGAGCCTGCGCCAACGATATGAATCATCCGAGCCTTCCCTTCCCGTTTCTCATCGCAACCGTTTACGCCGCCATTCGCGCAGCGGGCAAAACACGGCGCCTGCGGCGGCAATCGGCGCAAATACGCAGGCAGGAGGCGCAATGCCGCCCGCCCTGGCTTTGACACGTTCACAAGTGCCCACTATCATAGTAAAAGTTTCGGCAACGAGCATATGACAATCGGATAAAAGGAAATGACCGGCGCGGCGCCCGCACAGCCCGCGCTGGCTTGCGGAGGGAACCAGGTGGGAATCCTGGGCAAGGGACATTACTGTATAGGACGCGCGGGCGAACCGCCTCGCGCCCCAAGCCAGACTGCTTCGCCTTTTCCTCACGGCATCGCCGTGGCGTTAGCTCCTTGTGAACCCCGAGGGGTGCGCTTTTCTTTCGCTTGTGCCGACAAGCAACTGTCGCCGGGGGACCGGCAAACCGAGGAAAGGAAAAACCATGTCCGACCAGATGTCACGCCGCGGCTTCATGGGCGCAGCAGCAACCGGAGCCGTCGCGCTCGCCGGAGTCGCGCTCGCGGGCTGCTCCAACACCTCCGCGAGTTCCGAGAAATCGAGTGAAAAGGAGAAGGCCGTGAAGCCGGTCATCCTCGTCACGAGCTTCGGCACGAGCTACAACGACTCGCGCCACATAACCATCGGCGCCATCGAAGACGCTATCCGCGAGAAGTACTGGCAGGACTACGACATCCGCCGCGCCTTCACCGCGCAGATCATCATCGACAAGCTGAAGAAGCGCGACGGCATCACGATCGACAACATGACCGAGGCGCTCGACCGCTGCGTGGAAGACGGCGTGAAGGAAATCGTCGTACAGCCGACGCATCTCATGGGTGGCCTGGAATACACCGACGTGAAAGACGAGCTCGACAAGTACGCCGACAAGTTCGACAAAATCTCGCTCGGCGACCCGCTGCTCACCTCCGACGATGACTACAAGAAGGTGGCCGCAGCCATTAAGGAGAACATGGCGTCCTTCGACGACGGCAAGACGGCGCTGTGCCTCATGGGCCACGGCACCGAAGCCGATTCCAACGCCGACTATGCCAAGATGCAGGAAGTGTTCAAGAACGAGGGCTTGACGCAGTTCTTCGTCGGCACCGTCGAGGCTGAACCGACCTGCGAGGATGTTATCGCCGCCGCGAGCGCCGCAGGCTACAAGAAGGCCGTGCTCGCGCCGTTCATGGTGGTCGCGGGCGACCACGCGAACAACGACATGGCAGACGAGACCGACCCCGACAGCTGGGCTGCGAAGTTCGTGGCCGCCGGCTTCGAAGTGACGTGCCTGCTCCAGGGTCTGGGACAGAACGTCGCGGTCGACGACATCTACGTCTCGCACGTGGACGACGCCATCGCCAAGCTGTAAACTCGCCGCGCACGGGGGCGCCGGTCGCGTCCCCGTGCAACGGGCATGCGCCTTTCCCCGACGACGACGCATGCCCGTTGCATTCGCATCCCGCCCGACCACCGCACGGCGCGGGCGGTCGAAGCGATTGAAAGGAACCCCTCCATGTTGAAGAAAACCCTCGTCTTCGCCCTGTCGGCGGCGCTTTTCGCGTTCTCGCTCGCCGGCTGCGGCGGAAATTCAATCGACAGCGCAAAGGCAAGCGATGCCGATTCCCAGGAAAAGACCGAGCAGGCGGCCGATGCGACCGAGGGCGCAAGCGCTTCCCCCATCACCGCCGACAAGGTGGCCGACGGCACCTATCCGATCACCGTAGATTCCAGCTCGAACATGTTCAGAATTGTGGACGCCCAGCTCATCGTGGAAAACGGCTCCATGCACTGCGTGATGACGCTTTCCGGCACGGGCTACGGCAAGCTCTTCATGGGCACGGGCGACGAGGCTGCCGCCGCGAGCGAGGCCGACTTCATCCCCTATGTGGAAAACGCGGAAGGCAAGTACACCTACGACGTGCCCGTTGATGCGCTCGACGAGGACACCGCCTGTGCCGCGTGGAGTATTAGAAAAGAGCAGTGGTACGACCGCACGCTTGTGTTCGAATCCGCCGGCGTCGATCTGCGCGCCGACGCACTGAAGTAACGCCATGCGGTCGATTCTTCCCAAGGGGGAAAACAGGAAGCGCCATGGCATCGTGGCGCGCGCGATCGCCTGCGTTCTCGTCGCCCTGCTCGCGCTTCCCTTCGCGGGGTGCAGTGCGAGCCCGAACGCGACCGGTGGCACGGCGGGCTCTCAGGAATACACTGTGAGTGTTTCGCTTTCCGGCGGGTCAGGGCGCGCAAGCATCGCCTCGCCCACCACAATTGTGAAGGATGGTGACACCTACACCGCGACCATCACCTGGTCGAGTTCGAACTACGACAAGATGACCGTCGACGGCGTGGACTACGCGCCCGTAAACGACGGCGGAAACTCCACGTTCGAGATACCCGTCACGCTCGACGAGGACATCGCCGTGTCGGCCGAGACCGTCGCCATGTCGACGCCGCACACCATCGACTACACGATCCACTTCGACTCATCCACCATGAAGGAGAAATCGGGCGACGAAGCAAGCGGCGGCTCCCCTGCGGGAACGGCTTCAAGCGCCGCGGCCGACTTCCACAACGCCGATTTGGGCTGTGGCTGGGAGCCGACGGGGGCGCTTCACCTTGAATACGCCGAGCACTTCACTGTCGACGAGTTCGAAGGCGGTCTGCGGCTTATCTGCGTTTCGAATGGGGAACGTTTCCTCGTGGTGCCGCAAGATGCGAACGTACCTGATGGGTTGAGCTCCGACATCGCGGTCATAAGGCGCCCCGCCGACAAGGTGTACCTCGTGTCGTCGGCGACGATGTGCCTGGTCGACGCGCTCGATGCGAACGACAATATCATCATGTCGGGCACGAAGGCCGACGATTGCTCGGTCGCGGGCTTCAAAAGCGCACTCGAAAGTGGGGCGATCGCCTACGGCGGCAAGTACAGCACGCCCGACTACGAGCGAATATCGGCCTCGGGCTGCACGCTCGCCATCGAGAACACCATGATCAACCACACGCCCGATGTGAAGGAAAAGCTGCAGAAGCTCGGACTCGTCGTGCTCACCGAACAGTCGTCGAGCGAGCCCGAAGCACTCGGGCGCGTCGAGTGGATTAAGCTTTTCGGCGTCCTATTCGACAAGGAAGACGAGGCCGCGCGCCTGTTCAACGAGCAGAAGGCCCGCGTCGAGCAAACGTCGGGGCTCGCGTCGTCAGGTAAAACCGTGGCGTATTTCTACATTAACTCGAACGGGGCCGCCGTCACGCGGCGGGCGGGCGACTACGTGGCGCAGATGATCGAGCTTGCAGGCGGCAGCTATGCGCTCGATGACGCGCAGACGGCGTCGACGTCAGGTTCGTCAGTAACGCTCGAAATGGAGCGCTTCTACGCGACGGCGAAGGATGCCGACATCATCGTCTACAACGGCACCATCGACGAATCGGTTGCCACCTTGAACGACTTCGTAGGCAAAAACGCGCTATTGTCGCAGTTCAAAGCCGTGAAGAACGGCAACGTCTGGGTCACAAGCGCCGACATGTACCAGCAGATGACTTCCACCGCCGACATTATCGACGAGCTGCACGGGGCGTTCACCGGCGATGACGCGAGCGACTTCCATTATCTGAGGAAGCTCGGCTAGCGCCATGAGAAGCCGGATTTCCATGGCATACGACGAATCGGGGCGCGCCGCGCGGTGTCGCGTCGTGACGGCGCTGCTCGCTGTTGCCCTCATCGTGCTCGTCGGGGCCAACCTGTGCATCGGGAGCGTGCTCGTGCCCGCAGACCACATCCCCGGCATCCTTTCGGGCGGCGCGGCCAATTCCATGGAAAGCCAAGTCATCTGGGAGATTCGCCTGCCGCGCGTGCTTTCAGCCGTGCTTCTCGGCGGGGCACTTTCGCTCTCCGGGTTCCTGCTGCAGACGTTTTTCAACAACCCCATCGCCGACCCGTTCATCTTGGGCGTCTCCTCGGGCGCAAAGTTCGTCGTCGCGCTTACGATGATCGTACTTCTGGGCGCGAACCAGGCCATGTCCTCGCCGGCCATGGTGGCCGCAGCGTTTCTGGGCTCGCTTATCACCATCGGCTTCGTGCTCCTCATCGCACGGCGCATAAGTTCCATGGCCATGCTCATCGTGGCGGGTGTCATGGTGGGATACATCTGCTCGGCGGCGACGAACTTCCTCATCGCCTTCGCCGACGACCAGTCCATCGTGAACCTGCACAACTGGTCTTTGGGTAGCTTCTCGGGTTCGAGCTGGGACGACGTGGCGGTCATCGCGGTCGTGGTGATCACCGTGAGCGCATGCGTATTCGCGATATCGAAGCCCCTTTCCGCCTTCCAGCTGGGAGAAGCCTACGCGAAAAGCGTCGGCGTGAACGTCGCACGCTTCCGCGTGGTGCTCGTCCTTCTAGCGAGCATGCTCTCCGCCTGCGTGACCGCGTTCGCTGGTCCGGTGTCGTTCGTAGGCATCGCGGTTCCGCATCTCGTGAAGTCGGCGCTAAAGTCGTCGAAGCCCATCCGCGTGATTCCTGCGTGCTTCTTGGGAGGCGCCATCTTCTGCGCGGGCTGCGATTTGATCGCGCGCACGCTGTTCTCTCCCGTCGAGCTTTCCATCAGCGCAGTCACCGCCATCTTCGGCGCGCCGGTGGTTATCGCGCTCATGTTGAAGAAGCGGGTGAGGTAGATGGGGGAATTCGTGCCGCGGCCCAAAATGCTCAGAGGGGACATTCCATGCTTAGACAGTCCTGAGCTCACACGAAAGCGCCAGAAGGCACTTTCGGCTCGTGCGGAACTGCGCGCGGAACGCCTCCTCCGAGCGGAGTCGAACCTCGAAACCCCGGTCGAAACGCAGGCTGACGGAGCGCCGCTTTTCCGCATAAGCGACCTGTCGGCGGGCTACGACAAGAAGGTTGTAGTCGAAGGCGTCGATCTGGAGGTTCGCGCGGGCGACGTCGTGGCGCTCATCGGGCCGAACGGCTCGGGCAAGTCGACCATCTTGAAAACCATCACACGCCATCTAGCACCGCTTGCCGGCGCGGTCGAGCTCGACGGGCGAGAGATTTCCCGATGGAAGACGGCGGAGTTCGCAAGGAACCTTGCCGTTATGCTGACAGATCGCCCCCGGACCGAGCTCCTCACCTGCCGCGATATCGTAGAGGCGGGAAGGCATCCCTACACCGGACGAATGGGTACACTCTCGCCCGACGACCATAGTCGGGTCGACGAGGCTATGAAAACCGCACATGTGGAAGAGCTCGCCGAGCGCGACTTCATGCAGATAAGCGACGGGCAACGCCAGCGCGTCATGCTCGCACGCGCCATCGCGCAGGATCCGCGTGTGCTCGTGCTCGACGAGCCCACGTCGTATCTCGATATCCGCTACCAGATCGACCTGCTGCGAATTCTTCGCCACCTTGCGAAATCGCGGAATGTGGCTGTCATCATGTCCATCCACGAACTCGAGCTCGCGCAGAAAAGCGCCGACAAGGTGATTTGCGTGAAGGACGACCGGGTCTTCCGCGCCGGCGTACCCGAGGACATATTCACGCGCGAGACGATTGGCGAGCTCTACGGCCTTCAGCATGGCACCTTCAACGAGCGCTTCGGCAGCGTGGAAATTGGGCGCCCGCACGGCGATGCGCACACGTTCGTCATCGCCGGCGCAGGTACGGGGTCGGCTGTGTTTCGCCAGCTTATCCGGCAGGGCAAGTCGTTCTACGCGGGCGTTCTGCACGAAGGGGACATCGACTGCGAGCTCGCGCGCGACTTGGCGGCGGAATGCGTGGTCGAGCGCGCCTTCGAGCCGATCGGGGATAAAACAATAGCCCGCGCCAAAGAGCTCCTCGTCCACTGCGCGCGCCTTATCGTGTGCCCCGTCGCCTTCGGCACCATAAACGCCCGCAACGCAGAGCTCGTCAAGTTCGCACGCTCGCACGGTATCGAGGTCATGCGAGCGTGCAAAGGCGCATCGGAGGATTCCCAATTGGAGTGGGAAGGATAAACTGAACTTTCATTTAAGGATCCTCAGGCTACTGCTCCTACGCCGGCGAGGTCTCCAAGGCGCCGGAGAACCTCGTGAACAGGAATTTCCACGCCGACGAGCCCAACCTGCTGTGGCTCACCGACATCACCGAGTTCAGACTCCCGGGCGGCGAGAAGGTCTACCTGAGCCCGGTCATCGACTGCTTCGGCGGGATGCTCGTCGCCTGGTCGATCGGGCTGCACCCCGACAAGCGCCTCACGAACTCGAGCCTGCGCCTAATCCAAGCGAGATTCCAGACTCGACAGGCCATTGAGAGTCAGGTCGTTGGCGACCTCCGAGACACGCTCGATAGGAACCGAACCATCAGACAGCGCCCACGTGCGATAGATACCGATAATACCGGACAGCAAAAACGCCAGATAGTAATCGAACATCTCGTCCTTGAGACCGTGGGGCAGCAGATCGCGCTCGGCAATCTCGTGCTCGAGCGGCGTACGAAGACGAGCCATAAAATCATCGAGCGGAATGTTCTCGATCAGCTGACGATTGAGCACCAGGTTGTTGCACAGTGCCTCGTTAACGGTTTTAAAGAAGGTCGCCGCCGCGCCCAGGGCGCGCTCGTTGGTGTCACCGTCCATGGAAGCAAGCGTTTTCTCGACCGAGTCGACAATCATCTCCACCACATCGACGGCAATGGCATCGAGCAAGCCATCAACCGTACCAAAGTGCACGTAGAAGGTCTTACGATCGACATTTGCCTCACGCGCGATGGCACTCACGGTAATATCGGCAAGCGGTTTATCCATCAGCAGGCGCTCAAACGCAGAAAGGATGGCATTGCGGCTGCGAACGATGCGGCGGTCGAGGCGCGGTTTGCTGGTGTCCATGGACGTGTCCCCTCGGAATGTGAGCATTCATCAACAGATGAGAGTTAATCTACGTAAGAGGATTATCCCCCATCCGGCGCAAAAAAGCCCGGCAACATGAAGAACGCACGACCAACTGTTACGCCTTAGGGAGCTTCTTTTTGTTCAAAGCAGCCGGGGACACACGGATGCCGTCACCTGTCTGGCGCACATAGGCCTTATGCGACGGTTTGGCGGCCCCAGAAGCCTTCTGAGCATGCTGATTGGGATCCACGGTAACCGCATTCACAGGATGGGGCTTTGCAGGCTTAGAGGACGTCTGAGGCGATCGTCCGAGCTTGCGCATCGCGCGATCCCAGCGTGCGTGGATACTCTCGTTGTGAGCGCTCTTAAGACCCAGCAGGGGCGCGGCCAAAATCGTCGGCGCGATAAACGTAATGAGGCGCCACAGCAGATAACCGGCGGTCGACGCCGACCCAAAGAAATGACCCAGGAACAGCGCGAAGCCACCCTCGGCACCGCCGGTGCCACCGGGCAGGGGAACAGCAGAGCTCAGGAGCTGAACAAAGGCGCTCGCGGCCATGACCGAGAAAAAGTCGACTTCGTGGTGGCCAAAGGCAAGCATCAGGAAATACGGCACGAGGTAGAAAAACGCGAGCTGCAACATGGTGATGACCACCGTGAGCAGCATGGACGAAAAGTGGCCGGCTGAAAGCTTGAACTTCTCGGAGAAGGAGTAGATCTCGCCGTCGACAAACGTGCGCCATCCCTCGATCTTAGTGGCCGAGACACCTATGCGCTCGAGCCAATTGATGATGCAATGGGCGACGCGCGTGACGGTCTTAGGCATGAGCGCGACGGCGAAGATACCAAGCAAGATGCAGCAGTGGCCGCCAAAACTAAAGACGCACAGCAGCGTCATGTCGCCATAGCGCTCGGCAAAAAACGGCATGCGAGCAAGCAATAGGATAGCGCCCCAGGCAACAAGGCCAAACTGATACACGATAAAACGCGTGAACTGCGTGGCGCCGGCCTCGCCGACATTTTGGCCCGCTTTGGTCATGCGGTAGATCTGGGCAGGCGTAGAGCCCATCATCATGGGTGTCAGATTACCAAAGAAGATGCCACTCGCCTCGACCGAAATGAGGTCGCGGATACCGACGGGCGAATTGGGGTCGAGCCAAACGGCAATCGCGTACGCCACGATACCAAAAAAGAGGTATAGAAACATGCAGAAGCATGCAGCGAGAAGCCAGGGCGCCTGGACGCTCGACATAGCAGCCCAGAACTGCCCCATCTGCCCGGTTACCACCAGATAGACGATATAACCCACCAGCACAACGCCGATAAAGATTGCGCCGCGGCGTGCGCTCTTATTGTCATCGCCGCCCGAGGCCTCAACCTCGACCTGGGGCTTAGACGTATGCTGAGAGGACTCCGTCATGAGACTCCTTCTAACAGTCAAAATATCTTGGATATTGTACCCGTAAGGGCCATAGGCAGAACGCAAAGCTCTGGTTCAAACGGGAATTGCAGACGGTTGTTTGAAAATAAAAACCCGGGCTTCCATAGGAAGTCCGGGTATCAGATGCGTGGTAGCCCGTACCAGATTCGAACTGGTGATCTCCGCCTTGAGAGGGCGGCGTCCTAAACCGCTAGACGAACGGGCCACATGACATCTGCACTGCCGTGCTGCGAGGAAATATATTACGGGACAAAAAACATCAGCGCAAGAAGAAATTCCAAATTGCCGAAAAAATTGTCGGCAGGTTATGGAACGCGCAGGTCAACTGGTTAGCTAGTTCAAGTTGAGATGAGCCAGGAGGGCTTCGCGGTTGTTGGGGATGTTGTCCTCGATCACGGCGTCGAGGGCAGCGTTGAGAAGCTGCCCCAGCTCCGGCCCCGGCTTGACGCCGGCGCGGATCAGATCGCCACCATTGATGGCAAGCATCTTGAGTGTATAGGGCTCCCCCGCCTGCAGCAGATCGTGGGCGAGCGTACGCATCTCCTCGATCGTCTCGACGTAATAGAAGCACGAGGGCGCCTTGCCGAGCGTGTCGGCACGCTTAAGGTCCATGAGCTCGTCCATCAGACGCGGCGTATCGACACCCTCGCCCGAAAGCGCGCGCATCATATTGAGCAGGCAGGAGCGCTCGGGGCGCAGCGGCTTGTCATGGTATTTGATCAGCAGGCACACATCGCGCACCAAATCGTGCGAGAGCGCCAGGCGATCCATGATGACACGCGCCTTCTTGGCGCCGAGCTCGGGATGACCGTAGAAGTGGCCGCTGCCGTCGTGATCGACCGTAAAGCACTCGGGTTTGGAAACGTCGTGCAAAAACGCCGCCCACATAAGGCTCGACGAGGGCGCGACGCCGTCGCACAGCGCCAGCTCCCCTGCCACCGTCAGCACACGGGCGATATGCTCGTAAACGTTAAACGCATGATAGACGCTGCGCTGATCAAACCCGCGACCCGCTGCCAACTCGGGCACGGCGGCGCAGATGAGCTCGGGGTAGCGCAGCATGGCGTCTCCCCCGTGGCCGGTCGAAAGGATACCCTCGAGCTCAATGCCCACGCGCTCGCGCGCCACAGCATCGAGCAGCGGCGCGCACTCGGCAAGCGCCTGTTTAGTCTTAGGCTCGATCATAAAATCCAGACGGCAGGCAAAACGCACCGCGCGCAGCATGCGAAGCGCGTCCTCGTTAAAACGACGCTTGGGATCTCCAACGGCGCGGATGAGCTTGCGGTCTAGGTCGCCCTGACCATCGTAGCGGTCGACAAGACCACGCTCGGGATGCCAGGCCATAGCGTTAACGGTAAAGTCACGACGCGCCAGATCGTCCTCAAGCGACGCCGCACGCTCCACACTCTGGGGATGGCGGCCGTCGGTGTAAAAGCCGTCTAGGCGGTAGGTGGTGACCTCAATGCGCTCATCATCGCAAATAGCCGTGATGCCGCCAAATTTTATGCCCGACTCAACCACGGCAATATCAGCCGCTTCGAGCGCCTCTTTGGACTCCTGCCACAGGCCGCTGCAACACATGTCGACATCGTGGCTGGGGCATCCCATCAGCGCATCACGTACCCAACCACCCACGTACCAAGCCTCAAGACCTGCTGCCTCAAGCGCACGCAGGACACGGATAGAGGCATCGGTCGGCTGCGTACCGTTGAGCGAAACATTGCACATGCCTATGGCCTCCAGCGACTATCAAATTGGCTATCGATTGCGTCTGCAAGAAGTCTAGCAAGAAACAGCCTCCACTGCACACGCAAGTCCGATAAACAAAAACGCATCCGTCCTGGTCTAAGACGGATGCGAAATCATTGAACTATTCAGGCAAGGTGCCGGAACTAGCAAACCTGACGGATTGCAATACCCTTCTGATACTCATCGACCTTGGCGAAGTCGCCCAGACCGGGACACTCGACCACGTTGGCGCCGGTGGCCATCGAGAGACGCAGGGCGTCCTCGACGCGCTCCGGGGCGTCGTGCCACACGGACAGGAAGGCGGCCAGCGAAGAGTCACCGGCGCAAACGGTCGACAGCAGCTTGACCTCAAAGGTACGGTTGGCAAACCAGATGTGCTCGCCGTTGGAGAAGTACGCGCCGTCGCCGCCGAGCGTCAGCAGTACATTCTTAGCGCCCTTGGCGTGCAGCTCGGCCATGGCGCCCTTGACGGACTCGTCGTCGCCACCGCTCACCTTAATGCCAAAGATGTCGAGCAGCTCGTCGTCGTTAGGCTTAATGAGGAGCGGCTCCATAGCAATGAGGTCGGCCAACTGATGGCTCGAGATATCGAGCACGAACTTGGCGCCTTTCGCCTTCACGCGACGCAGGACCTCGGCCAGGAAGCCCTCAGAGGTGTTGGGGGGCAGCGAGCCGCTAATGACCAGGCAGGCCATGTCGTCGAGTGAATCGATGAGCTCAAACATCTCCTGCTCGTTGGCAGCGTTGATGGCGGCACCGGCATTGACCATGTTGTACTCGGTGTCGGGACCGGCGTTGAGGAACACGTTGACACGCGTGATGCCGTCAGTCCACACGGGCTTGACGGGCACGCCCAGGGCCTCGGCGCCCTTAACGATGAACTCGCCCGAGAAGCCGGCGAAGAAGCCCAGGATCGTGGTGTCGACGCCGTAGTGGTCGAGCGTAAACGAAACGTTGAGACCCTTGCCGTTGGGGGTGTAGACAGCGTTACGGGTGCGGGTAACGGTGTTGGCGGACAGGCCATCGCAGGAGATGTTGTAGTCAATAGCGGGATTTGCAGTAAGCGTGTAAATCATGAATGTTCCTTTCACGAAGCAACGTGTTAATGAAAGTATATTCCACGCTTCGGCAAAAGGCTACAACAACTCGGTGAACGGTGTGGAACGCGTGAAGCGCGGCTCCGAGGTTCGAGTGGGACAAAAAAACGGCGCCCCAGTCGAAACCGGGACGCCGTATGCGCACGAGTTTGTCGCGTTTCGCTTACTTGCGATCGAGCTTACGGACGGCAACGCGCTTGCTGTACTCGTCAACGTGACCGAAGTCGCCGATGCCGACGGACTCAGCGACGTTGGCGCCGGTGGCCATAGCGAGCTTCATGGCCTCCTCGACGTTGTCGCGATCCCTGTACCACTTGTGCAGGAACGCAGCGAGGGTGCAGTCGCCGGCGCAGACGGAAGAGACAAGCTTGATGTTGAACTCACGCTTGGCATACCAGATGTCCTCGCCGTTGGAGAAGTAAGCGTCACCGCGGCTACCACGGGTGAGCAGCACGTTCTGGACGCCGGCCTCGTGAGCCAGCTTCATGGCAACGCGGACCTCGTCGTCGGTGTCGACCGGCACGCCGAAGATAGCCTTCATCTCGTGATGGTTCGGCTTAATGAGCAGCGGCTTCTTGTGAGCGAGCTCCTTGAGCTTGTCGGAGGACAGGTCCAGGACGACGTCGGCGCCACGGGCCTGAGCGTGCTCCATGACCTGAGCCAGGAAGTCGGGCGTAGCTTTGGGAGGCACGGAGCCGGAGACGA
Organism: uncultured Collinsella sp.; assembly: GCA_938039325.1. Lineage (GTDB taxonomy): Bacteria > Actinomycetota > Coriobacteriia > Coriobacteriales > Coriobacteriaceae > Collinsella. Next base: position 36,029 of record CALHUX010000047.1, on the reverse strand, counting down.
TCAGGCACTCAAGGTCGCCCGCGGTGTCCAGGATGTTGTAGAGCTCCTCCTGGTGCTGCGGCGTGATCGGAGCACCGGGGTTGAGGATGCCGTACTCGTGCTGGCCATCGTTGACGTAGGTGTTAATGCGCGTGATACCGTCGGTCCAGACCGGGCGGCAGAGGCAACCCAGGTTCATGACCTCCTCGACGATGAACTTGCCCGTGAAGCCAGCGAAGAAACCGAGCGCGACGGTGTCGACGCCCATCTTCTTAAAGGCGAAGGACACGTCGAGGCCCTTGCCGTTAGCCGTGTAGCTGGCCGAGCCGGTGCGGACGTTCTCGTCGGGCTCGAGCGGAGAGCTCGAAACCGTCATGTCGACAGCCGGGTTAGCGGTTAGCGTGTAGAACATTTACAGTACCCCCTGTATATGTGAGGGCCGCGTGGCCGGCCCATTCCAACCACGCGGTTACCTCTGATACCAAATTAGCGAGCTGCGGACTCGAGCAGTGCCTTGACCTCGGCAGCGGTGTTGCAGGCGAGCGCCTTCTCGGCGAGCTCGTCGCACTTGGCCTTGGTCCACTGGCTGATGGTCTTGCGGGCGCGCAGGATGGACGGAGCGCTCATCGAGAACTCCTCCAGGCCCCAGCTGATCAGCAGCGGCTCGAGCAACGGATCGGCAGCGGCCTCGCCGCACATACCGACCATGATGCCGGCCTTCACGCCGCTCTCGATGATGTTCTTGAGCGAGCGGAGCACGGCGGGATAGTAAACCTGGTACAGGTTGGAGATGGTGTCGTTGCCACGGTCGGCGCACATGGTGTAGCCGATCAGGTCGTTGGTGCCGATGGAGAAGAAGTCGGCGACCTCGGCCAGGCGGTCAGCGAGCAGCGAGGCTGCAGGCGTCTCGACCATGATGCCGACCTCGATGTTCTCGTTGAACTTGCGACCCTCTTCGGTCAGCTCGGTCTTGCACTGCTCGACGAGCTCCTTGACAGCCAAGACTTCCTCGACGCAGGTGACGAGCGGGATCATAATCTTGACGTCACCGAAGGCGCTGGCGCGCAGCAGGGCGCGGAGCTGGACCTTGTACTGGTCGGGGTTGGCCAGGCAGTAACGCACGGCGCGGAAGCCCATGAAGGGGTTCTCTTCCTTGACCATGTGCAGGTACGGAATCTCCTTGTCGCCACCCACATCGAGCGTGCGGATGATGACCGGAGCGCCCTTGAGCGCGCTGGCGACCTTACGGTAGGCGTTGAACTGCTCCTCCTCGGAAGGAAGCTCAGCAGAATCCATGAACAGGAACTCGGAACGGAACAGGCCGATAGCCTCGGCATCGTGATCGAGCGCGTTGGGCACGTCATCGGGGTTGCCGATGTTGCAGGCAATAATCTTCTTGATGCCGTCGGCAGTCACGGACGGCTTGCCGCGGAAGGCCTCGAGAGCCGCCTTCTCGGCAGCGAAAGCCTCGGCCTTGGCAGTGTAAGCGGCGAGCGTCTCCTCATCGGGATCGGCCTCGACGATACCCTTGCCACCGTCGACGACAACGGTCATGCCGTTGCGCAGTGCGGTGCAGCTGTTGGAAACCGAAAGGACAGCCGGGATCTCGAGGGCGCGCGCAATGATTGCGGAGTGCGACGTGCGGCCACCAGTCTCGGTGACGATACCGGCAACGTGGGCCTTATCGATCGTGGCGGTCATGGACGGCGTGAGGTCGTGCACGACAACGACGGTGTTCTCGGGCAGGACGGAAAGGTCGACGACCTCCTTGCCCAGCAGCTCGGCCAGAATACCGGTGCGGATGTCGGCGATGTCGGCCGCGCGCAGACGGAACATCTCATCGTCCATGGACAGGAACATGTTCTCGAACATGGTCGAGGTGTCCATGAGCGCCTGCTCGGCGCAGGTGCCGCCGTCAATGGCGGCGTTGATGGCGTCGGTCATGCCCGGATCCTGAGCCAGGACAATGTGTCCGCTCATGATCTCGGCCTCGGCCTCGCCCACCGTCTCCTTCATGTGGTCGGCCTGAGCCTGGGTCTTCTCGCAGAAGACCGAAAGAGCGGTCTGATAGCGCTCCTTCTCTGCTGCCGAATCAGCAACCTCGTGCGGCTCAAACGTCAAGTCGGGATCGACGGCGACCATGACGGTGCCGATACCGATGCCCTCGGAAGCGTTGACTCCCTGATACATTCCCATTCCTCTCTCCGTGTCATGTGATAAAGCGTTTTGCCATATCCATGACAAAAGAGCGCAGCTACCTTAAGACAGGTCACTGCGCCCCCAAATATGAACTTAGTTGTTCAACATGCGACCCGTTTGAGTTCTACTCGCCAAGACCGCTCTTGATGAGCTCGATGGCAGCAGCCAGAGCCTCGGCCTCGTCGGCGCCGTCGCACTTGACCTCGACCTCGGTGCCGCAGGGGATACCAGCAGCCATGAGGGCCATCGGGGACTTGCCGTTGACCTCCTTCTCGGGGGTGACGACCGTCACGTCACAGGCGTACTTGCCCATGGTGGAGGCGAACAGACCAGCCGGACGCATGTGCAGACCCTGAGGATTAACGAGGGTAGCCTTCTCAGAAACCATAGTTGACTCCTTTTTTGTGTTTAACCCCTGTCATGCATGTGGCAGGAGTCAGATTCACGACGTTGTTTATATTAACTCACATCAAACGGTTTTTCATTGTGTTTCGCACGAATTGTTGGACAGATGTCGTTCGCTGTCCGCTCGCCTGCCGGGCGGGGCGGTTAAGTTTGCTGCTCTACAGTCCTGCGCAAGACGGAAAGCACATTAAGTGCTTTCCTTTGCGTGCGGAACTCACGACAAACTTAACCGCCCCGCCCGGCAGGCGAGTTGCGGAAACTCGGATGGTCCAGAGCAATATCGTGCGAAAGGAATTCTGGCTGAATTTTTGTCCGCACGGACGATCTAATAGACAAGCCGCGCTATCCCCTTCTTCTAACTTGCGGTGAAATATGGACTGATTTTGGGGTTGAAACGTTTAAACAGCCCTTATTTCACCGCAAGTTAAAAGAAGAGGGATGAAAAAGGCGGAGGCCCTGGGGAGGGACTCCGCCTTATATACAGGGGGGCGATGTTATTCGCGTACTGTGGAATTAGACCAGGCGGGCGTTGATCGTCTTGGCGATCTCGGCGGCGTCGGTGGAACCCTTGACGGTGGCACGGAAGTCCTCGTCCATGAGCGCCTCGGCGACCTTGGACAGGATCTTGAGGTGCGTGGTGCCAGCCTGTGCACCAGGGATGAGCAGAGCGATGGCCACGTTGACGGGAGCGCCGTCCATGGCATCCCAACCGGTCACGCCGGACTCGTCCTTAACGACGATGACGGCAGCCTCGGTAATGGCGTCGGACTTGGCATGCGGGATGGCGAAGCCCTCCATCATGCCCGTGGTGCCCTCGGCCTCGCGGGCCAGGAAGGCGTTCATCACGGCGTCGGCGTCGCTGGCGATACCGGCCTTGACAGCCTGGTTGGAAACGAAGCTCAGAGCCTCGTCACGAGAAGCGAAGTCCTCGGCGACAAAGACATTCTCGACCTTCACGAAGTCGGCAGCCTCGGCCTTAGGGGCCTCGACGGCAGCGGCCTTGGGGGCCTCAACCGGCTTGGCTGCAGGAGCGGCCTTCTGATTCTTCTCGAAGTCGTACTTCTTGAAGGCCACGAACAGGATGCCGCCGACCACAGCACCGATGAGGATCGCGAGGACCCACAGCGGACCGTTCTCGACAACGGGCAGGACCAGGAAGCCGCCGTGGGGCGCCGGATCGTGAACGTTGAACATAATGGTCAGGATCGAGGCGATGGAGGAGCCAAGCATCATGATGGGCATGACGGGCCAGATGTTCTTGGTCATGAACGGAATGGCGCCCTCGGTGATGTGGGTGCAACCAAGGATGAGGTTGACGATACCGGCGTCATGATCCTCCTGGCTGAAGTACTTCTTGCCGACGACGACGGCGAAGGTGGTGATCAGCGGCGGAACGATGCAGGCGGCGGAGACGGCAGCCATGAAGTTGGTGCCGAAGTTGTAGGTGTCGGTGCCGACACCGGCGGCCAGGGCCTCGGTGAGCATAGCGGTACCGGTGACGTAAGCAGCCTTGTTGACCGGGCCGCCCATGTCAACGGCGCACATGCAGCCGATGGCAAGGCCCAGGACAATGGCGCCAGAGGCAGACAGACCCTTGAGGAAGTCCATCATGGCGGTGTTGATGGCAGCCATGGGGCCGGAGATGCCGAGCATGACCAGGCCGACGATGGCGGTCGAGAACAGCGGGTACAGGAAGATAGCCTTGAGGCCGTCCAGATTCTTGGGCAGCTTGGAGAAGACCTTCTCGAGCAGCAGGATGACATAGCCAGCGAGGAAGCCGCCGACGATGCCGCCCAGGAAACCGAAGCCCACGCCGGCGCCGCCGGCGTCGATCATACCGGTCTCGGCGTTAACGGGCAGACCCTGGATGGCGATCATACCGGCAACAAAGCCGGGGACGAGTGCCGGGCGCTTGCCGATAGACTCGGCGATGTAGGCGGAAAGCACGGGAACCATGAGGTTCATGGCGATGCCGCCGATGATCTTGAGCATAGCGGCAAAGCTGTTGTAGTCAGACGCCGTCGAATCGAAGGACGTGATGCCCCACAGGAACGAAACGGCGGTCAGGACACCACCGGCGACGACGAAGACCAGCATGTGGCTGACGCCGTTCATGAGGTGCTTGTAGATGATGTGGCCGATGGACTCCTTCTCCTCGACCTCATCCTCGACATCGGCAGCAGCCGCAACCGAGTCGTCACCCTTGGCGGCGAGCGCGCGGTCGATCAGCTTACCGGCTGCCTCAACGGACAGGGCCTTGGAAACACCAACGGAAACCATGCGCTTGCCGGCAAAACGCTCCGCCTGGACATCCTTATCGGCTGCGACGACGACGGCCTTGGCACCGGCGATCTCGCTCTTGGTGAGCTCGTTCTCGACACCGACCTGGCCATGGGTCTCAACCTTAATGGTCAGACCTCGCTCGGCAGCTGCCTTCTCCAGCGCCTCCTTCGCCATGAAGGTGTGCGCGATACCGGTCGGGCAACCGGTAGCGGCGATGATGTCAAACTTAGCCATGTGTCCCTCCTTCTTGAGTACTGCGCCCGCAGGCGCTCCCCTACACGCGCATCCTTGCGCGCTTTTCCACAACTGAAAGATACCAACCTACCGTCCGCGTGAGAAGAGACAAGGCGCAATTCTCCGGTGAAAGGTTCTTTCATAACCGTAAACGGTAGGTGAAAGTTTACCATCAACACTTGAAACGGCAAGGTGTATCTTGTAATTGAAAATCCCCCTATACTATGACATTACAAACGAGTCCATTTTTCATGCCAACCAGGAGCCATCCATGACCGATAGTAGCAAGAGCGCACTTTCCCTCATTAGTACCCACCAGGGATACAGCGAGTCAGAGCAGCGCATTGTCGACTATATATTGGAGCACCAGTCCGAGGCGCCACGCCTCACGGCGGCTCAGCTCTCGCGCGCCGCCGCCACGTCCGAGGCGACCGTTTCGCGCTTCTGCCGCAAGCTTGGCTTTGGCAGCTTCCGCAGCTTTCAGTTTTCGTTAGCGAGGGATTTGGAAAGCCAGCGCAACGAGGGTCTGACTGACGAAGTCTCGCTCGACAATATGGAGCAGAGCCTTAAGAACATCCTGGCTGCCAAGGTGAGCGAGCTTAATGCAACCATCGACGGGATCGACCACGATACGTTGGCGGCTGTTGTGCATGCCCTTAAGCATGCAGGGGTTATTGAGTTTGCGGCTGTGGGCAATACGAACGCGGTCGCACTCGATGCGACATTTAAGTTTTCGCAGCTGGGCCTTCGCTGCATGGCGAGCACCATCAGCGAGACCTCGATCGGGTTTGCGCTCACGCTACGCCCCGGCGACGTCATCGTGCTCATCTCAAACTCCGGCAAATCGCGCCGACTGAATCGCATGGCAAAAGCGGCTCGCGACTGCGGTGCCACCGTAGTCGTCATCAGCAGCGACAGCAAGTCTCCACTCGCGCGCCTGGCAGACTACACTTTTAATACCGTCAACCATGAAGCGCTGCTGACGACGGGCGACTTTGCGTTCTCCAAGATCAGCGCCACGATGATCATCGAAGTCATCTACAACTTCCTGCTGCCCGAGATTGAAGACGCTCGCGAACATATCAGCTACTACGAGGAGCTCATCCAACCGGATAAGGTCGTAGAGTAAAACGCGAAGTGGGACAAAATTTCAGTCTATTTTGTCCCACCAACACCGCTGATACGACCTAGCCTCGAGCTTCTTCGAGCATCTGCTTTGCGTGGGCCAAGCTTGCCTCGGACTGATCGCCGCTCAACATTCGGGCGATTTCGGCGGTACGCGCTTCGCCGGTTACCTCGTCCAAATGCGTCTGAGGAACATCGCCCAATTCCTTGCTGACAACATAATGCTTGTCGGCCATGACGGCGACCTGCGCCAAGTGGGTTACGACAATCACCTGATGCGTAGCGGAGAGATCTGACAGCACGCCCGCGAGTGCACGCGCCGTGGAGCCGCCGACACCGGCATCGACCTCGTCAAATACCAGTGTGTCGACGCCGTCAGCATTACCCAAGACCACCTTGCTCGCCAGCATAACGCGGCTGAGCTCGCCGCCCGACGCAATGCGGCGCAGGGGTCGCGGCGTCAAGCCGGCACCGCTGCGATACAAAAGCTCATAGCTCGAAGGACCCGCCGCCGTCCACTCGGCGCGCGGAAGATCACGCGACTCCCAAACGAGCTCGGCGCCGCCCATCTCCAAGCGTGCCATCTGACGACCAACCTCGTGGCAGAAGCGCGGGGCCGCCGTATTGCGAGCGCGCTTGAGCGCCTTGGCAGCGGCAAACAACTCGCGCTCAGCAGCACCAAGTGATTCACGCGCCTTTTTGATCTGTTCATCGCCATCATCGACCAGGGACAACAGTTCTTGCGAGCGATTGCGCATGGCAAAAACATCGTCCATCGTGGGACCCCACTGACGCAACAGGCCCTTGAGGTCGGAATACCGCTCACGCATGCGAGCGAGCTCGCGCGGGTCAAAGGCGACGCCATCGCGATAGGCACGAAGCTCGTTCGCGCTATCCTCAAGGGAGATACAGGCATCCGAAATCGCATCGGCAATGTCGCCCAGTTTGCGATCGACGGTAGCCATACGGGAAAGCTCTGCCACGGCGCTGTTCACGGCATCGAGCGCTCCCCCTTCGGCGGCAAGCGATGCATGGGCATCGTTAGCTGTGGCAACCAGTACCTCGGCATGTTCGGAGCGAGGCAGCAGTTCCTCGAGTTCCTCATACTCGCCCGGCTTGGGGTCGACCTCGCCAATGCGCTCGAGGGCAAAGCGAGCCTCCTCGACGCGACTCCCCTGCGCACGCGAGGCTTCCTCGACACGGCGAAGCTCCTTGGCGGCGTCACGCGAAGCCTTAAAACAGGCGCGATACTTCTCGAGCGCCTCAAGCGCTGCGCGCCCAGCCCAGGCATCGACCATGGCAACATGATGCGCCGGATCGAGCAAGCGCTGGTGCTCGTGCTGGCCGCACAGATCCATCATCACGCCGACGCGCTCGGAAAGCTCGCGCACGCTGGCGATGCGGCCGTCAATCTTGACGCGGCTGCGACCCTCGGCAGAAAGGCTGCGCTGCACGGTAAAGCCCTCCGTGTCGTGCGGGCCGTCGAACAAGCGCGCCTCGACGCTCGCCAGCGCCTCTCCCTCGCGCACGGTCGACGAATCTGCACGCTCGCCCAAAATAAGCTTGAGCGCCGAGAGCAGCGCGGTCTTGCCGGCGCCGGTCTCGCCGGTCAGAACAGTCAGGCCCGCACTCGGAACCAACGTCGTCTCGCGAATGAGCGCGATGTTGGAAACCTGCAGCTCATCGATCATGGCGCACTCCATAGAACACGCGGCTCACCGAGTTATAGAAGCTCTCAGGACCGTAATCGAGCAGCAGCACGTCTCCGGGACCGCGACGCACCGCCACGCTCTCAACGGTGCCATCGCAGGTAATAAACTGTCCATCGATAGCGATCGCCGGAACACTCGGACGGTCATCAGACATAAAGATCTCGACGACATCGCTCGGCGAGGTCAAAAAGGCGCGAGCCTGAATGGTATGCGGAGCAATCGGCACACAGACCATGCCCGTGTAATCGGGGCTGACGATGGGGCCACCGGCGGATAGCGCGTAGCCGGTGGAGCCAGTCGCCGTCGATACAACCACGCCGTCGCCACGCAGTCGATCGATATGGTGGCCCGACACCGTGATGTCAAACTCAACCATATCGGACAGCGGACCGCGGGTAAGCGCCATGTCGTTGAGGGCGAAGGTGCGCACGACATCCTTCGTACCGTCTTCGCGCACGGACACGATATCCGCGGCGATGGTAGCGCGACGGCTCACGTGCAGCTCACCGGACAGGGCATCGCTCACAACCTGCAAAATGTCGCGCTCCTCGGGGCTCGCGGCCGTCAAAAAGCCCAGGTGACCATAGGAAAGACCGAGGATAGGAATCTCGCGATGGTTGAGGATGCGGGCAGCGCGCAGCAACGTACCGTCGCCGCCGAGCGTAATGACCAGATCGGAGCCGTCAATATCAGGCGTGCTTTGAATCTTCGATCGCTGGTCGGCAGCCCATGCGACCTCATAGCCCTGGCGCGTCAGCCAAAGCTCGAGCATCAGGCCGCTCTCGACCGCTTCTTGCTTGTAGTAATTGGGAACCAGAAAGACCTTCATAGCGTTGCAGCTTTCTCGCTCATAACCGATACCTGGGATTGCAGCTCGTCTTGCGAGCGGTCGCCGGGGGCATACCTCGTGCCGTACAAGAAAAACTCAACGTTTCCCTTGGCACCATGAATGGGCGACACGCACACGTCAAGCGGGAACAGGCCCTTGGCGGCAAAAAGCTCAATCGCCGCCACGAGCGTATCGCGGCGGACGGCGGGGTTGGTCACGATACCGCGCTCGCCCACCAGCGCAGCCGGCGCCTCAAACTGGGGCTTTACGAGCGTGCAGAACGAACCCGAAGGCTTCAGGCACGCCAGCACGGCGTCGATGATATTCGCGATGCCGGTAAACGAGACATCACATACAGCCAGGTCGATGGCACCGGCATAGCCAAGCTCAGGCAGCTGCGTCACGTTGGTGCGCTCATGCAGCGTCACGCGATCATCCTGACGCAACGACCAATCGAACTGGGCGCGACCCACGTCCACCGAGACAACGGTCGCAGCTCCGCGCTTGAGCAGGCAATCGGTAAAGCCGCCGGTAGAGCAGCCCACATCCAGACAGCTAAGGCCCGTCGGATTGATGCCAAACGCATCAAGCGCGCCTTCGAGCTTAAGACCGCCGCGGCCAACATAGGGAATGCGTCCCTTCACGTGCAGTGGCAGACCCGGAATCACCTTAAGGCCCGGCGAAGTCAAGCGCTCGCCGCCACTCGAGACCAATCCGGCCATAAGAGTGCGAAGGGCATCCGCGCGATCGGCGCAGATGCCCTGTGAAATCAGTTCGTCATCAAGACGCACGCGTTTCATGAATGCCATCAACCATTCGTATCCGGAGATGCGGCCTAGCTATCCTGGGATTCGTTTGCCGCATCCTCATCGTATTCCTGCTCGAGCTTATCGGCCTCACGCGGCGTCAGCTCAAACTTGTCGACCATATCGACCGCGCGGGAGCCCAGCTCAATCGCTTCGTCAAACAGATCGAGTGAACGCTCCAAGGACGTATCCTTGGAGCGGACGGTAGCGATGATCTGGTCCAGACGGTCCGAAATCTCGTCAAAGTTGCGGACAGAACCCTCTGGCATGGCTACTCCTCGACGGAGTCGGCCTCGACGGCCTCAGCAGCGTCCACATCCTCGGCAAGTACACCGGCGGTAGCCTGAGCGGCAGCGACCTTGGCGGCAGCCTCAGCAGCCTGGGCCTCCTCGCGAGCGCGATCCTCGGCGAGCAGCTCCTGGTACAGGTCCTCGCCCGGCAGCTCCTCGCTGCGAGCGATCTTGCCCAGCACGCCGTTGACGAACGACGCGGACTGGTCGGTGCCATAGGCCTTGGCAAGCTCGACGGCCTCGTTGATCACGATGGCGTCCGAGACTTCCTCGTCGGTGAGGAAACGCATCTCGTAGACGGCGATACGCAGCAGGTTGCGGTCGGCGCCGGGCATGCGCATAAGATCCCAGTTCTTGGCAACGGAGCGCAGAGCGCAGTCGATGCGGTCGATATGCTCGTAGGCACCGCGGCACAGCTCCAGCGCATAGGGGTCGAGGGGACCCTTCGAGATCAGGAAATCGCCCTCGAGGACGCGCTCGAGCGGGCTGTCCGTGGCCTCGGCCTGGAACAGCAGCTGCAGCGCCTGACTGCGGGCAAGCGTGCGCCCGCGATAAACCTTAAGGCTCAAAGGTTACTCCTTGGGGAAAACGAGGCCGTCGATACAAACGTCAACGCGCTCGACCTCGACGCCCACCTGGGCATCGATGGCGGCGACCACGGCGGCGCGAACGGCCTCGGCGAGTTTCTTGAACGGATAGCCAAAGAACACCACGACACGCACGGTGAGTGCGAGCTTGTCGCCGATGACCTCGGCCTCGACCGCCGGCTCGGAAGCCGGGGCCTTGGACGAGAGCATCATGGAGACAAGGTTGGTGGCAAGGTCCTTGACGCCAACGGAGGCGATGCCCTCGACATCCGACACGGCGCGCGAGACGATGGCGGTCAGAACATCGGGCGAAATGCCGATGCCGTCAATCTTGATTTCCTGGGGCATGAGTCCTCCTAGAAGAGTTGGTTGCTAGACGCGGGAGACGAACTTGCCGTCGCGGGTGTCAACCTTGATGACCTCGCCCTCGTTGAGGTACATGGGGACCTGGATGACAGCGCCGGTGTCAATCGTGGCCGGCTTGGTGGAACCCTGGACGGTGTCGCCCTTAAAGCCCGGGTCGGTCTGGACGATGGTGGTCTCGATGAACATCGGCGGGGTCACGCCCATGAGCTCATCGTCAGCAAAGAGCAGCTGGCAGATGTCGTTCTCGCGCAGCCACTTGGAGTTCTCGCCCACCATGTCCTCGGGAACGGGAACCTGCTCATAGGACTCGTTGTCCATGAAGATGTAGTCGGTGCCATCGTTGTAGAGGTACTGGAACTCACGGGTGGTGAGCATGACGCTCTCGAACTTGGTGCCGGCGTTGCAGGTGTTCTCGACGACGCGGCCGCTCTTGATGTCGCGGGTCTTGTAGCGCACAAACGCGCCGCCCTTGCCCGGCTTGACATGCTGGAACTCGACGATGGTGTAGACCTTGTCCTTAATGCGGAGACCGAGGCCGTTCTTGAAGTCGGCGGTAGAAATGGTAGGCATAGTGACCTTTCTTGTTATGGGCAGAACGCACAAGCGTCCAAATTACATACGACCGAAATTATACACTTGCAGACGGCGCCTGCAGCGAGCGCATAAAAAGAGAACGCGGGGCGTCCGAATCGATCCGGACGCCCCGCCCCAAAAATCTATCAAAATGGGCTAGCAATCGATGACGTGGAGGTCATGCGGCGTCTTAGTGAAGGGCTCGTAGCCGTTCTCGGTGACCACGCCGTAGTCCTCCAGGCGCACGCCGCCCACACCGGGCAGGTACACGCCGGGCTCCATGGTGATAACCGAGCCGACCTCGATGATGTTCTTGCTGCGGTTGAAGTTAGGCAGCTCGTGGATGTCAATGCCCACGCCATGGCCCAGACCATGGTTGTAGTAATCGCCATAGCCGGCATCGCCAATGATCTTCTTGGAAAGCTTGAAAATGTCGTTGCCCTCGACGCCCGGATGAATGGCGGCAACGCACTCCTCGTGCGTACGGCGCACGAGCGCGTACAGGTCGAGCTGCTCCTGGGTAGGCTCGCCCATCACGACGGTGCGCGTCATGTCAGAACGATAATCGCAGTAGCCCGCGCCGTAATCCATGAGGACGAAGTCGCCCTTCTCGATCACGCGGTCGCTCGGAACGGCATGCGGGTTGGCGGTATTGGGGCCGCTCGCCACGATGGAGCCAAAGGCCAGGCTGTCGGCACCGTTGGCGAACATAAAGTTCTCGAGCTCGTTGCGAACCTGCTTCTCGGTCATACCGGGCTTAATATAGCCGAGCATGTGCTGGAAGGCGGCGTCGGTGATCGACTGCGCGTGGCGCATGAGCTCGATCTCCTCGGCGTCCTTGATGGCGCGCATCTTACGGATGTCGTCATGCATCAGCGGCAGCATGCAGGCAACGGAGCGGTCCTCCAGGCCACGCTGAATACCCTGGTAGAAATTGATCTGCATGTCGTCCTCGACAGCGCAGACGCGGCACTTGTTGGCCGCGATCTTGCCGGCGACCCAACCGGGGATGGTGCCCTCGTCCATGTCGTAGACCCAGGGGCTGCCGGCGCGCGTGTTCTCCTCAAAGCTGTTGAGATAGCGCGAGTCGGTATGGAACAGGCACTGGTCGGCCGTAATAAACGCAGCATGCGGGAACTCGAAGGTGTAATCGAAGACGCCCTTGACGCCCGTAAGCCAACGAAGGTTGGCCTCGTCGCGCACCACGATAGCGTCGTAGCCACGCTCAACCATCAAGGCACGGACACGCTCGATACGACCGGCAGGACCGACAGCAAACTCTGACATGCAGATTCCTTTCTTGTTGTCTCTATAAAGACGGAACGGGTCTCAACCGAACGACGGAATCGCGCGCGACTCGCAACCGATTGGAAACCCGCCCCTCAACATGATACGAAAGACGATGTATGTCAATAAATCCTAGAGAAGTTCTTTGCGAGAAGCCAAGTAGGCGTGAGCATGGCGGTCGAGGACCTCGTCCTCAACGCTCGTTAGACGAATGGCGCCGAGTGCCGCGGGCAGCGGCAACATACTACGGTTCGAGCGGGCAAACTGCTGCCTGCGGAACTCCTCGATATATGAGGCAGGCTCCAGATCGAAGGCAAGCTCCTCGATACCAAAGTCCTCCAGGCAGTCATCGACCTCAAAGACGTAATCGATATCAAAGTCGCAGGCATCATGTGCTAAGCGCGCCTCAAAGCGCATGCCCTCAGACAGCAGCTGGTAGGCAGGAACCTGCGCCGCGGCTTTACCCAGGCAGGCGCGCAGGGTACGCTCCCCCATCTTGCCAAAATCGAGCGCATGGCGGGCGCTCGGGTTCGTGGCCATCAGTACGTCCTTACGGACAGTCTGAGACCACTGAACGGCATTGACGAGCGCGACCTCCTCGCCCGCGAGAATCTCGGGGACGGTCTCAGTAAACTGATTCCAGCGGGACTTGCTGCTCGAAAGCATGGTGCCAACAAGTACCGCATAGCCGAGCTTGAGGTCCTCGGGGTCCGCCTCGCGAACAAGGTCGAGGTCGCACACGACCAAGCCCGGCTCGGGACGGAACGCGATAGCGGGAAGCGCATTCGTCGACGAGGCGACAAGCGGCTTCATGGTCGTCGCAACCGTGAGCATGGCGTCGAACGTCGTCGGCAGCAAGGCGCACTCGGTGCGACCGCACCACTGATTGGCACACCAACAAACGACCGAGCAGGTCGCCGTGTCACCGACAGCGACAACGAGATCGTCGCAGGTAATGCCGTTAGCCGACAGGGCGCCAAAGACGGTATCGGCATCGGCCAGCGTAGCACCGGCAGGAGAAACCTCGAGGACGAGCAGCGACACGGCAAAACCGGCGTCGACCAGCGCATGCTCGACGACCTCGCCAAAACGCTCGGATGTAGCGTCGTTCCAAACCACCATCGCGCGCTTAGGCTTGCCCACGGCCGAGGCAAACATGCGCGACAGCTCCTCGAACGCGCCCAATCCAACGCGGACATCGACACTGCGGTTTTGGAAATTGATAAGTTGACGGCGAATCATAGCAGTCCACGCTCCAAAAGCATCTCGGCACAAAGGTAGGAAACGTCCTCGAAGGACTTGTTGCGAATATCAAGTGTAATATCGGCGGCCTGGCGATACAGCGGACGGCGATGCTCAAACAGGCGCGCAGCGTGCTCGGGCGAGCGGAAATCGGGCCGGGTATCGGAGCGACGAATCTGGCGCAACGAGTCCTCAAAGTCGCCTTCGAGGTACACGCACGTACCCATCTCGTGCATCAGCTCAATGTTCACCGGCGTCTCGACGATGCCACCCCCGCACGACACCAGCAGGCTGCGCTCGCTTTGAAGCGAACGGAGTGCCGAGGTCTCAAGCTCGCGAAAACGATCCTCGCCCTCAGTCTCAAATATCTCGGTCACCGACTTGCCACATCGACGCACAACCAAACGATCGGTATCGATAAAACGCCGCTTGAACATAGTGCCGACGTTGCGCGCGAGCGTCGATTTGCCCGCGCCCAAAAAGCCGATAAAGAAGATATGGTCGCAGCCGTGTTTGATGTGCTGAGACATGGCGAAACCTATTCCTCGCAGGGAAGGTCGCGCAGGGCCCGGCGCTCAAAGATACGGAAGATCTGCGTGTACCACAGGTCCTGGGTTGCCTGCGGCTTGACCAGAATAGTGTCAACGCCGGCAAAGTTACCGCTCCACACGTCCGTGTACAGCTGATCGCCGATCAGCACCGCCTCGTCTGCCGTGGCGCCAAGGCGCTTAAGACCCGCCTTCAAGGCAAACGGGGCGGGCTTCATGGCGTGGCTGATGGCCTCGAGTCCCAGCTCGCGTGCAGAGCTCATGACCTGATCGCGATGCCAGTTGTTGGACACCATGCACAGCTTAAAGCCTTTGGCGCGGGCGGTATCGAGCCAAGCGGAAACCGCGGCGGGAACCTGCTCGGTGTCGCGCGGAACCAGAGTGTTATCGCGATCGAGCAGAATGGCGCGTTTGCCGTCGGCCCACAGGGTATCAAGGTCGATGCGATCGACCGAGGCAACGTATCGTTTGGGGCTAAATATCCTCATGCTAATTCCAAGACTGTTGATGCTCTTCGTAGGTTTGCGAGAAGTACTCCTCGTCCTGCGTAATGTAGAAATACAGGTCATCGGAGTCGATCGGCTCAAGCGTGGCCTTGAGTGCCTCGAGCGACGGAGAGCAGATGGGCGTGGGTGGCAGGCCCTCGTGCTTATAGGTGTTATACGGACTATCGCTCTGCAGGTCGTCGGCGGTAACCTCGCCACCGGTGACATACATCATGGTCGCATCGCTGTTGAGATAGCGCAGACCGTCGAGCTTGCCAGCAAGGCGGTTGTAGAAGACCGAGGCCACGTGCGCACGTTGATCGGCGTTGAGGCCCTCGCGCTCAACGATAGAGGCCAAGTTAACGATGTCGTAGTCGGACATCTCCACACCGTAGCGCTCCTTGATCTTGGCTTCGCAGCTCGCAAAGTCAAGCGACTTGTACTCAGTCTTAAACTGATCGAGCATGGCGCGAATCACGTCATCGGCCGTCGGCGAATCACCCAACGAATAGGTCTTGGGGAACAAGAAACCCTCGAGCGAGTCGTTGGCGGCGCCCTTAAGGAAGCTATAGTCGTCCACGTAGTTGGAGGCCTTGGCCTGGTTGAGGAAGTCTTCCTTGGAGATACTGTCGTAGGCCTGGGCCACACGGTCGGCGACTTGATCGACCGTTAGACCCTCGGGAATAGTAAGCGCATTGGAGCCCGCGTTGGGGCCTTCCATGAGCTGCTGAACAACCTTGGTCGCATCCATGAGTGTGGTGAACGAATAAGTACCAGGCTTGAGCGACATATCGGCGTTGAGCTTTTTCACCGCCGCGTAGTAATCCTTGGGATTTTCGACGATATGGTTCTCGGAGAGAATCGAGGCGATCGCATCACCCGAAGCACCGTCGGGAATGGTCACCGTAACCTGCTGACCAGCCGTGACCTTCGTATCCTCACCGGCAAAGAAGCCCTTGACGGCAGGCACGACAAAGAAAGCGATAGTAGCAAGCGCGATAACGGCCACCACAACGCCGATGATCATAGGAACCGGAGAACTCTTCTTTAGAGCACCGCGACGAGCATGCGTGTTGTAGCTCGAGCGAGTCGCCGGAGCAACGCCATGCGAACCGCGAGCGTGATGCGAATGCGATTGGGGGACCTGCGTTCGCTGGGTAGGTGCCTGTTGCTTAAAGCGAGCACCGCCTGCAGGCTGAGCCGAACGAGCAGTGGGCTGCTGAGCCGCGTGAGAAGCCGGATACTGAACCGAACGAGCAGAAGGCTGCTGACCCGTCCGTTGAACAGGTTGGGCCGAACGAGAGGAGGACTGCACCGGGCGCGCGGCAGACTGAGCTGCGCGCTGGGTCGGCTGTGCCGGACGCTGGCCAGGCTGGGCAGGGCGCGACGCCGGCTGACGTGTACGATTCGGCTGGCGCGGATCGGGAGCGCTAGGCATGCGAAACCTCCTCGTTTTTACGATCAAGCCACGTCTGCAAAAACAGGCTGGCGGCAATCATGTCAATCTTGCCCCTCATCTGTTTTTCGTTGAGGCCCTGCTCGCGCAGGATACGCTTGGCCTCTTGCGAGGACAGGCGCTCGTCCTCAAACTCCAACGGAAGATCGAGCTCGTCGGCAATCTTTTGCGCAACAGCGGCAACACGCTCGGCCTGGGGACCGGGCTCACCGGCCATGGTCAGGGGACGCCCACTTACCAGGATATCGGGCTCATAGTCCTCGACCAGGTAGCGGAACGTCTTGGCCATACCGGTGACCTCTGCAGCCGGGAGCACCTTGACAGGCATCGCCATCTTGCCATCACGGCTCGAGACGGCGATGCCGATCCTGGTCTCCCCTATGTCCAGCGCAAGCGCGACCACAGCGATTACCTAGATTCTTAGGCGCCGAGCGCGGTCTTAGCGGCCGCGAGGGCATCGGCGATGCCGGCGGCGTTCTTGCCACCGGCCTGGGCCATGTTGGGACGGCCGCCACCACGACCGTCGACCAGGCCCGCGATCTGCTTGATCACGTTGCCGGCGTGGAAACCGGCCTTGACAGCGTCATCAGAGCCGGCGGCGAGCAGGGACGGGGTGCCCTTCTCGGTCACGCTGGCGACGACGCAGGCGACAGGACCGGCAACCTTCTGGTGCACGGTATCCCAGACGTTTCGCAGGTCAGCGGCCTCAAGGCCCTGGAGCTCAGCGACGACGAGCTTGTAGCCGTCGAGCTCGACGGCGCCCTCGATGGCGCTGGAGATAGCATCGGAGGAGCCACCGGTCAGCGCCTTCTTAAGCTTATTGGACGTCTCGCGCAGCTCAGCCTGCAGGTTTTCCACGCGGGCGGGAACCTCATCCACACGGCACTTGAGCGCAGCAGCGGCGGCGTCGACGAGCGCCAGACGGTCGGCCATGTAGTCGAGAGCACCCTTAGAGGTCACGGCCTCAATGCGGCGGACGTTGGAGCCCGTAGAGGACTCGGAAATGATCTTGAACAGGCCGATCTCGGCGGTGTTGGCGGCATGGGTGCCACCGCAGAGCTCACGGGAGAACGGCTGGTCCTCGGCGCCCACGGAGACAACGCGGACGACGTCGCCATACTTCTCGCCAAACAGGGCGACAGCACCGGCGGCCTTGGCCTCGTCGATGCCCATGACGCGGGTCACGACCGGCTTGGAGGCGAAGATCTGCTGGTTGACCAGGTCCTCGACAGCCTTGAGCTGCTCGGAGGACAGGGCCTCGAAGTGCGTGAAGTCAAAGCGCAGGTGCTCAGGCGTCACCAGCGAGCCGGCCTGGGAGACATGCTCGCCCAGGACCTGCTTAAGCGCGGCGTCGAGCAGGTGCGTGGCGGTGTGGTTGCGACGCAGGAAGCCACGGCGCTCGGCGTCGAGCGCGGCGGTCACGGTAGTACCGACGGTCAGCGTACCCTCGGTGACGTGGGCGACGTGAGCATACAGGCCGTTGTGGTTCTTGGTATCGGAAACGGTCAGCGCAACGCCCTCGGCGGAAAGCTCGCCGGCGTCACCCTGCTGGCCGCCCATCTCGGCGTAGAACGGGGTGCGGTCGAGAACAACCTCGACATCCTCGCCCGCAGCGGCGGACTCGACGGACTCACCGTTGCGAACGATAGCGACAACTTTGGCATCCTCGATCACATCGTTGTCATAGCCGTCGAACTCGGTCGCAGCGACCTTGTCCGAAAGCTCGACCCACACGTCGTTGAAGCTGCCCCAGGCGTCGCCCTTGGCGTTGGCGCGAGCGCGGGCCTTCTGGTCCTCCATGCAGGCGGTAAAGCCGTCCATGTCGACGTCGTGGCCAGCGACGCCGGCAATCTCGACGGTCAGGTCAATGGGGAAACCAAAGGTGTCATGCAGCTTAAAGGCGACGTCGCCCGGAAGGACAGCACCCTCGGCAAGCGCGGCCAGAGCCTCATCCAGGTAGACGCGGCCGTTGTCGAGCGTCGTGGAGAAACGCTCCTCCTCGGAGGCGACGATGCCCTTAACGAGCGCGACGTTCTTGAGCAGCTCGGGATAGGCCTCGCCCATCTGAGCGTTGACCTCGTCGATGAACTTGGTCAGGAAGGCACCCTCGATGCCCAGCAGACGACCGTGGAACACAGCGCGGCGGAGCAGGCGGCGAAGAACATACTCGCGACCCTCGTTACCGGGGAGAATGCCGTCCGAGATCATAAAGTCAACGGCACGGGAGTGATCCGCGATGATGCGCAGGGAGCGGCTGGCACCGGAATAATCGTCGGCGTCATAGGTCTTGCCGCTGATCTTCTCGCCCAGCTTGATGAGGTGCTGCATCAGATCGCCGTCGTAGTTAGCGGTCTTGTGCTGCATGATGGCGGCCATGCGCTCCAGACCCATGCCCGTATCGAGGTTGCGGTGCGGCAGCTCCGGCATGGAGCCATCCTCCTGGCGGTCGTACTGGGTAAACACGAGGTTCCAGAACTCAAGGAAGCGATCGCAGTCGCAGCCAGGCTTGCAGTCGGGGCTGCCGCAACCGACCTCCTCGCCCATGTCAAAGTAGATCTCGGAGCACGGACCGCAGGGGCCGGTGGGGCCAGCAGCCCAGAAGTTGTCGTCCTCGCCCAGACGCGAGATGTGATCCTCGGCAACGCCCAGGGAGCGCCACACGTCATGTGTCTCGTCGTCCTCGGTAAAGACGGTGAAGTACAGACGGTCGAGCGGCAGCTTGAACTCCTTGGTGATGAGCTCAAAGGCCCAAGCGCAGGCCTGCTGCTTGGAGACGCCACCAAAGGAGAAGTCGCCGAGCATCTCGAAGAAGGACAGGTGACGGCCGTCCTCGCCGATGCAGTCGATGTCGTTGGTGCGGACGCACTTCTGGCAGGAGATCGCGCCGATCTCCTTCATGGTCTTCTTGCCCTGGTAATACTCCTTAAACTGGTTCATGCCGGCGTTGGCAAGCAGCAGCGAAGGGTCGTCGGGGACGAGGGACGAAGAAGGATAGAGCTTAAGACCGCGCTCCTCAAAGAAGTTAAGGAACTTGGAGCGGATCTCGGCCGTAGTCATTGACGGGTAGTCAGCACTCATAGAGGGAATCTCCTCGATTTCACATCGAAACAGTTCAAACGTAACGATATTACCATCCCACCGCGCCTGTGCAAAAAAGAGGGCCGCCAAACAGCGACCCTCCAGCGAAAGTGCACGTTATTTAGTACTGTGCGATCCTTTGAAAAAGGGCTGCTGTAGAATTACATATAAGAGTCACCCGGAAGGAGCGATCGATGAAAAGCAAACGATTTTACCTCAATGCACTTCTGTTAGCGGCACTTTTAACGCTTTTGGCTTTCACCTGCTGGTACGCAAACCAACCAGCATTTGGCTACGTGTTGTATGCAGTAATGTCCGGCGATAAGGCTTATTACACTCTACGCGCAATTGACATTCTCTTTTTCTATGTTGCCGGCCCCTTATCAATCGCTTTGCTCGCGTTTCTTGTCATTTTCAACTTCAAGAAACGTTAATAGGACCTATTTAGAATCCGAGTCGTCCATGGAGCCGTCGATGCCGGTTTTGGTATCGTCGTCAGTGTTGGAGTCATCGTCCTTGGCAAAGGGGTTCTTGAAGAAGCCCGTGGCATCGGGCTGCAGACCAGAGAGCTTAATCCAGGGATTATCGAGTTCGGGCTTGGGCATGGCCTTGGCCTCGGGCGCAGTCTCGTTACCGATGAGCTCGGACTCATAGATGAACGTATCGTCCCCAAGCGCGTCGTAGGCGGCGACCGGGTTGCCCTCGGCATCGCGATACGGCGTGCCCTTAAACACGGCACCGTCATAGGCCACAAGTTGGCGGCCGGTCTCATTCTCGAAGTAGTACACGAAGATACCCTTGAGGGCCGCACACAGCGGGATGGCAATAATCATGCCGATGGGCCCCATGAGTGCCGAGCCAATAACGAGCGCCGTGAGGCTCATGATGGGATGCACCTGCACCGAGCTCTGCATGACCTTAGGCGAAATCACGTTATCGGTGACGTTTTGCGCGACCATCGTCACGATGAGCGTCCACAACGCCAACATGGGGCTGAACATGAAACCGAGCACTGTGGCGATTGCCGCGCTCACCCAAGGGCCGACGACCGGAACCAAATGCATGATGCCAGTAAAAATAGCCATGAGAGCCGCATACGGATGGCCGATAATCATAAAACCGATAAAAGCGAGGAAACCACCGCAGATGGACGTCACGACCATACCGCGCATGTAACCGCCGACAGAGCGAGAAAGGATGGCGACCATAAAGCGGTACGAGGTCTCCTTCTCCTGACCGATGATGGTGCAAATCTCGTGGTGCATGCGAGGGTAGTCGCAGGCCATCCAGTAGGCAAGCACCAGACCAAGGAAGATAACGAACAGCTGCGAGGCCGTATTGGTGATGAGTGGGAACACACCACGGCCAAGCTCGGCAGCGATCTGAGACACATACTTCGATGCCACGGTAACCAGCGACGAAAGATTATCGTCCAAATACTCCATGAGCGGCGTGTTGTTGAGCGTCTTGACATGCGAGACCATCTCGTTGAGGTCGCCACCCGCAACACGAAGCTGCTCAGGCAGACGGCTCAGGACTTCCATGATCTGACCAAAAAGAATCGGCGACAAGATGCAAACGACACCGACGAGCACGGCAACAACAACAATAAGCGCGATAAGCGAACCGATGCCGCGATTCACGCCATGGTGCTCGAGCCAGTTGGTGATCGGGGACATCACAAAAGCAATGATGGAGCCGACGGCAAGAAACTCAATAACCGGTGCCAGGATGCCCATAAGGTTAAAGATGACGGCAGCGATGACAATGCAGCCGACAACAGCCCAAATGCGAAGCGTCAGAATGCGGGTATCGCGCAGCGTGCGGTCTGTTTGTTGGGGGTGCTCACTCATGAACGAATCATCACTCCGTCGGGGTCAATCTTATCCTGAATCTTCTTGAGGGTGCGGCGCAACAAGCGCGAGACCTGCACCTGCGAGATGCCCAGCTTCTTGGCGATCTCGATCTGGGTCATGCCCTTTACAAAGCGCAGCTCGATGACTTCGCGCTCGCGCGGCGAGAAATCGCGGATGGCCTCTTCAATGACCAGACGGTCATCGGTAAAGTCGAGCTCGTTGTCGTCGTCGGCGTAACGGTCAAGAATCGAGGGCGCATCGTCGGAATCGGACGCACCAGGAGCCTCAATGGGCACCGAGGTATAGGCCGAAGACGATTCCATAGCCTCCAGGACCTCGTCGACGGTCACGTCCAGGTACTCAGCGATTTCTTCGACCTTGGGCGAGCGCTGCAACTCGTTGGTAAGCTTGTCGGTAGCCTGGTTAACCTTGGCAGAAAGCTCCTGCAGGCGACGAGGCACGCGCACGCTCCAGCCCTTGTCACGGAAGTAACGCTTGATCTCGCCCAAGATGGTGGGCGTGGCAAACGTGGTGAACTCGAGTCCGCGCTCAGGGTCAAAGCGGTCGATTGCCTTGAGCAGGCCCAAATAGCCAACCTGCATCAGGTCGTCGAGCGGCTCGCCGCGATTCTTAAATTTGTTGGCAAGGAACCTTACCAGGTTCATATGGGACATGACGAGCTGCTCGCGGGCGTCCGGATCACCGGTCTCCTTGTAGCGACGAAACAGCTCGCGGGTTTTCTCCTTGTCCCAAGCGGTCTTGCCGCTCCGGGAACGTTCGGTCATATTAGATATCCGCCTTGAGATCGAGGGAAAGCGTCAGGGGCGCCGCAGTCTTTTCGTAGGAATCGCACACGCTTGCGAGGATGAGCTCGGCATACACCGCAGCCTGGTCGTTTTCATCAACCGTAGCCTGGTCTCCAAAGGTAATAGTCATGCCAACGTGAGTCTCATCGACATCGAATTTGATGGTGATGTCGTCGCAGTCGACCGCGGTGCACCCAAAGATGAAAGCCTCCTCGGCAGCCATGCGGATGTCCTCGATGCGATCGACAGACATGGAGCACAGGGCACCAACGTTAGCTGCCGTCATGCGCACAAGGCGAGCGAGACGCGGGTCGCCGGCAACGGTCAGCGTGATGGGGCAGGTTGCTTCGCTACTCATCGCAGGACTCCTCAGAGGACTCGGCGGGCGTATAGGTGTAATACTGAGCCGTCTTGGCTGCGGGCTTCTGAGCCGCATCCGCACCATCGGCGGCCTCGTCCTCGGCCTCACCGATCAGAACGCGCTCGATAGGCTGCTCGGCCTCGGCGGCGGCAGCGGCTAGCTTACGATCGGCATCGGCTGCAGGAGCCTTCACCTTATTGAAGAGCTTCTGCACGGCGCCGGCCGCAGAATCTGTCACGCTCGATACGGCATTACTGGCCTCGGCCATACTGCCCGTGACCTCGGAGATGTCGCGAACGACCGCCTCAACCTCAACGAGGTTGGACGTCAGGGCGTCAACGGCAGTCTTGCTCGACTTGAGGAGCGGCTCCATCTGGGCAAGCGCCGGCGTAAGCTCGTCAACAGCGCCATCAAGCTTTGCCACCACGGGCTGCGCCTCGGCAATCGTATTGTTGAGGTCAGTTACCGTCTTGTCGAGCGAGTCGAAAACGGTGCGGGTTTTGCGCAGGGTGAGCGCAAGCTCAACGATAGCCCACACGCCGGCAACGGCGAGCAGCAGCAAGGCGATTTGAATGGGACTCATACAAGCCTCCCAAAGGAATCGAAATACAGACGTTGTTCATGGTACCCCAAAGGGGACAGAAGATTCCCAAAAGCTTACTTTGGCGCCCTGCCGCTACGGTCGCGCTCGCTTTGCTCCACACGCCATTCTTCCCAACCGCGGCCGGCAGGCTGCCAAAAGGCACCACGCTCCAGGCCTTCGGGCAAATAGCGCTGGTCGACCCAACCTTCGGGATAATCGTGTGGGTACTTGTATACACCGTACTCGTCGCTGCCGGGACGGTGACGATCGCGAAGATAACTGGGCACCTCGCGCAATCCGCTACTATGGATATCGGCCAGCGCCGCATCGATCGAAGCCTCGCACGCGTTGGATTTAGGCGCCAAGCACACATAGAGTGCAGCCTGAGCCAGGTTAATTCGGCACTCGGGATAGCCAATGACCTCGGCAGACTTAAACGCGGCTTGCGCCACCAAAAGTGCCTGCGGATCGGCATTGCCAACATCCTCAGAAGCCTGAATCATAATGCGGCGGGCGATAAACTTAGGATCCTCCCCCGCGTCGATCATGCGCGCGAGCCAATAGATCGTGGCATCGGGGTCGCTGCCGCGCATGGACTTGATGAACGCACTGATAATGTCATAGTGCATGTCACCGTTTTTGTCATACGAAAAACCGCGGCGCGGGTTGGCAATCTTCACGTCATCGACGGTGATGGGATAACGCTCCCCCGCCGCCGGCGCTGGCGTCCCTTCGGTATCGGGACGCGTGACGGCAATCTCGCTCGCCAGCTCGAGCGTCGTCAGGGCAGAGCGCGCATCACCCGCGGCCAGCGTGCAGATGGTTTTGACCGTATCATCATCGGCAGAAAACTTTCCGTTCAAGCCCTGTGGTGCCTCGAGCGCACGCTCAATAAGCGTGGCGATATCCTCATCCTTCAGATGTTCAAGCTCCACCACGCGTCCGCGCGACAACAGTGCCGAATTGACCTCGAAGTACGGGTTCTCGGTCGTGGCGCCGATCATAATGACGGTACGGTTCTCAACCGCATGCAGCAACGCATCCTGTTGCGACTTCGAAAAGCGATGAATCTCGTCGATGAATAGAATGGTGCGACGGTCGTAGGTATTCAGGCGCGTCTTGGCCTCGTCAATCACGCGGCGCAAGTCCTTCACGGTGCCCGTCACGGCGCTGACCTCGACAAACTCGCTCTTGGTATGGTTGGCGATAATGTGGGCCAGCGTCGTCTTGCCCGTACCGGCCGGCCCGTACAGAATCACGCTCGACAGCACGTCGTGCTCGATCGCGGCACGCAACCATGAGCCCTTACCGACGGCCTTTTGCTGGCCCACATACTCATCGAGCGAATTGGGGCGCATGCGAACCGCAAGCGGCGCATTCTGAAAGGAACGCTCGCGCGTCGAAACAGAAAAAAGGTCGTCCATAGCCATCCCGTGCATCATTCAAAAACGTTTTCCACTAACAGTATACCGAATTTATACGAACTACCGTTCGTTAATATAGGTACGGTGCGGAAACTTTAGACCCGGGAACAGCTTGCTCGTCAGCTCGCAGAAATAACCGTCCGTCATGCTCGCGATATAATCCACCACGGCTTGGTCCTTGTCGTCCTGCCAGGCATAGGCGCGATCGTAGTAGGAAAGCTGCTGCTCAATGCGCGAAATATGGTGCTTAAAGATGTAAGAGGACTCGTCGCCACTGTTTAGATCCCACAGGCAACGGTCGTAGAGCTTTACGAACGCCTCGCGCAGCTCCGCCTCGGAATCGCCTTCGATACCGCCCTTGCTATAGATCTTCTCGTAGTTCTCGTGCTTGGCTCGGCGAATTTCCTCAAACAGGTCCTCGCTCATCTCGATACGCGGCTTACCATAGCTGTGCTCAACGATATCGATGGAGGCATGCGTTAGGATCCAACTGTTGTAGGCGCCGCCCCGGCCATCATCAAAAGCGTCGGGCGAAAGCAGGCCCGCCGCGATCGCATCCTGACGGTCACGACCGACGTAGGCAAGAATATCCGAGATGCGAACGACGCAGCCCTCGAGCGTCATGGGACGCAGGTGCCCAATGGCGCCATAGCCCGTGGCGATGCAGTCCTCGACCGCCTGATCGAACTGGTCAAAGGAGCCCATATCCGACAATTCAAACACGCGCTGCTCGTACTCGCCGTTATGGCATAGCACGCCGTCGAGCGTCTGGAGTGACACGTTGCGGCCGTACAGCGCATCGAGCACGCGGACCGACTGCACGTTATGGAAAAAATAACGCCCCGTACGCTCATGATAGATATCGTTGAGGAAGCGCTCGCCGGCATGGCCGAAAGGCGTGTGTCCCAAGTCGTGGCCCAGGCCAATCGCCTCGATCAGATCGCAATTGAGCCCCAGGGCGCGACCGATATCGCGCGCAATGCGGGAGACAAGCTGCACGTGCAAACCGCGGCGTGACAGATCGTCATTGCTACGGAAGCTAAAGACCTGCGTTTTGCCTGCATAACGGGTGTACGCCGGAAGATGAAGTATCTTTTCGGTATCGCGCATAAACGCCGGACGCATAAGCGTGCCTTTGTCGGAGGCGCGATCAATACGACGAATGACCTGATCGTCGTTGCAACGATACGGGTTAACATAGCCCGAAGCACGATCGGTGGCAATGCGCTCGAAAAGTTCGGGCGACAACGCCGAGGGAATACGGTCCATGCGCGCCTTAATGACGGCCGTTTCTTGATTAGTTGCCATGGCATGCTCCTTAAGAAGGATGCGCAATCGGTTACAAAGTGCAGCCCACAACCTCGATTATGGCAAAAATCGGCACCAAAAACGGGAGCAATGGCAGGGAGCGCGATTTTGTGATGAGGCAGGAGAGGGCCAGGACCAGGAGCGCGACGGCAAATGCCACGATGCCACCCATAGGGTCGAGCGTGCAAAGCGCGAAAAGTGCCTTAGCATCTCCCATGCCGATGCCCGGGGTTTGGCGAAGACGACGCCAGAGGGACTCAGTCAGCACGAGAGCAAGATACACGATGACAGCAAGACCTGCGTGGTCAAGCGCTGTGTTCAAACCGAGATCGAACCAAACACCCGCTAACGCCGCCACCGCACACGCGCCGGCAAGCGAATTCGGGAACCGCCGATCACGAGCATCGATAACGGCGCCAGCAATAGCAAACAACCAAAACGGGATATAGACCATCGAACGCCTCCTTGAGTTACATCGCAAAAACAAAAACCACCACAAAAGTGCCTGTGAACTGCCTCCCATTTCTTGGACATCGGGAAATGGGAGGTTTTCCATGAGTATAGATCTCAGGTCGAAGCACGACCTGGAGTCCAGGAGGCGGGCCGTCGAGCTCTTCGACGCCGGCGTCGGCTGCAAGCCGGCGGCCGAGGCCCTGTCCGTCCCCCGCGAGACCGTGAGAGAATGGCAGTGGGTATACCGGGCGTTCGGAAGTGAGGCGCTGCTGTCCATGGACGGGAAACAATCCAGTTACACATTCGAGCAGAGGGTCGCCGCGGCGTCGGCCGTGGTCGACGACGGGATGGCGAAGGCCGACGCCATGGCCGAGTTCGGGATCAGGTCGAAATCCCCGCTGGAGCGCTGGTGCAGGCTCTACCGCGAGGGCGGCGCCGAGGCGCTGCGGCCCCGCCCGAAGGGCAGACCGAGGGGGTCGAGGTCGAAACCCCGGGCCCGCACCCGCGAGCAGGAGCTCGAGGAGCGCTGCCGCAGGCTCGAGGCCGAGGTCGCCTACCTAAAAAAATTGCGCGCCCTGGTCGAGCGGGACGGGCTCTGACCAGGGCGGCGGCCGAGGCGGTGAGGGCGCTGCGCGCGGAGGGGCACTCCCTGCGCCACCTGCTGGAGTGCTCGGGGCTCAGGAGGTCGACCTACTACTACGCGCTGGCGCACCCGCGGAGGCCGACCCGGCCCGAGCTGCGCGACGCCGCGGCCGAGATATTCTCGCGCACCGCCAACGGCTGCGGGCACCGGCAGATAGCCATGTGCCTGCGCGCCGAGCTGGGCGCGGTCGTGGCCGACAAGACCGTGCTCAAGATGATGCGCGAGATGGGCATCCGGTGCGGGATACGCCGCCGGGGCTCCCGCCGCCGGTACAGCTCCTACAGGGGGCTCGTGGGGAGCACGTTCGAGAACGTCATCGCGAGGGACTTCGGCGCCGAGGGGCCGTGGCAGAAGCTCGGCACCGACGTCACCGAGTTCAAGGTGGCCGGCGCCAAGGCCTACTGGGCCCCGGTGCTCGACTTCTGCACGAAGGAGATCGTGGCGAGCGACATATCGACCTCGCCGGACCTCGCCCAGCAGCACAGGATGCTCGACCGGCTCCTCGAGGCCCTGCCCGACGGGGCGGCGCCGACCATGCATTCGGACATGGGCTGGCAGTACCAGCACGAGTCCTACACCTCCAGGCTGGAGGGGGCGGGCATCACCCAGAGCATGTCGCGCAAGGGGAACTGCATCGACAACGCCGCCACCGAGCAGCTCTTCGGCCACGTGAAGGACGAGTTCTACCGCGGCAGGGAGTGGGGCAGCTTCGGGGACTTCAAGCGCGACCTGGAGGGGTACATAGCCCATTGGAACACGCGGCGCAGGCAGGTAAGATTGAAGGGCCTGACGCCGGAGGAGTTCCGGAACCGGGCCCTTGCGGCGTAGTCGCTATTTATTCAGTCCAAGTTTCGGGGCGCAGTTCACTGTCCCCTTTGTGGTGGTTTTAGTGGTGATTATTTGGCGCCTTGCATGACCTCGTCAAGGGTGACGTTGACGGCGTGCTGCGTCGGCACCCAGTCGACCTTCAGGAACAGCGCAGCCACCGTGATGGGGATATAGCTGAACATAAAGATCGGGAAGGTAAACAGGTTAGTCACCAGGCGCCACTTTTGCGCGCAGTGAATATGCTTGTACTCAAAGATAGTCGTGAGCAGCGCCAGGATGAAGAAAGTCTGATACATCATCGCAAACGTCATGATAAGCGAGGCGGCACAAGCCTGCATCTCGACTTCGGTAGCTAAGAAGCCGTGCGAGAGTCCACCCACGATGAGGAACGTCGCGTTGGCGAGCATGGAAATCAGGGACAGAAGCATGCCCGGAGCGATGGTCATAAACATGTCGTAGGCGGCAAAGCGATGATAGCGGAAGGTCGATTTGACCAGGTGCTTACCGTAGGTAAAGAACACCTGGTAGAAGCCCTTGGTCCAGCGCATGCGCTGTTTCCAGGACGCCTTAAACGTCACGGGCTGTTCGTCAAAGAACTCCGCCGGCGCATAACCGATGCGAATGCCGTGAATGGCACAGAACGTAGTGAACTGGATGTCCTCGGTCAGCGTGTGGAACTGCCAGCCGTGCATGCCCTCAATAACACTGGCGGAGATGAGGTAGCCCGAACCAGAGACGGCACAAGACGTCTTACAGATGTTGCGCGCGTTGTTGAGGAAGCGGGCCTCACGCAGATACCAGGTGGCGTTGGCAGACGAAATCCACGAGCTGCCGAAGTTCTTGGAGTTACGATAGCTCGTAACCACATGGAAGCCCTGGTCAAAGGCATCATTCATCTTGGAGACGTAATCGCGGGAGATAACGTTGTCGGCATCGAAGATAAAGTAGCCCTCAAACGTGTCGGGATACTCGTTGAGAATGCGATCGAAACCAAAGTCCATGACCCAGCTCTTGCCCTTGCGGGCCAGGTCATTGCGCTCGTAAACAATGGCACCGGCCTCGCGCGCGAGCTGCGCCGTGTTGTCGGTGCAAGCATCGGCGACCACGAAGACCTCGATGAGCTCGGACGGATAGTCCTGATCCTTGATAGAGCGTACGAGATTGGCGATCACGGCCTCCTCGTTATGCGCCGCAATGAAGAAGGCATAGCGGTGGAGTTTTTTGGCCTTGGGAGGCGCGACCTCGCCACGAAGAGCGCCAATGACAAAGAAGACCACCTGGTACAGAAAGCAGACCGTGAGCAGCGTAACCACAATCTGGTTGAAGATCACGATGGGTGTGTTGGTTTGTAAAAAGGCGAGCATGCAGGCTCCCGAGAACGCGTTACGTAAACAACCGTATATCTTACCGTAGGCTAACCGAGTTCAAGAAACCACCTAATACTGGTTAGGCTTCGAGCAGACCGAGCTGCGGAACGATTTCGTCGCCGGCGGCAGTGCAGCCGAGCGAGCGCGGGGCTAGGTCATCCAGAACGGCGGCGAGATCCCACGGCAGCTCATCGCGGCACTCAATGTGCTCCCCCGTCACGGGATGATCGAACGCCACACGCCAGGAATGGAGGAATTGCCTGGTCAAACCCTGGTCGGCACGCGCATCGCACTTACCGTAGAGCGGATCGCCCACGCAGGCGTGGTTGATATGGCGCATGTGCACGCGAATCTGATGCGTGCGACCCGTAAACAGGTGGCACTCGACGAGCGTATAGCCATCGTCAAAACGCGTGGAATCGAAGCGCTCGAGGACCCTAAAGGTCGTAATGGCCTGGCGCGCGAAAGGATCGTCCGAAACCGCCATCTTGACACGGTCGCGCGTAGAACGGGCAATGCCGGTGTTAATGGTGCCCTCGTCCATGGCAATGTGGCCGTGGACGAGCGTAATGTAGCGGCGGTCGAGCGTGCGCGTGCGGATGAGATTCTGGAGCGCGCGCTGGGTGTCGTCGTCTTTTGCCGCGAGCATAAGGCCCGAGGTGTCACGATCCAGGCGATGCACGATGCCGGGGCGGTCCTCGCCCTGCACGGTGCCCAGATGGTCAATGCCACAGTGATAGACCAAGGCGTTCGCAAGGGTGCCGCTCTCGTGGCCATGGGCGGGATGGCACACCAGACCGCGCTGCTTTGAGAGCACGATGAGGTAGTCGTCCTCGTAGCGGATATCGAGGGGAATGGCCTCGGGAATCACATCGGTGGGATCGTGCGGCTCGGGCAAATCGACCGAAATACGGTCGCCGGAGCGCACGGCATGCTTTTTTGACAGGCATGTCTCGCCGTTGACGGCAACGGCACCGCCCTCGATCAGATGCGCGCAGGCAGAGCGCGTAGGGCAGCCGTCATTAGCGCCCAGATAGGCGTCAAGACGCTGACCAGCGGCATCGTCGGCAACAAGGATATGGATGTCGGCCATTAGCGCTCGCTCCTTTCGCGAATCTTGCGGGCACGCTCCCCACGCTGCTGGGCCTTGCGCTTAGCGCGGGCCTCGTCACGGGCGTTGAGCTCGGCGGTCGCGTCGACCTCACGGGCCGCAGGACTCAAGAACATGTAGCCGATGAGGGCAAGCACCACACCGACCGAAATGCCGACATCGGCCACATTGAAGACGGGGAAGTCGATGAAGGTGGTGGCAATAAAATCGGTCACAAAGCCAAAAGCCAGACGGTCGATCGCATTGCCAATGGCGCCGCCCACGACCATAGCCATGCCCACAACCTCAAAGCGAGCAAGCTGGGGCGCGCGAAGCAAGTACACCGCGATCGCAACGATAACGACAAACGCCAGCACGGCAAACGCGAGGCCATGTCCCTCGCCCATGCTAAAGGCAGCACCGATGTTACGCACAAAAAGGAAGTCGATCACACCGGGGATAACAGTCACATGCAGAGCATCGCCAACGGCACGAACCGCAAGCTTGGTCAGCTGGTCAACAAGCAGCACGGCCAACGCCACGCTACCAGCAACACCCAGGCGCCAACGCAAAGGCGGCGTCATATCCGCACCACGACCCAAAGAAATCTCCTACCCTCAAAGCTCAAATAACGTTAAGTGCAATTAACCATCTTATATTGCCACACGCAGAACGCACGACATATCCACCAACGCAAGCGAAATAACCAGCTAAAAACGAAAGCGGCATTCCGAAAAACGGAATGCCGCTTTTATTCAGCGGAGCAAATGAGCGGAAGGCGTCCAAATTCTCCCTATAACTAAAATGCCGAGTTACCGTGCCTTAAAGGGCTTCCGCACACCTCTTGCAAATATGCGCGTGGCCGTTGTACTCGCCGACGGTGGTGCGGTAGTTCCAGCAACGGTCGCAGCACTCGCCCTCGGCAGCCTCGATGGCAACGGAGAGCTCCTCGCCCTGGGTCAGCTCAACATCGGAGACGATGTAGAACTCGGCGAGGTCGACGGCCTTGTCGCCGGTCAGCAGCGCATACATCTCGGCGGGAACGACCGCCTTGACACGGACCTGCTGGCTCTTGGTGAAGGTGCCGACAGAGCGGGCATCCTCAAGGGCCTTGGTCACGGCGCCACGGAGCTCGAGCGAAGCCTCGAGCACGCCCTCAAACTCATTGGCCTCGTCGATCGTGATGGGCGACTTGTACCAATCGAGCAGCGCGGCGTACTTCTGATGATCGACGCAGCCGGCGGGCGCATAGGCCATGGCCTCATCGACGGTGTAGGACAGAATCGGCTGCAGATCGCGCATGAGCATCGAGAAGAGCTCGGCGAGCACGGTCTGGGCGCTGCGGCGCTCGAGCGAGCCGGGCTTTTCGCAGTACAGACGGTCCTTCAGGGCGTCGAGGTACACGTTGGAAAGCTCGGTAACCACGAAGTCGTAGAGCGCACGGTAGGCGCGCGGGAACTCGTAGCAAGAGTAAGCGTCGTCGACCTCGGCCTGGACCTGGGTCAGACGAGCAACCATGAGCTTGTCGAGCGGCAGCAGGTCGGCAAAGGCGACGCCGTCGGTCTCGGGCTCAAACTGACCCTCGAGCTCGGAGAGCAGGAAGCGCAGCGTGTTGCGGAAACGACGGTAGGCATCGGACGTACGGGCGAGAATCTCGTGGTCGATGGAAACGTCGGAGCTGGTGTCGACCGAGGCGACCCACAGGCGGATGATGTCGGCGCCCATCTCGTCGCAGACCTTGTTGGGGTCGATGACGTTGCCGAGCGACTTGGACATCTTACGGCCCTGGCCGTCGAGCGTGAAGCCCTGCGAGACGACCGCCTTGTACGGAGCGTGGCCGTTGGCGCCCACCGAGGTGAGCAGCGAGCTCTGGAACCAACCGCGGTGCTGGTCGGAGCCCTCGAGGTAGACGTCCGCCGGGTACTCCAGCTCGGGACGGTACTCGCAGACGGCCTTCCAGGAGACGCCGGAGTCCCACCACACGTCGAGGATGTCCTTATCAGCCTTGAGGTGATGGCCGCCGCACTTGGGGCAGACGCAGGCCTCGCCCAGATAGCTCTCGGGAGCGTCGGTGAACCAAGCATCGGAGCCCTTCTCGTGGAAGAGCTTGATGACGGCGTCGAGCGTGGCGTCGTTCATGACCTTCTCGCCGCAGTCGGCGCAGGTGTAGCTCGGGATAGGCACGCCCCAGTTGCGCTGACGGCTGATGCACCAGTCGGGACGCTGCTCGACCATGGCGCCGATGCGGTTAGCCGCGTGGGCCGGATACCACTTGACGTTCTCGCGGACCTCTTTGCCAGCCTGCTCGCGCAAGCCGGTCTTGTCCATCGAGACAAACCACTGGTCGGTAGCACGGAAGAGCACCGGGTGCTTGCAGCGCCAGCAGTGCGGATAGCTGTGCGTGATCTTCTTCTCGAGGACCAGGGTGCCGCGCTCGCGCAGGAACTCGATGATGTGCGGGTTGGCCTCATCGGTATCCATACCGCTGAAGGGGCCACCAGTGCCAAACTCCTCACCGGTGTAGAACTTGCCGTCGTCATCGACCGGCATGCAGATGTCGGTGATGCCCTCCTTGAGGCAGGCAAAGTAGTCGTCAACGCCGTGGCCGGGCGAGTTGTGGACGATACCGGTACCGTCGTCGACACCGACGTAATCGGCCAGCAGCGCCACGCCCTCGACGCCGTCAAAGATCGGCTGCTTGTAGCGGATGTGGTGGAAGGTCTCGGCGGGAACCACATAGGGCTTGCCGTCGACCATAACCGGGGTGTACTCCCAGCCAAACTCCTCGCAGCACTTGGGAGCCAGGTCCTCGAGCATGACCTCGGCACGACCATCGTGCTCAACGGCGACGTAGGCGGCGCCGGGCTTAAGGGAAACGGCCTGGTCGGAGGGAATGGTCCACGGCGTGGTCGTCCAGATGATAAAGTCGACCGGGCCGTCGAAGTCCTCGAGGCCGGCGGGCTTGGAGGTCATCTCAAAGCGCACGAAGATGGACGGGCTCGTCTCGTCGGAGTACTCGATCTCGGCCTCGGCCAGCGCAGTGTGGCAGTGCTTGCACCAGTGAACCGGCTTGTGGCCGCGATAGATCATGCCCTTGTCGAACATGGCCTTAAAGACCTCGATGTCGGCAGCGTCATGCTGGTGATAGAGCGTCAGGTAGGGGTTGTCCCAGTCGCCGAGCACGCCCAAGCGACGGAAACCGGCCTTCTGAAGCTCAATGTTCTCGACAGCGAACTCGTTGCAGAGCTCACGAATCTTGGCCGTGGGGGTCTGGTTGAACTTCTCGGTGCCAAGCTTCTCCTCGACCTTGTGCTCGATCGGCTGGCCGTGGCAGTCCCAACCGGGGACGTAGGGAACCTCATAGCCCTGCATCATCCAGTAGCGGTTGATCATGTCCTTAGAAATCTTGTTCATGGCATGGCCGATGTGGATCGGACCGTTGGCGTACGGAGGGCCGTCGTGCAGCACGAACTTCTTGTGACCCTCGTTCTTCTTCAGAACTTGCTCGTAGACCTTGTTGTCCTGCCAGTCCTTGAGTCGCTTGGGCTCGGACTTGGAAAGACCGGCACGCATGGGAAAACCGGTCTTGGGCAGATTCATCGTCTGCTTGTACTCGTTTGCCACGGTACCCCTTTCATGTCGTGGGCGCGCACGCCCTCTGGGCACCAAAAAAGCGCCCGTCCCTACAAGCTGGGACGAAGCGCCACAAACGGGCCGCACGCCCGCAAAAGCTCTTCGCTTAACCACCCAGCTTAGATGCCCTCGCCCGCGTATTCGCGCGCTCGCATCCGTTACTCGGCTGGTCTGTATCGACGACCATCTCGGCGATGTCTACTAAGACGAACCTACGCGGCACGTCCGTTGGGACCGCAGCTCCGGGGTGATTTTCATCGGTCGCATGCACGGGTTCTCAGCGCTCCCCGCTCTCTGTAGCATGCGGACGGCCGACTACTCGTCCCCATCAACGCTTATGCGGAGTATGCTAGCACGTTCCGCACCGGCGAAAAACCCTCAACACTGGTTTTATACGTTCGAAATTTCTTGCGGCCGTGGACCTTCTCTTGGAGCAAAATACCTGTAAGCACTTTATCGAACGAAAGAAGATTGCTATGCGCACGATCGGAATGAGCGACTATACCGTTGGCGAAGACTGCTTTGACGAGCTGCACGGCGCGTTGGCCGAGTACGGAGCAACCAAGGTCGCCATCATTGGTGGTAAACGAGCACTGGCCGCAGCACTTCCCGGTATCGAAGCTGCGCTGGCAGGTACCGACGTCGAGATTCTGGAGACGCGCGTCTACGGCACCAACAGTACGCGCGCAAATATCGCCAAGGTCGTAAACTCCCCTGTCTGCCAGGAAGCCGACGTGCTCATCGCATGCGGCGGCGGCAAGGCGCTCGACACCGTGAAGACCGCTGCCATTGAGCTCAAGAAGATCGTCTTCACCGTCCCGACGATCTGTTCCAACTGCTCCGCCGCGACCGCCATTGCCGTTGTCTACAACGACGACGGCTCGCTCGAGGGCTATTCGTACCCTAACCGACCTGCGCATATCTTTATCAACCCCAAGATCATCGCCGAGGCTCCGGCGGAGTACTTCTGGGCCGGTGTGGGTGATGCCCTGTCCAAGCAGCCCGAGGTCGAGTACGCCACGAGCGCCGGCAACCTGGAGCACACGGCAGGCCTTGGCCTAGCACTCGCCCACACCTGCTCCGACCCGCTGTTTACCTTTGGCGTCCAGGGTCTTGAGGACGTGCGCCAGGACCAGTCGACCGAAGCCGTCAAGCAGATCGCGCTCGACATCGTGGTCAACACGGGCTACGTCTCCAACCTGACCAACCAAAACGATTACTACTACAACTCGAGCGTGGCGCACGCGTTCTACAACGCTTCCTGCAGCATTCCGCGCGAGGGCTCCTACCTGCACGGCGAGGTCGTAAGCCTGGGTGTGCTGGTACTGTTCGCCTATACGGGCGATACCGAGAACCTTGAGCGCTACGCCGCCTTTAACAATCAGATGGGCCTGCCCGTGACGCTTGAGCAGGTCGGGCTTTCCGAGGCTGATATCCCTGCCCTGTGCGAGTACGCGCACGCCACCAACGAATGGAAGCAAGGCAACCCGGAGCCCTTCACCGACGAGGAATTCGCCGCCGCCATCAAGGCCGCCAACGCTTACGGCCACACGCTCTAGGACTGACCCAAAACCACCACAAAGGGGACGGGCACCTTTCTGGTGGTTTTTTATTGCTCCAGCATTCAGTTCGTACTCGAACCCGATTCTTTACGAGAAAGGGTTCGGGTACGTTTTTTGTTTATCGGAAATTCTGCGGAAGGACTACTCGGAACGGCAAACAGAAACGAACAGAGGCAGGGTATCATCGTGGTGATGGTATCCTGCCTTTTGTTTTGCAGGATCAAGGTCGCTTTATGCGAACTTGATCGCCACTTATATGGCGCATTGATGGCAATTGCTTCGTACGTGCATACCGGGAGCCTGTACACCTCTGGCAAGGCGTAGCACACTAGACTTTGTTCCAAAGTCCGTGTGCTAAGGGGGCAGGCCCCTTAGAATTCCTGTGGAGTGTGTACGCACGTACGCAGGAAAACGGCAAAATTTCGCTATATCAGGGCGTTCTTTCATTGGAGAGTATGGTATACACGGCTTAGTTCAACAAATAAGAATTTATATATAAAGGAGAATATTGATGAAACTGTTTTTATGTTCTCACTTTTCAAGTGTAGGAAGTCTGATTAAGGAAGAAGTTGAAAGTAAAAAAGTCGCATTTATTCCAACAGCTTCGCTGCGTGAAGGCTACACCGGTTAT
>CALHUX010000046.1:0-1735 GCA_938039325.1 uncultured Collinsella sp. | reverse complement strand
CAGGCGGCCGAGCATGGCGAAGCCCATGGCCGGCAGGATGTTGGCGGCAACGCCGAAGCCGGCAAGGACAAAGTCGGGGATAAAGTCGAGCATGCCCTGGATAGCGTCAGCACCCAGATAGAACGACAGCGAGCACAGCAGGAACGCCATGATGCAACCGGTGGAACCGATCAGGAAGTGCATCGCATAGACGCCCTTAAGGTTGCCCTGGGCAGAGAAAACATCGGCGCGGTCAACCAGAATCGGCAGAGCGGCGTTGAGGATGTTCTTGATGGCCAGGCACAGCGTGGCGATGGGCATGGCAAGCGCAATGGCTGCCTCGGTGCCCTGGCCCAGCTGGATAGCGAAGGCACAGGCAAGCACGCCGCCGATCGTCTCATCGGGCGGCACGTAGGCGCCGATGGAGATCGAGCCCATGAACAGCAGCTCCAGGCTCGCGCCGATCGCGAGACCAGACTGCAGGTCCCCCAGGACCAGGCCCACGAGCGGGCACAGGACGATGGGGCGGAACGCATAGAGCGTACCGAGCTGGCAGTCGAACTTACCAAATGCGGCGATAAGTCCGATGAGGATTGCTTGGGTAAGCATACATCCCCCTTTCCTAATAGGACACTACGAAGAGCTCAGACTCTTCGAATTCAAACGCCTAGAGCACGCTGGCGCAGTCGACCTTGGGGTCATCGGCCAGAGGACGGATCTCGACCTCAACGCCACGATCCAGCATCTCGCGCACATCGGCTTCCTCGGCCGCGGTCAGGAAGATCTGACGAGAGACCTGACGAGCATCGGGGCGCTTTTCATCCTTGGGCTTGGTGTTGCCCAGGTTGACCGACTTGATCTGCGGGCAGCCCTCAACAAGCTGCTTTGCCTCAGCGATGGTGGCGACGCAGATGATCATCTTGTACTTGTCAGTCACGCCCGAATTGATAGCTTCGATGGCATGCTCCATATCTTTAATGACGAGCTTGCAGCCGGCAGGCTTGCCCATCTTGAGCGTCGTCTTCCACACCGGGTCGTTGGCGACCTTATCGCCCACGCAGAAAATGCAGTTGGAGCCAAGGCCCTGAACCCAGGAAACTGCGACCTGGCCATGAAGCAGGCGATGGTCAACGCGAAGTAGCTGAATCATAATGTGACCCCCCAAAGGTCTTGCGCCGTCTTACGGCATGTCAATAGGTGCTGCGGATTAGAACTCTTCTTCCTCGTCGTCATCGACCAACAGGTCGTTGACAAACTTCACGCGCGTATCGTCCGCAGCGACGATGGCGCGAATCGTCTCCTCAACCGGCGCCGACTCGTCAGAGAACAGCAGCTGGATGAGCAGAGGAAGGTTCATGTTGGTAACGAGGTACGTGCGGGGACGCGTCTGGACGATCTTGGTGAACTCGTTGTTGACGCTGCCGCCAAAGAGGTCGGTGCAGACAACGACATCATCGTCGGCAGACATGCCTGCCAGCAGTTTTTGGGCCTCCTCGGCCACGTCCATGCGGTCATCGACGAACATCGAAAGATCGTGGACGTTGTCGCGAGCGCCCGAGAGCAGCTCGACGCTCTCCTTGATGCCGGTAGCGAAGTGCGCATGGCTGGCGATGATGTACTGTCTCATTCTGTGTTCCTCTCAATAGCCCGGCACGTTCCCGCACCCGTTTTCTTTAGTAGTCGAACTGGTGATAGTAGCGACGATACTTGAGGTTGTGCTTGGTGACCGTCTCGTAGTAGCGGGCCAAGCGGTCGG
>CALHUX010000045.1:0-43605 GCA_938039325.1 uncultured Collinsella sp. | reverse complement strand
AGTTCCGCACGCAAAGAAGGCCACTTAATGTGGCCTTCGTCTTGCGCAGGACTGTTCGAAATTTTGAGGAAGCACCCGCCCTGCCGGGGCCCCTCGGTTCCCGTTTACGAGAGCGACGTTCTCAGCAACTCGTTGAAGAGCTTCGGGTTGCCCTTGCCGCGGCTCGCCTTCATGCACTGGCCCACCAAAAAGCCGATGACTTTCTGGTTGCCGTCACGATACTGCTGCGCCTGCTCGGCACAGTTTGCCAGTACCTCGTCCACGATCGGCTGCAGCGCGCCGGCATCGCTCACCTGACGCATGCCGCGCTCGTCGACGATCTTGTTGGGGTCGTCGCCGGTCTGGGCCATGGCCTCAAAGACCTCGTGCGCTTGGTTGGAGCTGATGGCATCGGTCGCCAGCAGCTTGGCAAGGGCTGCCACCTGAGCCGGCGCAATGCCGGACTCGGCCAGCGACACACCCGCGCCCTTAAGGTAGGCGATCATCTCGTTCACCAGCAGGTTTGCGACCGTCTGGGCCTCCTTGCCGGCCATACCGGCAGCAGCGGCCTCAAAGAAGTCGGCAAACTCGGGGTCGCCGGCAATCTGCTCGGCATCGGCCGCCTTAATGCCAAAGTCGGCCTCAAAACGGGCGCACTTGACATCGGGCAGCTCGGGGATCTCGCCACGGCAGCGATCGATAAACTCGTCGTCCAGGTCGAACGGCGCCAGGTCGGGATCGGGGAACAGACGATAGTCGTCGGCCGTCTCCTTCACACGCATAACCACGGTGCGCTTGCGGCTGGGCTCCCAGTGGCGGGTCTCCTGATAGATGATGCCGCCCTCCTCGAGCACCTCGGCCTGGCGGCAGATCTCGTAGGCAAGGCCATCGTGCAGGCTCTTAAACGAGTTGAGGTTCTTGAGCTCGGTCTTGGTGCCCAGCTTGGTCTCGCCGCGGCGGCGCAGCGACACGTTGCCGTCGCAGCGCATGGAACCCTTCTCCATGGAGCAGTCCGAAATGCCCAGCGTCACAAAGATGCGACGGAGCTTCTCCATAAACAGGCGCGCTTCCTCGGGCGTGCGCAGATCGGGCTCGGTGACGAGCTCAATCAGCGGCGTGCCGCAGCGGTTGTAGTCAACGAGCGACTCGGCAGCGGCGGTAATGCGACCCTCGGCACCGCCCACGTGCACCATCTTGGCGGCGTCCTCCTCCATGTGGATGCGCAGGATGCGGATGGGCACCGTGTAGGAACCGTCCTCGCGACGCTCGGGCATCTGCAGGTTGGACGCGTCATAGCTGGCCAGGTGGCCGGCGCGCTGATTGCCTTCGCGCATGGTCGACGTCATGGACGTGGACAGGCCCTCGGCATTGGCCGAGGCGCTCGCCAGGCTCTGGGCCTCGGCCTCGCCAAACGCGCAGTCGGGGCGCTCGGCGGCACCGCGACCGGTCACGTCCAGGTCCAGGTGACCGTACATGGCAAAGGCGACCGGGCCCTGCGTGGTCTGGAAGTTCTTGGCCATATCGGGATAGAAGTAGTGCTTACGGTAGAACAT
Source organism: uncultured Collinsella sp. (assembly GCA_938039325.1). Classification (GTDB taxonomy): domain Bacteria; phylum Actinomycetota; class Coriobacteriia; order Coriobacteriales; family Coriobacteriaceae; genus Collinsella. The sequence continues at coordinate 42,073 of CALHUX010000045.1, read as the reverse complement.
CGAGTGGCGCTGGATCTCGCAGTTGGTGGCGAGACCGGCCTTGACGATGCTCTCGATGGCGCGCTTGTTGGGCACCGGCAGGGCGCCGGGCAGGCCCAGGCACACCGGGCACACGTTGGCGTTGGGCTCGTCATCGTGGCTGAGCTTGCAGTTGCAGAACATCTTGGTATCGAGTGCGGTGAGCTCGGTATGGATCTCCAGGCCGATCACGGCCTCCCAATCCTGCAGGACCTCGGAAAGCTCCTTCATTACAGCTCGCCTCCCTTCCCGGCAAAATCGGGCGCGACGGAAAGCGCGGGCGCACCCGTAGCGGCATCGGCAAAGCCGCGCTCCAGGGCGCGGGCAAACGTGAGCAGCTGACGGTCCTTAAAGGCAGGCCCCACCAGCTGGGCAGAAACGGGCAGCTTGGTGTCCTCGCCCAGGCCCAGCGGCACCGAGATACCGCCGTTGCCGCAAATGTTGAGCGAAATGGTGTACAGGTCGGAGAGGTACATCTGCGTGGGGTCGCTGATCTCGCCAAACTTAAAGGCCGTGCGCGGCGAGGCGGGCATGAGGATGGTGTCCACCTTGGCATACGCGGCGTCGTAGTCCTGCGTGATGAGCGTGCGGGCCTTTTGCGCAGCGTAGTAGTACTTGTCGTACACGCCCGAGCTCAGCAGGTAGGCGCCGAGCATCTGACGGCGCTTGGCCTCGGCGCCAAAGCCGTGGGCACGCGACAGCGAGCTCTGGTCGGACAGGTTGGCGCAGCCCTCCTCCTGATAGCCGTAGCGAATGCCGTCGAAGCGAGCCAGGTTGGAGAACGCCTCGGCCGGGCCGATGACGTAGTAGGCGGCGATGGCGGCGTCCAGGTGCGGCAGGTCGACCTCGACCAGCTCGGCGCCCTGGTTCTGCAGCTCCTGGGCGGCGCGCTGAACAGCGGCCTTGACCTCGGGCGTCAGACCCTCGGCCTCCATAAACGCGGGGATGATGCCCACGCGCTTGCCCTCGATGCTGTCGTTGAGGTGCTCGGTAAAGTCGACGGCGCAATCTTGGCTGGTGCAGTCGTACGAATCGTGGCCCGCGCCGGTAAGCGCGTTCATGGCCAGCGCGACATCCTCGACCGTGCGGCCAAAGGGTCCCACCTGGTCGAGCGACGAGCCAAAGGCAACCACGCCGTAACGGCTCACGGCGCCATACGTGGGCTTAAAGCCCACCACGCCGCACAGGCTCGCCGGCTGGCGAATGGAGCCGCCGGTGTCCGAGCCCAGCGAGAGCGCGACCTCGCCCGCGGCGACGGCGGCAGCGGAGCCGCCCGAGGAGCCGCCGGGCACGCGCTCGGTATCCCAGGGGTTGTTGGTGCGGTGGAACGCCGAGCTCTCGGTGGAGCTGCCAAAGGCAAACTCGTCCATGTTGGCCTTGCCCATGGGCAGGCAGCCGGCGTCGAGCATGCGCTGGACGCAGGTGGCGGTGTAGACGCTCTGGTAGTTCTCGAGCATATGGGAAGCGCAGGTAGTACGCGTGCCCACGAGGTTCATGTTGTCCTTGATGGCCAGCGGCACGCCCGCGAGCGGGGGCAGCGACTTTCCGGCGGCACGGTCGGCATCCACGCGCGCGGCGGCCTCGAGCGCAAGCTCGGGCGCCACCTGCAGGAATGCCTGGACCCCGCCCTCGCGCGCCTCGATGGCGTCAAGGGAGGCCTGGGCCACCTCGGTAGCGGTAAAGTCGCCGGCGGAAACGCCCGCGGCGATCTGGGCGGCGGTAAGGGAATCGAAGCTTAGCGCCATTACTCGCTCTCCCCCTCTCCCAAAATGGACGGCACGCGGAAGTAGCGGTCGCGCGCGCTGCCGGCGTTTTCGAGCGCAACGTCGAGCGGCAGGTCGCGCTCGGGCTCGCGCAGGTCATCGCCCATCACGTTGGACAGGCTTCCGATGGGATGGAACGTGGGCTCCACGTCGGGCAAGTCATATTGCAGGACGGGCTCGAGCATCTGGACGGCGTCGTTCATGTAGGACGTCATCTGGGTGAGCTCGTCATCGGTCAGTGCGATCTTTGCGTACTCGGCGATGCCGCGCACGTCTTTCTCGCTGAGTGCCATAGGCGCTCCCTTCCGCATAACAGTTAAACCGCTCTAGTATACAAGGCAACGCCGGCTTGGAGCAGGCGCTTTACCCAAATGCAGCGAAAACGTAACGAGAGCAGTGGTTGACAGGCGACGGGCTGGCGGTTCTGCAGCGAAAACCGCGCCGTCCGTAGCGAAAACCGTCTCGCCCGCAGCGAGAACCGTCCCGCCCGCAACGAAAACCATCACAACATTCGACGCTTTTCGCCAAAATCGAGATTTTCATCGAATGTTGTGATGGTTTGGAAGCCCCGACCACCACAAAGGTGCCTGTCCCCTTTGCGGTGGTTCTGGAGAATGTCTTATGCCGAGGCCTTGGCCTTGCGGCGCTTGCGGACCGCGTGGACCACGATGTCCAGCAGCAACAGCACAATGGCCACGACCACGATAAGCACGGCAAACTCGCGCTTGCCCCAGTGGCGGCCGGCCAGCGACTTTTGCTTGTCGACGTCCTTCTTGCTGTACTTGGTGCGTACGCAATGCACCAGCAGGCGATGGTCGTTCACGCCGTAGGGCGTGCAGGTGACGAGCGTCACCTTGTCGGCGCCGGGCTCGATGGTCAGCGACTCCATCTCCTCGGGCAGCACCACCTCGGAGTCCACCATCTTGTAGGCAAGCGTCTTGTTCATGGTGTGCAGCAGCACCAGGTCGCCGGGCTCCAGCGAGTGGATATCGTCGAACATGCTCAGGTTGCGCATGCCCGAGTGCGCGGTGAGCACGCAGTGCGTCGAGGTGCCACCCACCGGCAGGCTCGTGCCTTCCAGGTGGCCGACGCCGGCCATAAGGACTTCTTCGCTCGTGCCGTGGTAGATGGGCATGCTCACGTCGATGGAGGGGATCTCGACCCAACTCATCATGGGGTCGCGATCAAAGATGAGCTGCTGAGCGTAGGGCTCGATCTGGTCGGCGGGAAGCTCGGTGGCCTCGCCCGCCAGCTGCTCGTTAAAGGAGCGCGCCTGGAGCAGGATGCGCTCGCGCTCCTCGGCAGACAGCGCGTCCACGGTGCTGGACACGATGCTGATCTGGTTGAACACGCCCGAGGCCTCGAGCCGGTCCAAGATCCACGGCCAGGTCATAAGGCCCACGCCAATAAGGATGATGACGATAGTGATGAGCCGGTCGGCCCAGCGCGGCAGCCGCTTGCGACGGCGCTTGGGCTTTGGTTGAGGTTTGGGCTGAGGGCTTGAGCCGCCGTTGTCCGCGGCGTTATTGCTCTTCATATGTTTGGCGCCCTGCACCATCGCCGGTCACTCCTCTACAACTCAAGTTGTCTAAACAAATAATAGCCGATTAGCAAGCTCATGCGCCGGACAACGCAGCCTGACAGCATTGCACAGCGCGAGTATGGGCCCGCATTTGAGTTTTCAAAATGTCCCGAATCGGCGGGGAGATTCGGGATACAATAGCTACAGGAAACGACGCACCCCGCGTAAGTGATCGAAAGCGCGGGCGACCAGTTTCCGGTGTTGTTAAATGCCCGGGCCTCTAACCCCGGGCATTCTTATTTGCGCTTGTTGCGGCGCAAATGCCTTCTACCGTCCGCACCGCGCGTGCGCCCACGGACCTTAAACCGAACCTCATACGAGTCAAGAAACGCGATGACGAACGTGCCCGCATCGGACGATGGAGGCTGGCTGCGTTGTCCCAAAAAGAACGGGGCAGACTCCAGTGCGGAGTCTGCCCCGAAAAGAGAATGGCAAAGCAAGAACGTCAATGGACGAGAAAAGTGTCCGCAAGTCTCATGGCCATCACATCCCACCTGCCAAAGGGATGGGTGAGCGAGCGTTACTCCTGCTCGGACTCCTCAGCCTGCTTACGGCTGCGGATGAGGTGCGCAACGCCGATGCACAGCACCGCGCCACCAGCGATCCAAGTAAAGGTCACGCCGTTAAGGCCGGTGAGGGGAAGGCCGACAGATTTGGTGTTGCCGACGGTGATGGTGACCAAACCGGTGGCACCATCGATGCCGTTTTTAGTTCCGGTCAGCTTGTTGTCACCGGCAGAGTTGTCAAGCTCGCCAACGGCAATATCAGTGCGGCCCGTTTCGGAAACCGTCGCCGCAAGATTCTTCACCTTCATGCTCGTTTTGTCATACGTCGGGCTGATGGTGAAGGTGAAGGGGTCGGCCGTGGTTGGGTACTTGGCATGGTCGGGGGTCTCGATCTCGGTCACCTTGTAGGAACCGGCGTCGAGGCCGGAGACGGAGATCTTGCCGCCTTTGTCGGACGTGAACTTCACACACTCGGGAAGGTTTTTAGTATCGGTGACGGTCACGAGCTGACCCGCGACGACACTGACGCCATCAACAGTACCCTCCGTCGAGGCAATATACTGGTTTTCGGTATTCATGTCCGCGGACTGGATGGTGAAGACGGCGTTCTCAAGGCCCTGCTCGGTGCCCTGGTCGACCTTCTTGAGGTTGAGCTTGAATGCGAAGTCGGCAACGGTGTCCTCGATCGTCTCGCCCGTGCCATCGCCATACGGGTTGTTGGAGTACTCAAGCTTAACGGTGTTGGGGTTGCCGCCCTTCTGAGTATTCTCAGTAGTGTTACCAAACACGGCATTGCCGTTGAGCACCGCCTTGTAGAAGACGACTATCTGAGTACTGGCGTCTACCTTTGAAATCTCCTTGAGATACTTACCGTTCTCTCCCGCATTAGCTTTAATAGCCAAGGTGGTAGTTCCATCATCATTGGCGGTTGGCTGCACAGTAAAGTTCTCTGTAATGTCGGTATATTGATCCTTGTTGTTCGAATCTTTGTTTACAGCAAAAACTTGAGTTTGGCCATCAACATAGCTGAGTCCCTTGGAAAGGGTGTCAGTGAACATATAGGTATAGCTGTCGTAAGTAGCGTAGTTGCTGGCGATCGTGCCGGTAAGCTTATAGTTAACCTCCTGGCCGATCTGCGAATCGGCGACGACATCCCAATCTCCAACAGGCACGGTCGTGAGGTCTTCCATCGCCTTGTTATCATCAAGAATCTTCTTTTCAACCGTGGGGACGCTCTTCTTAGGGGTAATTTTCACAGTTGTGCTCGTACCGTCAATAACAGCGTACACCGGAGCTGAATAAGCATCGGTCGACTTGTCCCCGGGCTTCACCGTCGTATTAGTGAGGAACAGCCAGTAGCCGGCGTCAAGATTGGAAAGAGACGGCTGTGCGGCAGACGTCTTCTGCCACGTTGCATTGTCCTTCAGATTGTCGGCGATCATGCTCAGAACATTATCGCTTGCGACCTGAGAAGTGTTCCCAGTCACGCCTGACTTCTCGTTCAGCCAATCAGCGGCATCCTGGGCAGTCGTTTTGTTGTAGGTAGGCTCTATTTTCTGAATTGCACGAACAACTGCGTCCTTAATTGCCTTTTGCTCCGTCTCGTTTGCGCCCGCCCACTGAATGTTCTTTACAGTGGAGCCATTTACGTCAGCAGCGAAGATTTGAATGCCCTTATAAGTCGTTGATCCAGCGTAGTCACCGTAATCGAACGTAACGGTCGTGTTGCCCTCAGCAAACGCCATGGTCACCGGGGCCATGACGCCGCCGAAGCTCAGCGCTGCTGTGAGGCCGGCGGTTACTGCCAGGCGTGCGATGTTCTTGCTCATGCTCATCTTCTTTTCCTCTGCTTTCTGCTCGAATTCCATTTGATCTAAATCTGTCTGTCTGTGTCTTAGCATCTACTTCGCTACGTCTCGCCCCGCTCTCTGTGGGGCTGCCAGCTACTCTTTATGGCTGCCACCTCCCCGCTTGACCAGGAGCGCGACCACGATGAGCGCGGCTCCGGCGACCGCTGCGGCGGCCGCGGCGTACATTGCCATATCGCCAGTCGAGGGCATGAAGCCTCCGGTGGTAATGCTAGGGGGTGTGCCGGTGGGCGTGTTGATGAGCGACGCCTCCAGGCTGCCCGTCGACCCGTCCGCGCTGTCGGCGCGCAGGGGCGACTCGGCCGTGATGGTGAGCTTGGGCTTGGCGGCGGCCACCTGGTCGACGTCCAGGCCCTCGGCCTTGACCGTCACGGAGCGCGTGCCCTCGAAGGCAGCGTAGCCCTTGGGCGCCTTGAGCTCGCGGACCTCCAGCTTGCCCGAGTCCACGCCCGAGACGGTAACGCGGCCGTCCTCGCCCGTGGTGACGGTGGCCTTGCCCTCCGCATCCCACGTGCCGTCGGCCGCCAGCGTGCGGCCGCGGTCGTCGGCAATGCTCAGGACCGCCCCGGCAAGCGGCTTGTCGCCGTCGCTGCCGCGCTTGGTGAGCGCGAGATCCCAGGTGTAGGCGCACGCATCGTCGCTCGGCGTGCGGGTGAAGCCGGCATCGCCGGACTGGTCGGCAAAGGGAGAGCGCGGGTAGCGCAGGTAGACCTCGTTGGGGTTACCCTTCGCGATGCCGTGGTTGCATGCGCTGTTGAGCGGCGCATTGTACACGGCGACCACGCGGGCGCCCGCGGTAAAGGCGTCGGCCCCGCCGAGCGCGGCGACCAGGTCGCCGGTGCGCACGGTGAAGGTCTTACCGTCGACCGAGACCCTGCACTGGGCCGTGATGTCGGTCCAGCCCTTCGCGGACTCGGTGCCGGCGCGCCCGTCCTTGCCGGTCTGGACGGCGTCAAAGCCGCCGTCCGTGCCCGCCGCCACGTACATATGCATGCTCGCGGCAACCTTGGAGGGTTCGAGTCCCGCGCTCATGGTGTCAACGAACTGCACCGCGTAGGTGTCGTAGGCAGCAAGACCCGCCGGGACCGTGGCAGAGAGGCGCCAGTACAGGTCGTCGGCGACCGTGGCGTCGGCGGCCTTCTGCCAGGCGGCGGTGCTGTCCTCCAGCACGTGCTTTTGGACCTTGGGGGTCGCCGCCTTGGGCTTGACGGTGACGGCGCTGCCGCCGACCAGGGCCATGATCGGCGCGGTGCCGGCCTCGTTCTGGGAGATGGCATCGTCGTCGGCGACGATGAGCCAGTAGCCGCAGGGCAGCTCGGCCGTCGTGCCTGCATTAAGGGCCACGGGCACGACGCCAGAGCTCTGGAGAGAACGAGCGAGCTGTGCGCTCAGCGCGCTCGTAAGGTGGGAATCGGTGTTGAGCCACTCGGCAGCTTCCTGCGCGGTGGTCTGGGAATTGGGCATGCCGGCGCTGTGCAGCACAGGCAGCGCGGCGTCGCGCACGGCATCGCTTGCCCAGGCGAGGTCGGTGGCGATCTTGGCGTCGCTGTCGCCGTCGACGACGTTGGCGCTAAAGATCTGATAGGCGTCGTAGCTGCGCGCCACGGTGCCGCTCACCGTGATGGAACCGGTCGAGGTCGGCGCGGCCTGCGCGGATGCGGGGAACACAACCGCGCAGGTGCCGATCAGGAGGGCAAGCAGCGCAAACAAGATCGGGAAGGAGCAAACTTTCTTATTCACGACGCCCACCTCCCTTCGCATTCGCCTTGCGACGAATGTGCATCCAGGCCGCAGCAGCGCAAAGCACCGCCGCGCCGGCAAGGTACGTCAGAGTGACGCCCGACATACCAGAAAGGGGCAAAGAGGTGGAGTAGGTGTTGGTGAAGGTGGGGATGGACTCGGGCTTGGTAGTATCGGATCCATCGTTGTAAATCACGAGAGTCTGCTTGCCTTCGTCGATGGCATTACCGTCAGCATCCTTGATCTGGGTGTAGGTCACCTTCGTGGCAGTGATCGTGCCATCTTTCTGATCTGTCATCGTGACATCGAACCTGTAAACCGATTTGTCATACTTGTAGTGCGAGAGAGGCGAACTCTCGTCTTTCTCGTGCACATAGTACGTAAAGGTCTTAGAAGCGCCACGACCCGTGGAGTCACCAGCAATGTAGGGGGCCTTCGTGATATCAGAAAGTGAATACTTGATCCCTTCGTTAGAATCGTTCAAGAACGGAAGCGTCTGAGTCGCGCCTCCCGTTGCATCAGTCTTCACAGTTCTGACGTTATTACCCTCAAACTTCTCGTTATCCGCAAACTCGAGCGTAAACTCCTTCATCTCGCCACCCTCAACGACCTTAGTCGCCTTAGGAGTCCAAGAGCCGCTGGAGGTGTACTGAGTGTACACGTTGGTGAAGGTCTTTTCCCCATTGGAGCCAGCGACCAAATAATAGCCGTCAGAATCTGGCTGCACAGGACGCGGACCGCTAGTTGAATCACCGGAGTGCTTGGTTACAGTCATGCCATTAATCGTGTAGTCATGAACTATGAGATCTGTAGTCGAGTTCGGATCTTTCTGCGTCGGAACAGATATGAGCACAGTCTGATGGTCCTCGACCGTCACCACAATCTCGTACACGGCCGGGTCGTACGTGATGTCGGATTCAGTGCCAGCATTTTCAACCAAATAGTATGTAATCTTGTCAGTCGTACCGTTCGCTGCAAACTGCTCACCAAGGTTAAACGTGATGTTGCCGTTTTCATCATTATTTGCAGTTCCTACCTCAGTGCAAGCGTCGCGATTGAATGTCCCCTTAGCGAAAGGATCATTCGAATCCTTGCGGTAGACCGTAAAGAAGAACTCCCCATCTTTGAGGTCGCGGCCGTTCAGCTCCTTGGTCGCCTTCAGCTTAAGGCTCGGGTAGACGTACGTATCCGCAGGCACGCCTAGGTACAAGTCGCCATTCGACATGATACCGCCGCCATGGTCCCAGGAATAGTTGCCCGTGATGAAAGTTCCGGCAGCTTCCTGCGCTTTACTCGCTTCATCACTTCCAGCTGTGACACCCGAAGACAGACCGACGCTCCGATAAATCTTCACGCCGCCATTGGCAGGGATATTGATAGCCTCATAGAGTTCATTGTTATCACTGGGTTCTTTGTTATCACTGCGTTCTTTGCTTCCCGAATACTGGGCATCTCCGCCGCCGAGCATCTTGCCGATTACTGCCGCAATCGGATCAGCATGGCCAGACTTTGCCGCAAGGAAGAAGTCCGCGTGGCCGTGGTTGCGAAACACCTCCGATTTGTATGCATCTTTATCTTGATTCTTACCATTACCACCACCTGAAAGATGGGGTATATCTTCATTGCCGGAATTCTCATCTTTTTTGTAAGGTTTACTGTTATGGTCGTCGGTATCATACTCAGCGCCGGCAGAAGAATTGCCAAAGATTGCCGTGCCCTCAGTGTTCGTTACCAACGTCTTGCCCGTCGGGCAAACCGCAACGCCACCACCGTAGCCACCGGCTGTATTGCTGCTTATATAGGAGCTATAGACAAATAGCCTACCCGCATCAGATGGGGTCTCATTACTGCCCTGGACGAAGATGCCGCCTCCGCCCCAGTCAAAGCGAGACATGCAGTGGTTATTAGTGATGTAGACTTTGCTGTCTGGAGTGCCGTTAATCATCGCGTCAACCCTCTGGCCCACTCGGATGCCGGCACCTTCAGATCGGTAGCTCACGTTAGAGGCAATATATCCTCCCTTAATGTCGAGCCATGCCATACCTGCTTGCTTAAGATTGGTAACGTAAACGCCGCCGCCAGCTTCCTCGGAATAGTTGCCAGTAATCTGGCCACCGGAAATGGTGACATGGGCGCCGCTATTGGCAGCAAGCCCAGCGCCGCCATGACAACCATTGCCATCCTCACCACAGAATTTAGCCATTTTATTATTCGTGATATAGCCACCAGAAACGGTCACGATGCCGCCCTCGGCCATAATGCCGCCACCGAGTCCCTTGTTGAGTGTGCTATTACCGGAGATTATGCCATTAGTTATGGTGACCTCGGAATAACGGGCATACACACCACCGCCACTATAAGCGCTGTTGCCGGCAATTACGCCGCCAGTCAGACTAAGGGTCGAGACGCCGCCTTTGTTGTTGGATACCATAATGCCCGCGCCGTCACCCGAGCCGGAAGCGCCGCAAACGTATCCGCCTCTCATGTTGACAGTAGAGCCGTTCTCGGCATAGATGAGGTTGCCGACATTGCAGCCCTCTTTCTGCGTAAGCGTACCGCCCTGAAGGTTAAACTTGCCGCCCTCGTAGACGTTGATGAGCTTCAACGTGGACCCCTTGGACGCAGTTGAGACAATTGCACCCTTGATGTTGGCCTTATGTGTTTCAAGCGTTTCCGTTGTGCCCGTATCGTTAGCGGACGACTTGGTTACGTAATAGGTGAGCAGGGTCGGGATGTTATCTTTGTCATAGTCGACCATGGCATTCTTGCCATAATAATCGCTAGTAAACTTCTGGCCTTGATCATCCAGCTTCTGACCGGGAGTGACCTCTTCAGTATCCTGATTAGAATCATCCTTGATTGTAAACTCGGCACCATTACTCACATTGAAAAGCGGCCTGTTCTGGTTTTCGCCCGAGTGCTTTATCTTGCAGCCATTAAGATCAAGGGTGATATTGCTACCGCTCTTATTGAGATTGATTTCGCCGTTGTACTCGATGTTCTGCATCAGCTTGAAACTGGCGGACTGACCCACCTGAACACCCTGAAGTTTACTGCCAAGTTCTTCTGTGCTAGCTATTTCCCCGGCAGCCGCTCCAGTTTGCTCGTTTTCCGCAACCGCAGCAACGGTTTCACCATCCGAAGTCGTTGTACCCTCGTTCTGCTGCTCTTCCTCGGACTGTCCGTCAAGCTGGGCATCGTCGCCAGGCTCGTCGCCCTCGGTCTCGTCGCTATTCTGGTTTTCGGTATCCCCGTTAGTGGTGTTATCTACACCAGTAGACTCACTTGAGGAACCCCCCCCCATCACAGTTCCCTCGGTAGAAGCTGGCTGACCATCGTTGGCAATGGCCTGCGAGATCGGGGGCATGACGAGCGACAGTACCAGGCTCAACACGGAGGCTCCGCACAAAACGCCTGCCAGTACACGGCGCGTCGCTTTATTACTCTGCTTAGATTTGTCCGAATTCGCTTTCATCGATGTCTCCTCCCCAAGAGACCGCGATCTTGCTCTTTCACCATCAAACGTATCTGCGCAATCTGTAATTGCGCTCGTTTAGTAATGCAATTATAACGATTGTTTAAACATCTGAGCAACAAAACCGACATTTTTGTAGCGAGTTCTCAATTCTCTTGACATTTGCTCAGATTTACCTTCGTTTATTCGCTATCTATTTTTTGTTTCTGCTGGTAATTTAGTTGCGTATTATTTTTTAATGGCATTAGATTTATTTGCACAACATTTTGCTCAAGAGCAAACATCCTGTGAACGGTCGAAAATCGACCGTGAGCGGTAGGTCATTAACTGGAAGGAATATCCTACCAAATTGATGAGAATATCTTTAACCCACCGGTGGTTGGAAGCATGATGTTCAGACAACTATATTTGAATTTTCGCGCAGATTTTAGGCATCAATTCGCCCAAATCGCCTGAGGCCACCACAAAGGTGCCTGTCACTTTTGCGGTGGTTCTCCCCCAGCGCTACAGCAGATGTTCCTCGATAAAGATCGCGATGCCGTCTTCGTCGTTGCTCGCGGTTACAAAATCGGCGGCGGCACGGGTGGCGTCGCTGCCGTTTGCCATGGCCACGCCCACGCCCGCGTCAGCCACCATGCAGGTGTCGTTATCGGCATCGCCAAACACGCAGATGTTCTGGAGCTCCATGTCGTTGAGCTCCGCCACGCGCACAAGGCCGCGCGTCTTGGACACGCGCGGATCCATGAACTCGTAGAGCCGCTGCGTGGTTTGCAGAGCCGCCGCCTTAACGGTGTTATCGGCAAACGTCGACGCCCGTTCAATCACCCGCGGCATCACCTCGGGCGCCATGGTAAACATCACCTTGGGCTGCGGCTCGCGCAAAAACTCGGCAAAATCGACTACCTGGTAGGGCACGCAGTCGACGCGCGACAGGTGCTCGACGCACGCGTTGCTCTCGGGCACGTAGAACACGCCGTCTCGGGGGCAGACGGGCGTTGCCGGCAGGCCCGCCATGTGCTTGCAGATGCGCGCGACGGTCTCGCCCGACAGCGGATAGCTCAGCTCGTTGATGTCGTGCGCGCGGTCGATGACCTCGGCGCCACCGCAGCCCACGAGCACGTCCACCAGGCCTTCGATGCCCCAGAGCTCGTACATGGCCTCGGTCGCGTGGGCGTCGCGCCCGGTGCACAGGCCAAAGAGCACGCCGCGCTCGCGCAGGGCGCGGATTGCCGCCACGGTGCGCGGGGACACCGTGTGCTGGCTCGTGAGCAGCGTGCCGTCGATATCGCAGAACACGGCTTTGATGTGGCTGAAGGTGGTGTCCATGGGGGCCTTTCTGGGTAGCGCGGCGGTGTGGGGTGTATTCGTGAACGGCGTACATGGTATACCAAGGCGCGCACGGGGCGCTTTGGTGCAAAACCACCACAAAGGTGCCTGGCCCCCTTTGTGGTGGAAGTGACGTTTGCGGGCCAAACCATCACAACATTCGATGTTTTTTGGCAAAATCGCGATTTTCATCGAATGTTGTGATGGTTTTTACTGCCTTGCGGCACGATCAAAATGCCGGCGCCCAAACAGCAGCAACGCCGCGGGGACTGCCGTCACGACCATGCCTGCTCCGATGAGCGTCTGCTGCACGCCAAACGTCGCCGCCAGCCACGGGGCAATCGCCAGCGGGGCCACGCCGGCAAACATATTGCCAAAGCCCATGACCGAGTTCACGCGACCGAGCTGCTCGAGCGGAGCCGTCGTTTGCACAATGGTGTTGTGGAGCGGGTTGACGACACCCCAAGCTATGCCCAGGGCGATCTGGCCGACGAGGGCCACGCCCACGTACGGTGTCCCCACATAGAGCAGACTTCCCAGGCCCACGGACATAAGCGCCACGAGCAGCGTTTTAAGGTTGACCAGGTGCGGCGGCAAGCGGAGCGCGAGCACGGCACCCAGCACCGCGCCCACGCCCGAAGCCGACGAGAGCCAGCCCATCCACTCAACGCCGACGCGTAGGACATCGCGATAGAAAAACGACTCGAGCGGATCGAAGGCTCCGTAGCCAAAGTTCGAGAGAAAAATAATGCAGAAAAGTAGCGCGAGGACGCTGTTGGTGAAGACTGTCTTGATGCTGGTCGCGAAGGTGGCGCGGGCGGGCGTGCTGGGGTTGGAGCTTTGTCCCGCACGCTCCCCTTCCTCTGCCGAATCGGCATCCGCATGCCCGGCGACATGGCTGGTCTGCGGCCTAAAGCCCCAACCGGCGACGAGCGCCAGCACGGTAAAGAGCATCATGAGCACGAACACCGCGCGCGACGACGCAGCCGCCGCGACAAAGCCGCCCAGCGTGGGGCCAACGATGATACTCACGTTTGAAACCATGGCGATGGCGGAGTTGATGTCTTTGAGCTCGACGGGGTCGTTGGTGAGGTAGGCCGGATAGGACGTGGCGACGGGCTGGGCGAATCCCATCACAAAGCCCAGAAACACCGCGCCGAGCAGGACGACGCCGGTCGCGCTACCAAAGGCGATGATTGCCGTGCCAGTTGCAAGAGCGCCGACGATGCTCAGCAAGAAATGGCGGCGCGGACCCCAGGCGTCGAGCGCCGCGCCGCCCGCAAAGGATCCCAGGATTACGAAAACGTTCATAAACAGGACGGCCAGCGATGTCGCGACGACCGAGGCATCGTCCGCATAGGTAAGCGTTCCGATGACGCCGATAAAGTAGCTGGTCTGAAAACCGGTGTAGATGAGAAAGCGCATTGCCACCAGGCGTTTAGCCTGCGCGGACAGCGACGAGCGGACTTTTGGGAATACAGATGTGGGCATGGGTGCTCCTTATCGCATACGAATAGCGGGCAGCGTCCATTCATCCGCTGTCCATTGGCTCAATCTATCCGTATGCCTGACTAGGGTCGCATCGTGCCCCTTCCGTCTTTCCGCCCAGCATGAACTACTCGGTAGATTATAAGGCATGTCCCAACCATCTACCAAAGCAAAAACCACCACAAAGGTGCCTGGCCCCTTTGTGGTGGAAATGGCGTTTGCCCAGATAAAACCCGCCAAAATAAACCTGTCCCTATTTGGCAGGTTTTAGGCCAGATGATCCTGGATGAGGTCGCAGATGGCTCGGGCGTCATTGATGTTGATGGCTCGGGTTGCAAAGCCGGCGTCGAATGCCTGGCGTGCCAGGGCTTCGTTGCAGGCAAGGGCCAGCGTGCGACCGTCGACCAGGTCGAGCGAGCTCTTGCCGCGCAGACGGTCGACACCGGAACGCGCGACGACGATGTTGTCGAAGCCCTCGGTCTTGTAACCCTCGATGATCACCACGTCGACATCGTTGTAGCGCGACAACAGCTCGCGCGCGGGCATCTCGTCCTCCTCGCGCGTGTCGGCGTACTCCGCCCAGCGCGTGGCGCAGATGAGGCCCACGTGTTTGGAGCCGGCCTGGTGATGGCGCCAGGTATCCTTAGCGGGCACATCAATATCAAAGCCGTGATGTCCATGATGCTTGAGCGAACCCACGCGCAGGCCGCGGCGGGTGAGCTCGGCGATAACCTTCTCGACGAGCGTGGTCTTGCCCGAGTTTTGGTAGCCGATAAACGCGATCGCGGGGACGGTCGGTGTCGGAGCTGCGGGCGCGACGGCGACGGGTGCGCTCGCGGGTGCGACGCCGTCAGCGGCCACGGACTCAACAGCAGCGGCCTGACACTCGGCGCGATCCCACACGCCCGAGCGGCCGCCCTCCTTGTGCAGCAGGCGTACGTCAACGATCTCCATGCCGCGATCGACGGCCTTGCACATGTCGTAGATGGTCAGACACGCGGCACTCGCGCCGGTCAGAGCCTCCATCTCGATACCCGTCTTGCCCGTCACGCCTGCCGTGACCAGCACGTGAAAGCCAACCTGTCCGTCCGCTCGCGCCGGCGCCCAGCCCTCGGGCACGTCCTCGGCCGGCGTCCCCGCCGGAGCGATGGGCGCAATGTCGCACTTGCTCTTGGTAATGAGCAACGGATGGCACATGGGGATGATGTCGCTCGTGCGTTTGATGGCCATGATGCCCGCCACGCGCGCGCAGGCAAGCACGTCACCCTTTTTGGCGCGGTCCTGCAGCACCATGGCCTGCGTCTCGGGATGCATGAGGATGGTGCCCTCGGCGATGGCAATGCGATGCGTCTCGGCCTTGTCGGACACGTCGACCATGCGAACCTCGCCCTTGGCGTCCACGTGCGTCAGCTCGTCGCGACGGGCGTCGCGGACATCACGGGTGGGCTCGGCGACAGCGCTGACAGTCGGCTGCACGCCTATAACGGCATCGCTGGCCGCAGCCGTGACTTTGTGGGCAGACATCGCGGCCCTGCGAGCGGCCTTGGTGGCATCGGCGTACCTGCTCTTGGCCATATGATCATCCTCCGATTTGGGACATAAATCGTTGCGTGCCCTCAATTATCGCGTGTTCCTGCGGTTTGTGGGCTACGGCATCGCGCCAAATCGAAAGTACCTGCATATCATCACCACGGCGCAGCGCCTCACGCACCGAATACTCGGCATCGCTGAACAGGCACGGACGCACGTTGCCATCGGCCGTCAGACGCAGACGGTTGCAATTCGCACAAAAATGATTGGACATGGCGCTAATAAAGCCGACCGTTCCCGCCGCGCCCGGAAAATGCCAATAGCGCGCAGGGCCCGCGCCGGCAGGAGCGTCGTTAATGTCGAGTGGCTCGAGCTCGCCCAGCCCCGTCGCGGCGGCCCCGGCATTGATGCACGCCCGCAGCTCGTCACTCGGCACAGTATCGCTCGCGTCCCACAGCTCGGGATTGAGCGCAGGCGCATGCGGGTCCACGGCGCAATGCGAGCTCGTGCGCTCGTCGCCGATGGGCATGTATTCGATAAATCGCAGATGAATGGGGCGGTCGACGGTCAGCCGTGCGAGGGCCGCCACATCCTGGTTGAGCCGGCGTACAACAACGCAGTTGACCTTAACGGGCTCAAAGCCCCAGGCCAGTGCCGCGTCGATGCCGGCCATGGTCTGCTCGAGTCGACCCAGGCGCGTGATCTTTCCAAACAGCGTAGGGTCGAGCGTGTCGAGCGAAATGTTGACGCGGTTAAGCCCGGCATCTTTGAGCTGCGGCGCCAGCTTGGGCAGCAGGGCGCCGTTGGTGGTAAGCGAGATGTCCTCGATCTGCGGAATCGCGCGGATGTCGCGAATGAGCGGAATGATACGGCGGCTGACCAGCGGCTCGCCACCCGTCAGGCGCACGCGGCGAATGCCCTCCCCCGCCGCCAAGCGCACAAAGCGGGCGATTTCCTCGGCACTGAGCAGTTCGTCGTGTGCACGGGGCGCCACGCCATCGGCCGGCATGCAGTAAATGCAGCGGAAATTGCACTTGTCGGTAACGGCAATGCGCAGGTAGTTGATATCGCGGCCAAAGCCGTCATGTTGCACGCGCCCGTCCACGCGGCCCTCCCCTCACGCGGCGTTTTATTCTTCGGAAAACATAATACCGCACGGGAGAATCATGCCGACACCCGTACGACAGGACAGGTCGCTTCAAGCAAAACGGACTTTCCAAGCCCATCCTTAACACACTAACCATCACAACATTCGATGCTTTTTCCGATTTTGGCAAAAAACGTCGAATGTTGTGATGGTTTGAGGCGAGGTGAGGGGCACGGAGAGATCAAGGCATCGTGCTCGAACGGGTTAATCCAACTCTTTTAAGCCATGCGCCAGTTGCCAGTACTCGCCGTGCTGGGCGAGCAACTCTTCGTGCGTGCCGCGTTCGATGATGCGGCCGTGTTCGAGAACCATGATGGCGTCGGCGTCGCGGACGGTGGACAGGCGATGCGCGATCATAAACGTGGTGCGCCCACGCATGATGCGATCCATGCCGCGCTCGATGAGCTTTTCGGTGCGCGTGTCGATGCTCGAAGTGGCCTCGTCCAGGATGAGCACTGGTGGATCGGCCACGGCAACGCGCGCGATAGCGAGCAGCTGGCGCTGACCCTGCGACAGGTTGGCGCCATCGGCCGTGACCGGCGTATCGTACCCTCTAGGCAGGCGACGGATAAACGAGTCGGCGCAGGCTGCCTCGGCAGCGGCGCGCACCTCCTCGTCGGTCGCGTCGAGCTTGCCAAAGCGGATGTTCTGCGCAATGGTGCCGCTAAACAGGTGCGTGTCCTGCAGCACAATGCCGAGCGACCCGCGCAGGCTGGCCTTGGCAATGTGCTTGACGTCGATGCCGTCGTACGTGATCTCACCATCATCGACCTCGTAGAAACGGTTGATGAGGTTGGTGATAGTCGTCTTACCGGCGCCCGTCGAGCCCACAAACGCGATCTTTTGCCCCGGCCTGGCAAACAGGTTGAGATCCATGAGCACGCGGGTGCCCGGCACGTAGGAAAAGTCCACGGCATGGAAGCGCACGTCGCCGGCAAGCGGGACCAAGCCGCACGTGAGCTCGGTACCGTCGGCGGCCAACGCGCGGCCCGACTCATCAACGGCAGCCACGTCATGCAAGTGCCCGTACGCGCCCACGCCCTGGCCCTCGGGAATCTTCCACGCCCACGCGGCATCGCCCGTCTGCACCAGCCCCACGCAGCCCTCGTCCACCTCGGACTTGAGGTCCATAGCGGCAAACAAGCGCTCAGCGCCGGCCAACGCATTGAGCAAGAAGTTGCCCAGCTGCGTAAACTGGTTGATGGGCATGGCCGCCTGGCGTACGAAGACCAGATAGCTCGCGAGCGCACCTACGTCGGCGAGCCCCTTGATGCAGAGCATGCCGCCCGCCACGGCGACGATTGCATAGTTGACGTAACCAATCACGACGGTCATGGGCACCATGGAGTTGGCATAGCTCACGGCGGCGGTGCCGGTGCGGCGAAGCTCGTCGTTGCGGCAGGTGAAGCCGGCGACATTCGCTGCCTCGCGGTTAAAGACCTTGATGACCTTTTGGCCCGAGACCATCTCTTCGATATATCCGTCCAGGTCGCCAAGCGATGCCTGCTGGGCGGCAAAGAAGCGCTTAGAGCGCGCGCCCGAGTAGCGCGCATACAGCACAATGGCCGCATCGCACACGAGCGTGATAATCGTGAGCTGCCAGTTAAGGATGATGAGCATGGCCGTAGTGCCCACAACCTGAATGGCGGCCTGAATCACGTTGGCAAAGCTGTTGTTAAGCGCCTCGGAGACGGTGTCGACGTCGTTGGTGAAAAAGCTCATGATGTCGCCCGAGCGCGTGCTGTCAAAATAACTGAGCGGCAGCGTCTGGATGTGCGCGAACAGGTCGCGACGAATATCGGACACCACGCGTTGGGCCGCGCGCACCATGATCTGCGAGTAGCCCAGGGCCGAGAGCACACCCGCGGCGTAGATGATCGCCGTCAGGATGACCTGCTTGGCAAGCAGTTCCTCCCCGCCCGTGGCCAAACCGTTAACGATGGGGCGCACCATGTAGGTGCCGGCGAGGCTCGCGATGGCGGCGACGGAGGCGAGTACGCCCACCGCAAGCAACGAGAACTTGGCATGCCCCATGTAGGAGAGCAGGCGGCACACAGTGCGCTTGAGGTCGGCCGGGCGCGCTTGGGCTGCGGTCTTAGGCATGGCGCTCACCCCCTTCCAAGGTCGATCCGCCGGGGACGGAGGAAAACGAATCATTCGCGCAGCCATCGTCGCTGCCGTCGCCGGCGTCCACATTCCCCGCAAACTCCATCTGCGAGGCGTAAATCTCCTGGTAGATGTTGTCGCCCGCCAGCAGTTCCTCGTGCGTGCCCACGCCGTGGACACGACCGTCGTCCAACACCACAATGCGATCGGCATCCATGACGCTCGCGATGCGCTGGGCGATGATGAGCACGGTCGTATCGGGAATCCGAGCGATGTGCTCGCGAATCTTAGCGTCGGTCGCCATATCGACCGCGCTGGTGGAGTCATCAAAAATGAGCACGCGCGGATGCTTGAGTAGCGTGCGCGCGATGCACAGGCGTTGCTTCTGGCCACCCGAAACACCGGCGCCGCCTTGGCCCAACTCGCCGTCCAGCCCGCCGATGCGATCAAGGAACTCGTCTACGCACGCCGCGCGGCAAGCCGCGAGGAGCTCATCGTCCGATGCCTGCGGATTGCCCCACTGCAGGTTCTCGCGCACGGTACCCGTGAACAGCACATTCTTTTGCAGCACAATTCCCACCGCGTCGCGCAAGGTAGCCAGGTCGTAGTCACGCACGTCATGTCCGCCCACAAGCACGGCGCCCTCGGTGGCGTCGTACAGGCGCGCAATCAGCTGCACAAGCGAGCTCTTGCCCGAACCCGTGCCGCCGAGGATGCCCACCGTCGAGCCGCTCTCGATGCGAAGGTCGATATGCTCGAGCACATCCTCGGCTGCATCCGCGCCGTATTTAAAGGAAACGTCGCGAAACTCGATACTGCCGTCCGTTGGCGTCGCAGTCGCGAGGTCTCCCACAGGATTGGCGATAACGGGCCCTTCATCGAGCACCTCTGCGATACGGCTCACACTCGTGAGAGCGCGCGTGAGCAGCAAAAACACGTTGGAAATCATCATGAGCGAGTTCATGATCAGCAGCACGTAGCTCATAAAGCCCGTGAGCGAGCCCACGCCCAAGCGACCTTCGATGATCATGCGGCCGCCAATCCACAGGATCGAGAGCGCGGCAACATACATCGAGAGCTGGAACACCGGCAGGTTGAGCACGGCGGTGCCGAAGGTCTTGGTCGCCGTACCGGCGAGCTCGGTATTGACGGTGTCGAACTTGTCGCACTCGTGCTCGGCGCGCACGTAAGCCTTGACGGCGCGCACTGCGGTAAGGTCCTCTTGCACCACGCCGTTGAGGTGGTCCATCGAGGTCTGGAGTTGGCGGTAGAGCGGGCTCACGCGCACGGTAATGATACCGAGCAGGATGGCGAGCATCGGCAGAATTACGGCAAAGACCGCCGCGAGCTCGCGCGAGAGTGCAAAAGCGTAGACGAGGCCCATGACCAGATTTACCGGCCCGCGCACCATGGGGCGGAAGCCGTTACCCACGGCGTTTTGAATAACGGTGATGTCGGTGGTCATGCGAGTGACCAGCGAGCTCGTCTCGTATTCATCGAGATTGCCGAAGGCGAGGGTCTGGATCTTGCGGTACTCCGCGGCGCGCAGGTTGGCGCCGAGGCCCACCGCCACACGTGCTGAATAACGCGCATAGCCGAGGCCGAGTACAAGCGACACGGCCGCGCACACCAGCATGAGTGCTCCCTGGAACAGGATATAGCCGGTGTCGCGCGCGGGCACGCCCACGTCGATGATGTTAGCCATGATCACGGGAATAAAGAGCTCAAGCGCAGTCTCGACGGCGATGAACAGCACGCCGAGGATAAAATCGCGTTTGAATTCGCCGAGATAGGACACCAGCAGTTTGAGATTACGCACCCGCATCATCATCTCCGTCAAACGTCATTCGCAAACGCACGTATTATTGCGCGACAGGCAACGGTGTCAAGCGATGCGAAACCGATTTCTTTAAGGCCAGCGCAGGCACCACGCATGTACGGCTTATGCCTGTATTCAACGGAAATGATTACGAGCGTGACTTTTTCGCCCCACTGCCAACATAAACCTTGACTCTATAATCGTTGTAGGGTTTTCACTACACTGGTAGCAAAACAAACCCAGCCAGAAAGCCCCACCTATGGAACACGACCTCACACGCGGCAATGTCCTTAAGACCATCGCGGTCTTTGCCCTGCCCTATATGCTCTCGTACTTTTTGCAGATGCTCTACGGTATGGCCGACCTGTACATGATGGGGCAGTTTAGCGGCGCTGCCGGCATCACCGCCGTGGGCAATGGCGCGCAAACGCTCTATATCATTACCGTGACGCTCGTGGGCCTGGCCATGGGAACGACGGTCATCGTCGGCCACGCCGTGGGCTCGCGCCGCTTCGACCGCGCCGAGACCGCCATCGGCAATACCATCACGCTGTTTATGGGCGTCTCAGTGGTGCTGGCCGCTGTCCTGCTCGCACTGTGCCCGCAGATCGTGGCGCTCATTGGCACGCCGGCCGAGGCGGTCGAAGGCACCGCCGCCTACCTGCGCATTTGCTTTATCGGCATTCCCTTTATCGCCGCGTACAACATCCTCTCGGCCATCTTTCGCGGGCTGGGCGATTCGCGCTCGCCCATGTACGTGATCGGCGTGGCGTGCATCATCAACATCGCGCTCGACTTTCTGTTTATCGGCCACATGGGGCTCGGCCCCGTGGGCGCGGCGCTCGGCACGGTGACCGCGCAGACAGCCAGCGTTGCCCTCGCGCTCGTGTGGCTCAAGAGCCGTCGCACAAACATCCATGTTAAGCGCAGCGACCTGCGCCCCCAGCCCGAGGTGCTCGGCAGCATTCTTAAGATCGGCGTACCCGTGGCCGTGCAGGACGGCTGCATCCAGGTGGCGTTTATGTTTATCACCGTCATCGCCAACCACCGCGGTCTGGTCGACGCCGCCGCCGTGGGCCTGGTCGAAAAGATGATCAGCTTTTTGTTCATTGTGCCGAGTTCCATGGGCGCTACCGTCAGCGCGCTCACGGCGCAAAATGCCGGCGCGGGCAAGGGCGATCGCGCGCGTCAGGTACTCAAGGACGCCATGACCATCTCGGTGGTGTACGGCTGCCTGATCACGGTGCTGATGTGGCTGGTGGCGCCGGCGTTTATCGGCTTTTTTGCCAAGGACGCTGCAGTAGTCGCCGCCGGTACCGGCTATATGCGCAGCTATATTTTCGACGCGATCTTTGCCGGCATCCACATTTGCTTTAGCGGCTTTTTCGCTGCGTATGGCAAGAGCTACATTGGCTTTGCGCACAACGTGCTGGCCGTGGTGCTCATTCGCGTGCCCGGCGCATGGCTGCTGTCGAACGCCTATTCCGACACGCTGTTCCCCATGGGCATCGCCTCGCCGTGCGGGTCGATTCTGTCGGCGGGCATCTGCGTGATTGCATTTACCGTGCTCAACCGGCGCGGGGCTTTTGACAAGCTGGTGGCGTAGCGGGGCGACGCAGGCCTAGCGCCTCTCCCCTGTTTTTACCGAAAGGAGCGGTCCTGTGACCGACATGCCAAGTGAACACACCGAGGGCCTGCTCCGCATTGGCGAGGTGGCGCGCCTGTTTAACCTGAGCGTGGGCACGCTGCGCCATTACGAGCAGATGGGCTTGCTGGACCCGGCGCGCATCGATCCGGCGAGCGGGTACCGCTACTACGGATCGCGGCAGCTCTCCACCCTCAACACCATCAGCCACCTGCGCGTTCTCGACTTGCCGCTCGCACAAATCCGTGAGTTTGTGACCACGCGCGATGTGACCCTTATGCAGCGGCAGCTGGCTCAGCAGCAGGAGCTCATCGAACGCAAGCGCCGCGAGCTGGAGCGCGTTTCACGCAAGATTGACAACCGGCTTGCCCTGCTTCACGACGCCTTGAACACCGAGCTCGATACCATTTGCGCAATCGATGCGCCCGAGCTTCGCTGCGCCGTGCTGCGCGAACGCGTCAACCCTACCGACGCCTATGCGCTGGAGTGGCAGATTCGCCAACTGCAGAGGGGTCAGCACGAAACCTTTGTCTTTCTGGGCAACTTAGGCGTCGGGATCGGCGCTGAGCGCCTCGCCGCCGGCGACTTTGATGGCTACGACGAGGTCTTTCTGCTGCTCGATGACACTGATGATTACTTGGGCGACGTCGAGACACGACCTGCCGCGCGCTGCCTGACCATTAGCTTCCGCGGCACGCACGGACAGGCAGCCCCACGCTACGAGCGGCTGCTCGGCTATATGCACGAGCACGGCCTAGCGCCCGCCGGCCCCTCGCGTGAGATTGCCCTGATCGACGACATCATCAGCGACGATCCGGGAGCGTATGTGACGAGGATCGCGATACCGGTCCGCTAATCACTACCATTTATCGAGCAATTCCATCCATTTACCTTAATCCGAATTAGATTGTATTTTGTAGCAAATAAAATGACAGCATATTGCCCCCCATAGGCAGGAGACATTATGCCCAGAGTTCAATCACGTCGCTCGTTTCTTCTCGGCCTAGCCTCGATCATCGGCTTATCCGCGTCACGCCCAACAAGAGTATTCGCTGCCGACTCAAACTCATCCGTCGCTTTTACATCAGACCTAGCACAAGACTACGCGCTTTCCCTGTTGCCCATCGTCGACGGATCCGCGAACTTAGAGATCGAGCAAATCGTTCCCGTATGCCAACAAATCGGCCTTATCTGTGGCTATGAAATCAGTGTCACAAGGGAAGGAAGCCCTTACGGTTATTTAATACTTGACGCATCATATCCTGGGCTTCTGAAGGAGATAACCCTCGGCGATACCATTCTTCCGATTTCAGCTTCTCTATCAAACGCCATTTCAACTTATTCCGGCCAACAGGCCACAAACCCAACCGTACTAATTTCGTACAACGATATTGAATATGGAACTTTGGTGCCAGGAACTAGAGACTGTGTAACCAACTATAACAATATACGGTCTGTCCCGATTGTCACCGAAAAGGGTATAGCACCTCAAAGCAATAACCCAACTTCATGGGATGCAGTCATTATCAATGAAGATGACTTGATGTTGCATTTCCAAATAGACGATTTAAACGGAATACCGTTCCGAGGAGTCTCGGAATCATTAGTTGAAGCCCGCACTAATAAGTATGCATGCGTCGTTTCTGCCTTGTACGCTGTATCAATGCATTACGGTCTCACCAGTTCAAACGCTAATCAATTTAATCCCGATTATTATAAAGAAATATGGAACGTCACTGGCACAACAACGTATAAGACCAATGATCAGGGCGTCGAGTACGGAAGAACGATCATCCCAGATGGAATTGTTCCGTTTAAAAGTCTTGCCGCTCAAAAGGGTAGAGCACTTAATACTCAAT
Source organism: uncultured Collinsella sp. (assembly GCA_938039325.1). GTDB lineage: Bacteria > Actinomycetota > Coriobacteriia > Coriobacteriales > Coriobacteriaceae > Collinsella. Next base: position 18,201 of record CALHUX010000045.1, on the reverse strand, counting down.
TTTTCGGTTATCAGCCTCAATTCGCTCAGTACAGAGCAACTATCGATCAAGGGAATATCGGCTTGTATCATATGTGGATCAACAGCCGAAACAGTAAAGGATCCGTCGAGCTATCAGGTCATACAGTCACGGTAACTGGCTATTTTACTGGGCATAATGGAAGCTCTGGCATCGAACTGCAGTGGCTCGAAGTATTCGACGGATGGAACACTTATCCCCGAGCGATTAACTATGCAACGCCCAATATGGTCAAATTGAACGGAACAGTCTTTTGGTAGACCGGATGGTACCATCAAAATGCTATGGCACCACGGCCTTTGCCCTGGTTACGATATTGGTGATTTTCGCTATGTTTGCATCCGTTTCTTCATGCACAGATAGAGCCCGCTATAGCGGAGGAGATGATTATCTTGTCTTTGGAGCCGGCAGCGTTCATTCTATTGAGGGAACGGAACTCGTAATCCAAACAGACAACAGTCCCCGCTACACCGACGCTGGAAAGCAAACCCGGATTACATTCCCCTCATCTGGCCGAATCAAAGACAAGCTTTCCCAAATCAAAGTTGGGACAAGAGTTTCCTACTCACGCTTTGACTCGGTAGACACATCTGGATCATACGAGGGAAACGATATCGAAATTGAACAGGCAAACACTATTAGGAGATGTTGAGGAACTGAGCCTCTGCGCAGTTCCTCAACAAATCATTATGCCTCCGGGACCCTACCCGTCGCCAAAATCTGTTCAAGTGCCGCCTCGTCCAGCACGGGCACACCCAGCTGCTCGGCCTTGGCGAGCTTGGAGCCTGCTTTGGGACCGGCGACCAGATAGCTCGTCTTCTTTGAAACACTGCCCGAAACCTTGGCGCCGAGCACCTTGAGCGCCGCGCCCGCCTCGTCGCGTGTGCGGTTGACGAGCGTGCCGGTGAGCACAAAGGTCAGACCCGCGAGTGGCTGTGCGTCGGCAAGCTCGCCTGCCACGCCAGCGTCGGCTGCGGCTTGCGCGTGCGCAGCGCCCAAATCGACCTCGAGCGACAGACCCGCCTGGCGCAGGCGCTCCAGCACGGCAAGGTTCTCGGGCACGGACAGGAACTGCTTGACGCTCGCCGCAATCTTGGGACCGATGCCCTCGCACTCGGCAATATCCTCTTCGCTTGCCAAGATAAGCTTGTCAATCGACAGGAATCGCTCGGCAATGACCTCGCCCACACTCTTGCCCACATGGCGGATACCCAGGGCAAACAGCACGCGACCGAGCGGTTGGCTCTTGGACTTGTTAAGCTCGGCGATGATTTTCTCGGCCGTCTTGAGGCCCACCGGAATGGGATCGCCCTTCTTGACGCCCTTTTTGCTGTTGGAGCTGGCGTACACGCGCCCCGTGTCCAGGCCGGCGATGTCATCGACCGTGAGCTGGTAGAAGTCTGCGACATCGTGGATCAGGCCGGCGGCGATCATCTTGTCGACGATCTCATCGCCCAGGCCGTCCACGTCCATGCAACCGCGGCTCACCCAGTGGAGCAGGCGCTCCTTGAGCTGCGCGGGGCAGTCGATAGAGACGCAGCGGTAGGCCACCTCGCCGTCCTCGTGGACAACGGGGCTGCCGCACACGGGGCAGACCTCGGGCATGTGCCAGTCAACGCTGTCGGCCGGGCGCTTGTCGAGCACCGGGCCCACGACCTCGGGAATCACGTCGCCCGCCTTGTGCACGATGATGGTGTCGCCCTCGCGCACGTTTTTTCGGCGGATCTCGTCGATGTTGTGCAGCGTGGCGCGCGCGATGGTGGAGCCGGCAACCGTCACCGGGTCGAACTCGGCGACCGGCGTGAGCACACCGGTGCGGCCCACCTGGATGCGAATTTCGCGCAGGACGGTCTGCTTTTCCTCGGGCGGGAACTTAAAGGCAATGGCCCAGCGCGGCGCGCGGGCGGTAAAGCCCAAGTCAAGCTGCTGCTGGAAGCTGTCGACCTTTACGACCACGCCATCGATGTCGTAGTCCAGGTCACCGCGATGCTCGAGGGCCTGGGCGCAGAACTCGTGGACCTCGGCCGGCGTGGCGCAGCGCGCCACGTTGGGGTTGACGCTAAAGCCGGCGCTACGCAGCCAGTCCAGAAACTCACGCTGGCTGTGGACGTGCAGCGGATCGGTATCGGCGATGGCGTAGATAAAGGTGGCCAGATCGCGGCGCGCCGTGACCTTGGGATCCTTTTGACGCAGGCTGCCGGCGGCGGCGTTGCGCGGGTTGGCGAAGGGGTCGCGGCCCTCGGCATCGGCCTCGTCGTTCAGGCGCACAAAGCTGCCCTTGGGCATATAGACCTCGCCGCGTACTTCGATGGCGCGCTCGCGGTCGGCGCCCATGTGGGCGAGCGCCGGCTCGGACAGGTGCATGGGCACATCCTTGATAGTGCGCACGTTGAGCGACACGTCCTCGCCCGTTGCGCCATCGCCACGTGTGGCCGCACGTACGAAGGTGCCGTTTTGGTAGGTAAGCGCCACGCCCAGGCCGTCGATCTTAAGCTCGCAGGTATAGGTAACGCTACCGGCACCGAGCGCATCCTCAGCGCGTTGGAGCCACGCGTCGAGTTCATCCAAGTCCATGGCATCGTCCATGGAATACATGCGCGCCATGTGCGTGACCGGCGTAAACTGCTCGCTCACGTAGCCGCCCACGCGCTGGGTGTAGCTGTCGGGCGTCACCAGGTCGGGATAGGCCGCCTCGATTTCCTGCAGCTCAACGAGCATTTTGTCGAAGGCGGCGTCCGTAATCTCGGGCGCGTCGAGCATGTAGTAGCGGTAGGCGTGGTAATCGAGCTCGTGACGTAGCTCGGCCGCACGCGCCGCCGCCTGGGCACGGGCATCGGTCGGCGCGGCGGCTTCCGCGGTCGCGGGCGTTTTGGTATCGATGTCCACGCCGTCACCAAACAGGCTCGATTGCTCCATAGCGGCACTCCTTCGCTCGATTTCAAACGGATACTAGAGTACCACCGGTCGCAATGGGGCCGAACAGCCCTTCCAAACCGCACCGAATCGGCAGCCGCCAGACTGGGGTGGATCGCGCGATTAAACCATGCCCTTGCCGTTTCTAAATGATCCGTTTTCCTCCGTCTCCAAGGGATCATCGCGAAAAGAGGGGCTGTCCCGCGCTGGCGGAACAGCCCCTCTGGCTTCGGCATGTGCGAAACGGCTCGTTAGAAACCCTGACCGTTGCCCTGACCCTGACCTTGCTGGCCAAGCAGCTCCTCCAGGTACTGGCGCAGCTGCTCGTCGGTAATACCGCCGTTGCCGGTGTCGGTCGAACTGTCGTCCTGCTGCTGGTTCTGCAGCTCCTCGTCGGAGCCCAGCTCGACGGTGACCTTCTTCTCTTCCTTGCCGCGCATGAGCGTAATCTCGACCTTCTCGCCCACCTCGTGGCTGCGCAGCGCGATGATCAGGCCATCGGCGCTCGTAATCTCGTCGTCGCCCAGCTTGGTGATGACGTCGCCCTCCTGGATGCCGGCCTTGGCGGCGGGACCGTCCTCGACGACACTCGCCACGTAGGCGCCGCTATCGGTGCTCAGCTTGTTGGTGCGGGCGTTGAGCGCATTGACGCTCGAAAGCGTAGCGCCCATGTACGGATGCACCGGCGTCTTGCCGTCGATGATCTGGTCGGCAATGTTCTTGGCGTAGTTAACGGGAATGGCAAAGCCCACGCCCGAGCTGGAGCCCGAATAGCTCTCGATGAGCGAGTTGATACCCACAAGCTCACCATTGTCGTTGACGAGCGCGCCGCCGGAGTTGCCCGGGTTGATGGCGGCGTCGGTCTGAATCATGTTGGCATAGATGGTATTGCCGCTGGTAGAGCTCATGGCCGTGGAGCGATACAGCGCCGACACGATACCCGTGGAGACGGACTGCTCGTTGCCGAACGGCGAGCCGATCGCCATGACCCACTCACCCACGTTGAGCTTGGAGGAATCGCCAATCTCGATCGGGGTGAGCTTGGAGGCGTCGGCGTCCTTGAGCTTGATGACGGCCAGGTCGCTCGAGGCATCGTTGCCCACGAACTCGGCCTCGTAGGTGGTGCCGTCGTCCATGGTCACTACGTACTGGTCATAGCCATCGACCACGTGGTTATTGGTGAGGATGTGACCCTCGGTATCGAGCACAACGCCCGAACCGACGCTGCCCGAGCTATCGGAATCGTCGGCAGACTGCGAAAGCGAGCCATTCTGGTTGCCGCTCGAAGTGGCGGTAATGGAAACGACGGAGGGCAGTGCCTTGGCAGAGACAGCCTCGGCCAGCGTGGTGTCTTCGGAATCGATGGTGATCTTTTGCGTCGACGAACCCGAAGCGCCCGCCGTCACGGCATTCTTACCGCCGCCGATATCGAGCGTGCCACTCATGATGAGCGCGATGACTAGCAGGGCGCCGCACGCGCAGCCGGCAAGCGCCGTAATAAAGATCGGCAGCTTTTTGGTCTTGGTCTTGACCACCGTGTGCTTGTTCACGACCTGCTGACCGCCCAGCGGCTTGCCGGTCTGCGTGTCGTAGGCTTGCACGTAGGGAATGTTATTGCCGTCGGCAGGCGTCGACTCCACCTGCACGCGCGGCTGCTGCTGAGTCTCGCCGGCGTTGCCCGCATCCTGGGGACGCTGGGAATCGTTCTCGCTCATGGCTGCGATCCTTTCGTCAAATAACCAAAGGCCCGCCAAACATGTGGCGGGCCATCATTGTTCACGTTGAGTTGTACCCCAAGCTGGGCAGTCCCGAGCACTAGATGCCAAGTTTTCAGCTTTGCTTAAGTAATGACATGCTTATAGGCCAATTCGTTTTATGCCGTCATGTCTATTCGATATAGCAGTCGATAGCAAAACTATATGTTGAATCGTTAATAAAGTCTGTAATCGTCGCGCCCATACCCGATCCGCACGTCCACTTATCCTTCTCCGCATCGTATAGCGTTGGCCCCCACCCCGTTTCATATGATGCTTCGCTTTCTGTGAAGTAGTTCATCACATATTTATCTTTCTGCATGAGCGCATACCAAGCGTTTGCATACATCACAAGCGGATCGGTTTGAATTATCGAATATTTTCCTGACCGAATTGCAATGCTTTGCCCATCTTCAGAATATTCAACAACAATCTCAATCTTTGCCAACACCGGCAGCGAATCATCTGACTCCCTATGAACCGTCACCAAATTCTTAGTTGCCGCTCTTGTCAGGGACGCTGCACCGTCATTATTCCTGTTTATGCTGCCAACAGCCATTTTTCTATTTCCGGCACCCAAGACATCTTTGCTTCGCGCCGAGGACACAATAACCCCAGCCTCATTCCGAACTATCATGTCGGTCACAAGCGTCAATCGTTTTTGCGCATTCGTAAGCTGCGCAGCGTTGGCCCCTCTCGCCCCAGCAAACATAACAGCTCCTGATGCCAAGACGAATAGCTGTCTTCTGTTGATCATTCCTCTCGCTCCTCACCGATTTAGTTAACTTTTTCCATATAGTAGGGATGCAAAGTTTCCTCTTCTAAATTGGCATCACTTGCGAAGAATAGAATCCATTTCTCTCCCGCCTTCAGCCCTGAAGCAGTTCCGGTATTAAAGTAACTACGGATATCAATCTCTTTCCGCCCTCCGCTTGACACGAGAGCCTCAAATTGTCCGTTATGAATATCCGACAGCGTCTGTACTTCAACTGAAATATGTTCGTCATCTTTTCCACCGACGACCGAGGGGCTCGGTTGATAGGCCGCGACAACCAATATCCCAAGAAATGCGCAAAGAAGCCCCAGCGTTTTACGTATGCGCTTTCTATCATCTTCGCCGTCACTCTCCACAATACGTCCCTTCATGCGATATATAAATCGTTGTGTCATATGGAAGAAAACGCAGCTGATTGAACCAACCATCCCAGACAACAAGCATATATTTCTTATCATTTGAATATGTATTATGCATAGCCACATATCCCGCAACAGCCATCGCATGAGCGTCATGGCTTGAACTGAGAGTCCCAGAAAAGATACTGAGATTTCCAGAATCTGCAGTTGCCCTGAAAGAATCCCAAGATGGATACCAGGCAAATGATGTCTCAAGCCTTTTCCCGCGCCTAGCACAGAACTCCTTAATAGCCGGGGCAGCATTTGGAGATGGAGTCTCTCCTTGGGTAAAGTAAAGGCCCGTAGCTTGATCGAATGACTTATTTGGTTTGCCGGATGTTCCCGATAACTGCCAAAGCTCATGATATAAGTCTGGCAATTTGAGCCGGTTTAGCGTTACATAATGGCTGCTTACCGCAAACATCGCAGACACATCGCAAGCATAGGTCCCCGTTTCTTTAATAACCTCTGATTGTGTAGGCGTTATCATCCCTGAAATAGTTTTACTTGCGTCAATGACATATCCTTGTTTATACAGGTCTTTGGGCAATACGAAAACATCCTCGAACCTGCCTGGAGATCCGCTGCGGCTATTTCCCACAGAAAACACCGCTGTTGACCGGCATCCCTTCTCATCTAAAACAACGTTATTATCCAGATCTGCAATACCAAAAGACAGCTCGTCAAATTTCAAAGCAACGATGTCATCTTGGGATGCGAGAAGGGCTATTTCATCGCTTGTATTCTCAATGGGCATAGGGGCGTTCGGAGCCAAGCAGTATTCGCTGATCCACCAAGATCGCTCTGAATCAAATACGACGTAGCCATAGTTAACGTCATCCCGCTTCGCGCGAACGATATACCCGATTGATTCCCCATCGGAATTCACCATTTTTACTGGGTCACAAGCGGTCACCGGCTCATCCGATACGTCATCAAAGAAAGCTTGCGCTTGCTCCACAGCTATTTGCGGTGTGACACGAACCAAGTCGTCGTCTCCAAAAACCAACCTTGGAGACATCAGGGCGGCAAGCAATACTATGAATCCGACAATCACCTTTCTCGAATAACGCATTTCTTCCTCCATCCGTGCAGTAGGGAGATACGGTAACTAAATGATATTCGTGAGATAGTGCTATACGTTTGATATTGTTTTTACTGACACACTTTAAATCGGTGAAAGGTCTTCTTTTCGCCCTAAACGAGAAAAGGGTACTGGAGAAATCTCCGGTACCCTCACGTTCCTCTATTTACTTGCTAGTCCTTAAACAGATAGCCCACGCCGCGGACGGTGGTGATGTGCGCCGCGATCTGCGGGCCCACCTTGGAGCGGATGCGTCGGATGTGCACGTCGACGGTACGCGTGCCGCCGCAGTACTCAAAGCCCCACACGCGGTGCAGCAGCACCTCGCGGCTGTAGGCGCGGTTGGGGTGCGTCGCCAAAAAGCTCAGCAGCGAGTACTCCATCAGCGTCAGGTCGATGGGCTCGTTATCGAGTGTCACCTGGTAGGTAGCCAGGTTAATCTCGAGGTTATCGATATTGAGCACATCGTCGGCGGTAACGGTCTCCTCCTCGCCCATCAGGCGCTGCGCGCGAGCCTTGAGCTCGTTGGGCGTCGCCGTGGGGCATACAAAGTCGGCATGCGCGTGATTGGGCAGACGCAGGGTGCCGAGCGCCTCGTCATCGACGATCACCAGCATGGGAACGCCGCCGCGATCGTCAAGCCACTTGGCAATCTGATCGATGCGGTCGCTGCGGATGCCATCGGAATCGAGGATCAGCAGGTCAAAGTCGTGCGCCGCAGTTGGCGAATCGGGGGTTGCCAGGCTCACCTCGACACCCAGGGTGGTCGTCAAGCTGCGGGCAAACTCGTGGAAGCGCGTCGTGCGCGCCATGAACAGGGCACTCTTTTCGGACATATCGGCCTCCAAAGAAATGAGCTCAATCGTACTGGAACAAGCCAGCGCGATTAGGAGTTCGCCAGGTAGTGCTTGATCTCCCACTCGGTGATCGTTGACTCAAACTTATGCCACTCGTCGCGCTTCTTTTTGAGGAAGAAGCTGTGGATGTGCTCGCCGAGGGCATCCTTCATAAACTGCGAGTCCTCAAACACGTCGAGTGCCTCTTTGAGCGAGCGCGGCAGCGGCGTGTAGCCGGCCTCGACCATCTGACGGTCGGTAAGCTTGAGCGTCTCGGCCGTTGCCTCGGGCGGGAGCTCCAGCTTGCGCTCGATGCCGTCCAGACCAGCCGCCAGCGTGACGGCGTTGACCAGGTACGGATTGGCCATGGGGTCGGGGCTACGAAGCTCGATGCGCGTGGACAGCTGCTTGCCGGGCTTGTAGACCGGGATGCGGACCATGCTCGCGCGGTTGCGCAGGCCCCACGTGGCATACTGCGGCACGGAGTCGCCACCCGTGGTGATGCGCTTGTACGAGTTGACCGTGGGGTTGGTGATGGCGCTGATCTCGCGGGCATGCGCCAGAATGCCGGCCATATAGTGCTTGGCGATTTCGGAGAGGTGGTACTTCTCGTCGTCCTCGCCCCAAAAGACGTTGTTGCCGTCATGGTCGAACAGCGACTGGCACAGGAACATAGCACTGCCATCCTCACCCGCCAACGGCTTGGGCATAAAGGAGGCGTGGCAACCGCTCTCGTAGGCCTGCTGCTTAATGATGAGTTTGGCCGTAGTGATGGCGTCGGACATACTCAGGGCCTCGGCGTGGCGCAGGCTCATGCCGTGTTGCGAGCGGCCGGCGGCGTGGAAGGTGTACTCCACGGGCACGGACATCTTCTCGAGCGTGAGGACCGTGTTGCGACGCAGGTCGCGGGCGGCATCGCTCACCGAAAGATCGAAGTAGCCCACGTTGTCAAGCGGCTCGGGGGTATGCTCGTCGGGGAAGTAGTAATACTCCAGCTCGGCACCCACGTTGAGCAGATAGCCAGCCTTCTCGGCCTTGCGGAACATGCGGCGCAGGGCATCGCGTGGGTCGCCGGCAAACGGCTTGCGATCGGGAGTGCACACGTCGCAGAACACGCGGGCGACGCCGTTGTGGCTCGGGCGCCACGGCAGGATTTGGAAGGTCGAAGCATCGGGGAATGCGAGCATGTCGGCTTCCTCGGGCGTGGCAAAGCCCTCGATAGCGGAGCCGTCAAAGCCAATACCCTCCTCAAAAGCGACCTCGAGGTCCTCGGGGCTAATGGCAAAGTTCTTGAGGCGGCCGAGAATGTCGACAAACCACAGACGAACAAAGCGGATGTCACGTTGCTCTACGGAGCGGAGTACGTAATCGATGTTCTGCTGGTTCATGTCGCTCCCCTTTCTTTCGGGCGGGTTTCGACTGGTCTATATCGCAGATACTATCGCAGAAAAATGTTTCCGCAGGGTTAAAGCGTATCAAGCGCTCAAAAAACGTGTGCGAACAGGCAGTTGCGAACGAGTAGTTAGCGCGAGGTCGAGGCGCGGTGTTCGATGTGGCCGGGGACCTCGATGCGCTTAGGGGCGAGCTTTGCGGCATCGCCCACCGTAGTGGTAACGACGTCGATGCGCTCGGACAGGCGCTCGACTACGCGCTCGGCAATGGTGAGGGTGTCCTGCGCGGCCGTGGTCACGCCGCCAAAGAGCACGTGGTTCCAAGGGTAATCGTCAAATGTCGCGATCTTGAGCCCAGCCGGCAATGAAGGTCCCAGCTGCGCTAATGCCTCGGTCAGGCGCAGGAAGACCAGACCGTTGACGGCAATGAGGCCGAGCTTTTTACCCGCATAGTCGCGGATGGTCTCGTCCAGGCGACTGACACCCGTGGCGCCACCGTCGGCCAGGGTGACGACCTCGCCCGCAAGGCCGCGTCGCGAAAGCTCGTCGACAAAGGCCTCGGCGCGCTCGCGACGCACGGGGCTGCCGTCGCTTGCCTCGGTGAGCAGGCACAGGCGCTCGCTGTCAGCAGCGGCCAAGGCGTCTACCAGGCCGGCAACCAGCTCACGGTTGTTAGAGGTCACCAGATCGATGCCACCGTCGGCAACATCGCGGTCGAGCAGCACAACGGGCAGGCGCCCCGCGGCCGCGGCGATCGCCTTGTCGTTGCCTCCGCAGGTATTGACGACCAGGCCGTCCACGCCGGCATCGATAAGTCTGGTGAGCGACTCTGCCTCCTTGGCGGGGTCGTTGCCGCTAATGGCGGTCATGAGCGAGCAGCTGCGCGCGGCGGCGCTGGCGGAAAGGCCTTCGAGCATGGCGCTGGAGAACGGGTTAGCGATGTCGGCCAGGATCACGCCGATGAGGTTGGTGCGCGAGCTGCGCAGGTTGCGCGCGGCGGCACGTGGGCGATAGCCAGTGCGCTCGATAACCGCCGCGATGCGCGCGCGAGTTTCCTCGGTCATCTGCCCGGGGCGGTTGTTGAGATAGCGCGAGACCGTGGCCGGGCTCACGCCCGCCTCGGCGGCAATGTCCTTAATCCTCATCTGCGCCATAGCGCACCCCGTTCCCCAATTGTCGGCAGTCTGAGCCATTTTAGGCATTTTTAAAAAACTCGCTTGCAAAACGTTGTAGGTGAGCAGCATCGTTTTTGCGTCTCGAGCAGATGCGGTGATGGGCTAGATAGACGAGTCTTTGGAAAGCTCGAAATAGTCGGGATGCAAGGCGATAACCGGGCCCTGCTCCTCGGGCATCAGGTGCAAGTGCGTCTCGGCAAGATAGCTCGCCGTGTCGGTATCGCCCCTCTTAATGGCCTCGAGAATCCGACGATGTTGTCGACGAATCGGCTCCCAATCCAGATCCTGCGACACCATACGCAACCAGTTGTATCGCTCAAAATGCGTATTGATACTCTTCATCCAATCCCACAACATGTGACGGCCGGCAATCACAAAGCACGTCTCATGAAACAGGTTATCCAGGTCAAAGAAACGACGCGTTTCGCGATGGTCGAGCGACTCGGACTCGGCAAGGATCTGCTCGAGCCGATGCTTCTGTTCGGACGTGGCTGCCGAGCAGCATTTAATGAGCACGCTTCTCTCGAGTTTCTCGCGCAAGAAACAGGCGTTCTCGGCGCGCTCCATGCTGATTTTTGAGACATAGGTGCCGCTTTTGGGACGCGTTTCCACTAGCTCCTGCTCACGCAGGCGCACAAAGGACTCGCGAATGGGCGTGCGCCCGATTCCCGTCTCCTTTTCCAGACCAATCGCCGAAAGGCGCGTGCCGGGCTTGAGCTCGGCATAGATGATCTTGGAGCGCAATGCGTTGTATGCCTGATCTTGCAGGCTCTGATAATGCTGGTGTTGTTCCATAAAGCCCTCGAATGAAGCCCACGGTTTGTCGAATATCACCACGTAATACTATCGCATCCCCCATCCCCTCAATTGCGGTGAAAGAGGGGGGTGCTCACGTCGCCAGCACCGCAAGAGCAAGCGGTGGCATCCCGAAACCCGGGACACCACCGCTATTTTGCTATCGGATGGCGCAGAGACGCCCCCTCCCCACGCACCAAGGGGTTGACTAGAGTTCGCAGGCAACCTTGTAGCCATCGCCGATGGCGTCGCGGATGTTGCCGCACTTCTGGGCATCGCCCAGCACGTGGGTGGCAACGCCGGCAGCGGTAAGGTCGTCGGCCAGCTTGGTGTTGGGACGATAGCCCATGGCAAGCACCAGCGTATCGGCATCGGCGATGGTGTGGACGTCGCCGTCCTTTTCGTAGCTGATGGCGTCCTCGGTGATTTCGGTCACCTTGGCCTCGGTCAGCACATGGACGCCCTTGGAGAGCATGCGCGTGATGAGCACCGCGCGACCGGCACCGCCCTCGTTGGCGGCAAGCGTCTTGGTCATCTCGATAACGGTGACATCGCGATTGGCCGGCGAAAGGTCGTTGACCAACGGGGCCAGGTAATCGGCCGTCTCGCAGCCAACGGTGCCGCCGCCCACAATGACGATCTTCTTACCCGGGAAAGCCTTGCCACCCAGCAGGTCGTCAGCCGTCATAACCTGCTTAAAGCCCTGCATGAATGCCGGAGCGATGGGCTCGGCGCCGTAGGCCAGGACAACCTCGTAACCCGCGTAGTCGCGCTGAATGTCCTCGGCAGTAAGCTCGGTGCCAAATACGCACTTCACGCCGGCCTCGGCCAGGCGACGGTACTGATACTTGATCACGCGGGTGAGCTCCTGCTTTGCCGGCGGAACGGCCGCGATGCGCATCTCGCCACCCGGCTCGTCCTGCTTGTCCACGAGCACCACGTTATGGCCGCGCTTGGTGGCAATGTAGGCTGCCTCCATGCCCGCAGGACCGGCACCCACAACGAGCACGTTCTTTGCCTCGGCGGCAGGCTCGTAGCCGGCCTCGTCGCGTTCCACGTCCGGGTTGACGGTGCAGGAGATGCGCTTGCCAAACATGATGCCGTTCAGGCAGCGCAGGCAACCGATGCAGGGACGGATATCATCGGCATTGCCGGCAGCGGCCTTGTTGCAGAACTCGGCATCGCACAGATTGGCGCGGCCCATCATGCAGATGTCGGCAGCGCCGTCCTCGATCAGCTCCTCGGCAATCCATGCCTCATTGATGCGGCCGACCGTGGCGACGGGAATGTTCACATGCTTTTTGATCTCGCGCGAGCAGGCGGCGTGCGAGGCCTGCTGCGTACCGGCGGCGGGAATCGCGGAGCCGCGCTTGATGGTAGTGCCGCCCGACACGTGGATCATGTCGACGCCAGCCTTCTCCAGGCGACGCGAGACGTAGATCATGTCGTTGAGGGTCAGACCGCCATCGGTGTACTCGTCGCCCGAGATACGGACGTCGATGATGAAGTCCTTGCCGCAGCGCTCGCGAATCTCGGCGATGACCTCGAGCAAGAAGCGCATGCGGGCATCGAGCGAGCCACCGTACTCGTCGGTACGCTTGTTATAGAGCGGGGTCAAAAAGCCGCCGAGCATGCCGTGGGCGTGCGCCGCATGGACCTCGACGCCGTCGACACCGGCCTTCTGCATGCGCACGGCAGCGTCGCCAAACTGATGCGTGAGCTCGTGGATCTCATCGACCGTGATAGGGCGCGGCGCCTCGCGGGCATAGGACGGGCCCACAAAGGACGGGGCGACGAGGCGCGGCGTGCCCGGAATGTTAAAGGCCATGTAGGCGGGGTGGAAGAGCTGCGGCATGATCTTGCAGCCATACTCGTGGACGGCCGCGGCGAGCTTTTCCCAGCCAGGGATAAACGTGTCGTCGTAGCAGCACATATCGCCCGGCAGATAGGTATAGGTGGGCTCGACCGTCACGACCTCGGTGATGATGAGGCCCACGCCGCCCTTGGCGCGGGCACGGTAATGATCGACCAAGTCGTCGGTCACATAGCCGTGATCGGCCAGGTTGGTAGATACCGGCGGCATAAAGACGCGGTTCTTGACCTCGGTCGTACCGACCTTGATCGGGCTAAAGAGCATCGGATAGGCGGAGGACTCCATACAGGGTTCCTTTCGTTTGAGCCGCTCGGCGGCAGTTGCTAACGTGCCTATCGTATCAGCAACTGCCGCATCCGCAATCATGCATGCCCAAACGCCGGTCGGCTAATGAATACCGCGGCCCAAGTCTTCGGCGATTTTGTCCACGCCCTTAAGTGCGGCGCACGTCTTTTTGTTGGAGCAATGCCCCGTGCAAACGCCACCCTGAGCGCAGTCGGCGCAGGTGCCCTTGCGGTAGATGCGCACGCACACGGCGACAAACGCAATACCGATAACAGCCAGTACAACAATATCGATAGGTGCCATAGCAAGCCTCCTCTAGTTAGCCACCACTTACTTTACCCCATTCTCCACCTACCAAAAAGGGACAGGTTTATTTTGGTCGGTTTTATCTGCGGAAACGCCACATCTCCCCCACCAAAAAGCCCGAGTGTCGCTGGGACACCCGGGCTCGTGGAAAGGGGCTAATCCTTATTCGGACTTAAGCGGAAACTGCGGCGGAAGCAGTGTTGGTCTCGTCCTCGTCGGTCCATGCATGCTTGGGCATGGGACGGAAGATCTGGAAGAGCATCGCAACCAGCAGCACGATGGCCACAACCGTCCAGATACCAAACTGGCCAAGGACAAGCAGGTTGTAGAACTGGTTGATGAACAGGCCGATCACCCAGGCAAAGGCGCACTCGTAGCCGATGGCAATCGCGGTCCACTTGCCGGAGTCCATCTGGTTGCGGATGGTGCCAATGGCGGCAAAGCACGGAGCGCACAGCAGGTTGAAGGCGCCGAAGGCAACGCAGGCGCCCATGGTGGGGAACATGCCGGCAAACGCGGTCCACAGGCTCGGATCGGTCTCGCCCGCGTCGGCGACGGACAGCAGCGAGCCGGCGGTGGCGACGACGTTCTCCTTAGCGACAAGGCCAGAGAAAGTCAGCGCAGCTGCCTGCCAGGTGCTAAAGCCGAGCGGGGCGAAGATCCAGGCAACCAGGTTGCCCAGCATGGCGAGCACGGAGTAGTCCATATACTCCTCGGGGATGCCGTCCATCGCAGGCAGGAAGCCAAAGGCACCGTTATAGCTACCAAAGTTGGAGAGGAACCAAACGACGACGGTGGATGCGAAGATGACCGTACCCGCCTTCTTGATAAAGGCCCAGCAGCGCTCCCACACGTGCAGCGCCCAAGAGCGGATCGCCGGGAAGTGGTAGGCAGGGAGCTCCATAACGAACGGCGTCGGGCGACCGGCGAAGAGCTTGGTCTTCTTGAGCATGAGGCCCGAGGCGATGACGGCAAAGACGCCCAGGAAGTAGAAGAGCGGGCTGATCCACTTCGCGGTGGTGGAAGAATCGCCGATAATGGAGCCCATGAGCAGGGCGATGATCGGCAGCTTGGCGCCGCAGGGGATGAACGTGGTGGTCATAACCGTCATGCGACGGTCCTTCTCGTTCTCGATGGTCTTGGTGGCCATGACGCCGGGGACGCCGCAGCCCGAGGACACGAGCATGGGGATAAAGGACTTACCGGACAGGCCAAAGCGGCGGAACACGCGGTCCATGATAAAGGCAACGCGGGCCATGTAGCCGCAGTCCTCCAGGAAGGACAGCATCACAAAGAGCAGGAACATCTGCGGGACGAAGCCGAAGATGGCGCCCAGGCCGGCGACGATGCCGTCGCAGACCAGCGAATCGACCAGGCCACCGTCCTCGGTACCGCCCGCCACAAGGGCGTCGTGCACCACGGTGGTAATACCCGGGACATAGGGGCCGTACTGTGCCGGGTCGACCGAGTCGGCATTGTCGCCCGCAGCCTCGACGGCCGCGTCGTAGGCGTCGCGACCCTGGCCGAGCACATACCAGCCGTCGGTGCCGAAGAGCTGGTCGTTGGTGAAGTCGGTCACTGTGCCGCCCAGGGTGGAAACGGCGATGTAGTACACGCAGAACATGATCACGACGAAGATCGGCAGGCCCAGGATACGGTTGGTAACCACACGGTCGATCTTCTCGGAAGTGCTCATCTTGGCCGGAGCCTTGGTGAGGCACTCGTCGATGATGTGGGCAATCACGCCATAACGCTCACCGGTGATGATGGACTCAGCGTCGTCGTCGCAATCCTGCTCGCACTGAGCGACCAGCTGCTCCACGCGAGCGGCCTTCTCCTTAGTGAGGTTGATGAGCTTGCAGGCGTCCGCGTCGCGCTCGAACAGCTTGACGGCGTAGTAGCGACGCTTGTTGGCGGGAACGCTCGCCGGCAGATTGTTCTCGATGTGGTCCAGAACGTCCTCGATGGAGGAATCGAACTTGTGCTCCGGCACCTGGCCCTTGGAAGCAGCGGACTTCTTGACCTGCTCGAACAGCTCCTTGATACCCTTGTTCTTAAGGGCCGAGATCATCATGACCGGGCAGCCGAGCTTCTTGGCAAGCTTGTCCGTGTCGATCTTATCGCCGTTCTTCTCGACCAAATCGGCCATGTTGAGGGCGACGACCACGGGCAGGCCGGTCTCGACGACCTGAAGTGCCAGGTACAGGTTGCGTTCAAGGTTGGTCGCGTCGACAACCTGGACGACCACATCGGGCTCGCCGCTCATGAGGTAGTCGCGCGAGCACTGCTCCTCGGGGCTGTAGGGGGAAAGCGAGTAGATGCCGGGGAGGTCCGTAATCGTGACGTTCTTGTCGCTTAGGAGCTTGGCTTCCTTTTTCTCAACCGTGACGCCGGGCCAGTTGCCAACGTAGCCGTTGGCGCCGGTGATCAGGTTGAAAAGCGTGGTCTTGCCGCAGTTGGGGTTGCCGGCAAGCGCGATTTTAATCTCCATACTCCGTCCTCCTTGGTTAGCTTTCGCTAACCCTCATCCCGAAATAAAAGCGGGGATTCCCCCGCGGAATCACATGACCTCAATCAAAGCGGCATCCGCTTTGCGCAGGCTCAGTTCATAGCCGCGAACCGTGATTTCCACGGGATCGCCCAGCGGCGCCACCTTGCGCACATAGATCTGCACCCCCTTGGTGATGCCCATATCCATGATGCGGCGCTTCACCGGGCCTTCGCCGTGCAGCCGTGCCACGGTGGCGGTCTCGCCCACCTTTACGTCTTTCAGTGTTTTCATCGTACTCGTTCCTCCCTTGCAGTATTTCATGCAGCACCGGGAAGGCGCTGCCTCAGTCCACCATGATGCGGCTTGCCATGGTCTTATCCAGTGCCAGCCGGCTCTGCTTGACCTGCACGATCAGGTTGCCCGCGATCTCGTTGACCACGGTCACCTCGCTGCCAACCACGAACCCCAGCTCGGCCAGATGCAGCCGCACCTCGTCCTTGCCGCTGATCCTGCGGATGGTGACGGTCTCGCCTGCTTTTGTCATCGTCAAAGGCATCATCGCTGTGCTCCCCTTCCCTTGAAAAATATGTGATGCTGCGGTGGTTAGTCAGCCGTAACTATCAGCGTAGATAGTTTACCGCTGCTAACCCCAACTTGTCAATAGATTTTTCATATCTCATAGTTAGTTTATATGAACAAACAAATTTTATGCCGGTATCACCCCGCATTTTTATCAAAATCATCAATAACTAACTCTATTTCTTGAGTTAAAGTTAGCCAATGTTTACATTTTCAGGGGGTCGTTTTGCTATTTTATAGGGCAGGGTGACGGAGAAGAACCCTCTCAGTCATCTCGCTGCGCTCGATGCCAGCTCCCCCGAAGGGGGAGCTTTTCGGCTCCTTCCGGTAAGTAGAGCAAAACCTCCCCCTTTCGGGGGAGGTGGATTTGCGAAGCAAAGACGGAGAGGGTTCAGCCCTCTTCCACCATCCGCTCATAGTCGGCGGTAAAAAGGCGCTGGGGCAAAGCACTGGTCATGGCAAGGGCGGCGCTCCACTGCTCCTCGTCCGTCAGCTCCCCGCTCACCGGCGGAAAGTGCGCCAGAATGGCGTCCAGCTCCTGCTGCACCCGCTTTGCCACCCAGATGCCGCGGTCGGTCAGGTAAATTTTGCCGTAGTACTCCTTTACGATCATGCCCTGCTCCATGAGCAGGTTCAGAATGCGCACCACCGAGGGTTTTGTCACCCCCAGCTTTTCCGCAATGCTGCGGGAGCTGATGTCCAGATGGGTGCGGCTTACCTCGTAGATGGCCAGCAGATAGCGCAGATGCGCTGCGGTCAGCTGCATACCGGTCACTCTCCTTTTTACGCGCCGGGGCCTGCCCGGTGTTATCACAAGCTAACTTTATTTTACTTAAAAAAGAGCGCGAGCCGAGAGTTTCAGCCCGCGCTCCTTGCGGTTTAATGTTCAGTGCTCAGTGGCAGCCCTTGCAGTGGCTGCAATCGCCGCCGCAGCTGCAGCCGCCGCCGTGCTTGTGGGTGTGCCATACGACCCAGCCCAGCGCGCCGAATACCAGCGCTGCCACGATGATGGTGGGCAGATTAAAGTTTGTAGCAATAAATTCCATCATACAGCATACACCCTTTCGTTTTTATCAGATACGAGAAGTATCCAGCTTTACTTCGTTGTTGTTTGCGTACTTGTTGGGGCGCACCATCAGGTAGATGAACGCTGCCAGCACCACAACAGCCACCACGGTGAACAGGCCGAAGTGCACCTCGCCGGTGATAAGGCCGCCCAGCTGATACACCACCAGCGCAGCGCAGTAAGCCAGAGCACACATGTAACCAATGGCGATGGCCGTCCACTTGCCGTTATTCATCTCGCGCTTGATGGCGCCCATAGCAGCGAAGCAGGGAGCGCACAGCAGGTTGAAGATCATGAAGGCGTAAGCCGACAGAGCGGTGTAGTCCTGCGCAACAGCAGCCCAGATCTCATCGCCGTTCTCAGACAGCTCGCCGCCGAAGTGATACAGAACACCGAAGGTACCAACCACGTTCTCCTTTGCGATCAGGCCGGAGACGGAAGCGACGGTTGCACGCCAGTTGC
>CALHUX010000044.1:0-1836 GCA_938039325.1 uncultured Collinsella sp. | reverse complement strand
CAGGCGGCCGAGCATGGCGAAGCCCATGGCCGGCAGGATGTTGGCGGCAACGCCGCAACCGTCGATGATGAAGGGCGGGATAAAGTCGAGTAGGCCCTGGATGGCGTCGGAGCCCAAGTAGAATGCGCCGCCACACAGCAGGAAGTACTCGATGCAGCCCCAAATTCCAATTCCCCAATGAACGGCGTAGATGCCTTTGAGGTTTCCCTTGAGGGCGAACTTGTCTGCCATATCGACAAACACAGGGAACAAGGCATTGGTAATGTTGCCGATCGTCAGCGAAAGGACAGCGATGGGCATGGCGAGCGCGATGGCCGTCTCGGTACCCTGACCGAGCTGAATGGCAAACGCGCAGGCGAGCACGCCGCCAACGGTTTCGTTAGGCGGCACGTAGGCGCCGATGGAGATCGAGCCCATGAACAGCAGCTCAAGGCTTGCACCTACGGCAAGACCAGTCTGCAGGTCCCCCAGCACCAGGCCCACGAGCGGGCACAGGACGAT
The DNA here is from genome assembly GCA_938039325.1 of uncultured Collinsella sp. Classification (GTDB taxonomy): domain Bacteria; phylum Actinomycetota; class Coriobacteriia; order Coriobacteriales; family Coriobacteriaceae; genus Collinsella. The sequence continues at coordinate 1,335 of CALHUX010000044.1, read as the reverse complement.
GGGGCGGAACGCGTAGAGGGTGCCGAGCTGGTAGTCGAGGCATCCAAACGCTCCGACTAAGCCGACGAGGATTGCTTGGGTAAGCATAGTTCCTCCCAATAAGGAATCTCGAACCGTCGTCACTCCCGTCGCGCGCGTTGTTGATATCAATCCGGGAATTCGATTACATGGCTCGAAGCGTACCTGGTGTGCTGCTAACACCCATGCCAGGTACAAATGATTTGATACCAATTATAGGTATGCAGGTTCTTACTATTTAATACCACTCGCTCAGCGGGGTGTTTTTTACCGTAAACGGCAGACGTATCCCATCAGGCACGCTCTTTGTTTCGATGGCGGACAAGCGCCACCAGAAAGCCATCGCCAAAGGCATCGGATGCCAAGTTGGCCACAATCACCAAAACGATAATCGCCGCGCCCAAAAACTCGTTCCAGTGAAAGACCTCGCCAAAGAGGAGCGCCGACCAGCAGGGAGCGAGCACGACCTCGCTCATGCAGACCAAGTTGGCCGCAAACGCGTTGGTGCGCGCAATCCCCTTGGCATACAGCACGCTCGCAAGGCCACTACAAAGGAGGCCATGCACCAGCATGAGCCCCCACTCAAAGGGTTTCACGGAGTCTAGGGCGCCGGCAAAATAGACAATCGGCAGCATCGAGATACCGCAGGAGATGAGCGAGGACACCATGGGCGACGCATCGGGGCGAGAGTTCAAAAAGAAACACAGCCCAAAGGTGGCGCCCGAAATGACGGCAAGCAGGTTTCCGAGCATGCCCTCGGCACTCAAATCACCTAAAAAGAAAAGTCCCATGCCCGTAAAAGCAACCACCACAGAGGCAATCTTCGCAGGTGAGGGCAACGTGTGAGTTGCGAGCGATTGATACACGATAACGAAAATCATCGAGGTGTACTGCAGGACGATTGCGTTGCCGACCGTCGTGAGCTGGTTGGCAAAGTTAAACGTGGTGCCCGTCGCAAAGTTACAAACGGCGACGAGCGCGATAAGAGGGCTAATGCGGAGCACGGGCCTACCGACGAGCAGGATAAAGAGCGCCATTAATATTGCCGTAACGGCACCAATCAAAAGAGCTGACTGCGAATTGGCGTGAACGAGGATGCCGATAAAGCTCCACAAGAGCGCCGTACCAAATAGATACATCGCCCCGCCCACGCCATTATCGGGTGGATTGTCAGATCGAATCACGAAGCACCTCCAGTTAGCTTTCGGTAATAAAAAACGGCGACCGCAATTGGTCGCCGTTTCCCTTGGGGGCAGATAATAAGCCGGGCCCTTACGCCAGCACGCCGAAGAACGCGCCGACGATGCCCACGGCCAT
>CALHUX010000043.1:0-2045 GCA_938039325.1 uncultured Collinsella sp. | reverse complement strand
CCGTCGATGCCGCGCTGATCGCCGCGGACGGTACCCCCAACAAGACCAAGCTCGGTGCTAACGCCATCCTGGGCGTATCGCTGGCCGTCGCCCGCGCCGCTGCCGAGTCAGCGGGCCTGTCGCTGTATCAGTACCTGGGTGGCGTCAACGCCCACCTGCTGCCCACACCTATGATGAACATCCTCAACGGCGGCGTGCATGCCGACAATAACGTTGACTTCCAGGAGTTCATGATTATGCCGGTGGGCGCCCCGAGCTTTGCCGAGGGCCTGCGTTGGTGCGCTGAGGTCTACCACACCCTCAAGGGCGTGCTGCACGAGGCAGGCCTGGGCGGCGGCGTGGGCGACGAGGGCGGCTTTGCGCCCAACCTCAAGACCAACGCCGAGCCGTTCGAGTACATTACCAAGGCCGTGGAGAAGGCCGGCTTTACGCCCGGCGTCGACTTCATGTACGCCATGGATCCGGCCTCGACCGAGTTCTACAACGCCGAGACCGGCATGTACGAGCTCAAGGGCGAGGGTGTTGAGTACACGAGCGCCCAGATGGTTGATTACTGGGAGAAGCTCGTCGACACCTATCCCATCATCTCCATCGAGGACGGCATGGCCGAGGAGGACTGGGACGGCTGGGTTGAGCTTACCCGTCGCATTGGCAACAAGGTGCAGCTGGTGGGCGATGACCTGTTCGTCACCAACACCGAGCGCCTCAAGAAGGGCATCGAGCTGGGCGCCGCCAACGCGATCTTGGTCAAGGTCAACCAGATTGGCACGCTCACCGAGTCGCTCGAGGCTATCGAGACCGCCAAGGAGGCGGGCTACGCTTGCATCGTGAGCCACCGCTCCGGCGAGACCGAGGACTCCACGATCGCCGACCTGGTCGTGGGCGTCAACGCCGGTCAGATCAAGTCGGGCGCCCCGTGCCGCAGCGACCGTATCGCCAAGTACAACCAGCTCATCCGCATCGAGGACGAGCTCGAGGACAGCGCGCGCTACGCCGGCAAGGCCGCGTTCTACAACATTCGCTAAACAAGTGGTGCTCGCGGGGGGGCGGGGTTGACTCGGCTCCGCTCCACTTCTGATGGCTGCCATTGGGCGCTGGGCCGTGTGGCTCAGCGCCTTTTTTATGTCGAGCAAAGGCTGGCGAAGGAGGTGCGGGCGCTCGTGCTATAACTAAAGGACTTAGCGCAAACAAACCTCAACCGCACAAGGCGCACATGGATCAGATTTACGATAACAGGTACTATTCCGCCGGTTCGCACGAACCGTCGTCTCGTCGTGCACGTACGGTGCAACTCGGTGGGTCCGGCTACACTGGTGCTGACCGCCCCGCGCAACGTCCGACAAACACCTCGCGCCCCCATGCTCAAATGAATACGTCGGCGGACCGCCCGCCACGTTCGGCGCGCGCGACGCATGCTTCGCGTACGCAGCGCCCCTCGGCTCAAGCGCACGGAAAGTCGACCAGGCCCTCGAACCGTCTTTTGGGCTCGGACTTCATGCACTACGCCAACGATAACGCGTTGGTCAAGGCGATCTATGACTTTACGCATGGGCCCCATCGCGGGCTGTTTGTTGGCATTGTCGTCGCCCTGGCGCTCGTGAGCCTGTACTTTCCCGTTCGCGACCTCTACGTTGCCAAACGCTCGAGCGATATCTTGGCCAAACAGGTCGAGATTCGCCAACAGTACAACGACGAGCTGCAAAAAAGCGTCGACAAGTTGCTCTCGGAGCAGGGTATCAAGGATGCGGCATCCGAGGATCTGGGCCTGGTGATGCCCGGCGAGAAGAGGATTGAAGTGCAGGGCCTGGACGGCGATTCGGATTCGTCTTCGAGCAAAAAGTCCTCGAACGCCAAAAAGGCCAGCGAAGTGGCCAAGGAGATTGAGGAAGTCGGCAAGGATGCGCCGTGGTACATTCAGACGCTCGACATGCTGTTTGGTTTTAACGGCGTCGAAGGTCAGACGGTCGCGTCCAGCGGCAAGTAGCGCCCAGAGGGGAGCCCGCAATGGCAGATTGCAAACGATATAAGGTGGCGGCGATCGACCT
>CALHUX010000042.1:0-1679 GCA_938039325.1 uncultured Collinsella sp. | reverse complement strand
TCGCGCGGCAGGTCGTTGCGCGGGCCGTGGTAGAGCAGGTCGCCCAGCAGCACGACGCGGTCGGGCAGCTCGGATTCGATGGCGGCGACCAGGCGCTCGGTCCAGTATGCCGAGCCGTGAATGTCGGAAGCGATGAGGTATTTCATGGTGGTCCTTTCGGGTGGGGTTGATGGGTTGGGCGCGGCGTGTCGTCGACCGTGTTACTCAAATCGCAGTGCCGAGGCTTGTGCCGCCTGCATCACGCGCTGGAGCGGCACGCTATGCTCGCGGGCAAGACGGGCACAGTCCTCGTACTCGGGCGCCGCACGCTCACTGCCGTCGGGCAGGGTGGCTACTTTGACGGCCACCTCGCCCCAAGGCGTCGCTACCTGCTCGAATCGGCGCGGCAGGCAAACGCGTTCCATCACCTGGCGACGAACGGCGTTGGTCGTGGTTTCCAAAAAGATAATCGTCTGCAGGCGTTCGATATCCTCATGCGAGCAGATCACCTGCAGCTGCCAGCCGGGGCGGCCTTTTTTGCAGTAGAGAGGCAGCCAGTGCACCTCGCGGGCGCCTGCCTCGCGCAGGCGGTCGGCGGCATAGGCGAGTACCTCGGGCGACGCATCGTCGATGTCGCACTCCAGCTTGACGATGGTCTCGGGCGCATCGGTCTCGCGGGACAGCGAAGATGTACTTCCACGTTGCATACGGTCCGGATCCTTTCTGCACGGGCTCGTTTTATTCACCCAAACGCTAGCACATCGGACGTGGCACAGGCGTGACTTTCGTCCGTCGCCGCCCTCGCTCCTATCCAAACATGTACATCAGCCTCCAAACATGTCATTTTTTGCAGCTTTTGGAGGCTGGTGTACATGCTTTGAGAGCGCAAGCGGGGCCGCACCGCGCGCCGCGCAGCCTTTCCAATCGATTTCGAGCTCCGGCGTGCCCGGCGTGTTGAAAGCTGCACCATTACAATGGAGCGGATTCGCTTGACGCAAAGGAGTCGCAATGTCTGCCTGCCCGCTGGTCGATTGCCATACCCACACCTCGTTTTCGGACGGACATGCCTCGTTTGAGGACAACGTTCGCGCCGCTGCTGCGGCCGGCTGCCGCGTCATGGTCTCGACCGACCATCTCACCCTGCCCGCCAGCATGGATGCCAACTGCGAAGTGCAGGTTACCGAGGGCGACCTGCCGGCACATCGTCTGGCTTTTGAGGATGCTCGCAAGCTTTCCGCGCAGATCGCACCGGAGCTCGAGCTTATCTATGGCTTTGAATGCGATTGGTACGAGGGCTGCGAGCCTTTGGTTGAGCGCTGGTCCCAGGGCGCCGTCGTACGCCTGGGTAGCGTGCATTGGATTGGCAACCCAGGCGATATCATGGCCGGCGCTGCGGGCACGGCAGGGACAGAGGGTGTCGCACGCCCCGATACGCCCGATTCGCGCTGCGGTTGGATCGACGACGACACCGACCTGCACGTTTGGGAAAACCTGGGCGTGCACGGCGTGTGGGAGCGCTATGTCGATGACTGGTGCCGCGCCTGCGAAAGCCCGCTCAACTTTGACGTGATGGCTCATCCCGACCTGATCATGCGCTTTTCGAAGGAAGGCTTTGCGCCCGATTTTGATCCCGCGCCGTTCTGGGAGCAGATGGCCGAATGCGCCCACGATACGGGTCGCCGCGTTGAGGTCTCGACCGC
>CALHUX010000041.1:0-1702 GCA_938039325.1 uncultured Collinsella sp. | reverse complement strand
TCGCGCGGCAGGTCGTTGCGCGGGCCGTGGTAGAGCAGGTCGCCCAGCAGCACGATGCGGTCGGGCTGCTCGGATTCGATGGCGGAGCAGAGGCGCTCGGTCCAGTATGCCGAGCCGTGGATATCGGAGGCGATGAGGTATTTCATGGTGGTCCTTTCGGGTGGGGTTGATGGGGCTGAATACGGGGTCCGGCGGATGTGGGGCCCATCTACCGTGTTACTCGAATCGCAGCGCCACGCTCTGGGCCGCCTGCATCACGCGCTGGAGCGGCACGTTGTGCTCACAGGCAAGACGGGCGCAATCCTCGTACTCGGGAGCCGCGCGCTCGCTGCCGTCGGGCAGGGTGGCTACTTTGACGGCCACCTCTCCCCAAGGCGTCGCCACCTGCTCAAAGCGGCGTGGCAGGCAGACGCGTTCCATCACCTGGCGTCGGATACCGTTGGTCGTGGTTTCCAAAAAGATGATTGTCTGCAGACGGTCAATGTCCTCGCGGGCGCAGATCACCTGCAGCTGCCAGCCGGGGCGGCCCTTCTTGCAGTAAAGGGGCAGCCAGTGCGCCTCGCGTGCGCCTGCCTCGCGCAGGCGGTCCGCGGCATAGGCGAGTACCTCGGGCGACGCATCGTCGATGTCGCACTCCAGCTTGACGATGGTCTCGGGCGCATCGGTCTCGCGGGACAGCGAAGATGTACTTCCACGTTGCATACGGTCCGGATCCTTTCTGCACGGGCTCGTTTTATTCACCCAAACGCTAGCACATCGGACGTGGCACAGGCGTGACTTTCGCCCGTCGCCACCCTCGCTCCTATTCAAACGTGTACGTCAGCCTCCAAACAGGTCATTTTTTGTCGGTTTTGGAGGCTGACGTACATGTTTTGACGCGGGGCCGATGCTGCGTGGCGACCCTCGCACGCAACCCACCTTTCCAGTCAATTTCGGCCCCCAGCGCGCTCGTTGCATCGGGGGCCGCGCCATTACAATGGAGCGGATCCGCCAAATGCAAAGGAGTCGCCATGCCCTCATGCCCGCTGGTCGATTGCCACACCCATACCTCGTTTTCGGACGGCCATGCCACGTTTGAGGACAACGTCCGCGCTGCTGCCGCCGCCGGATGCCGTGTCATGGTCTCGACCGACCACCTCACCCTGCCTGCCAGCATGGATGCTAACTGCGAGGTGCAGGTCGTCGAGGGCGACTTGCCAGCACATCGTCTGGCCTTTGAGGACGCCCGCAAGCTCGCCGCGCAGATTGCGCCGGAGCTCGCCTTTATCTACGGTTTTGAATGCGATTGGTACGAAGGTTGCGAGCCTTTGGTTGAGCGCTGGTCCGCGGGTGCCATTGTGCGCTTGGGCAGCGTGCACTGGATTGGCGACCCCGGCGATATCATGGCCGGTGCCGCGGGCACGGCGGGAACGGAAAACATCGCTCGCCCCGATGCGCCCGATTCCCTTTGCGGTTGGATCGACGATGACACCAACCTGCACGTTTGGGAAAACCTGGGAGTACGCGGTGTGTGGGAGCGCTACGTCGACGACTGGTGCCGTGCTTGCGAAAGCTCACTCAACTTTGACGTGATAGCCCATCCCGACCTGGTCATGCGCTTTTCGAAGGAAGGCTTTGCGCCCGATTTTGACCCGGCGCCGTTTTGGCAGCAGATGGCCGAATGCGCCCACGATACGGGTCGCCGCGTTGAGGTCTCGACCGC
>CALHUX010000040.1:0-63863 GCA_938039325.1 uncultured Collinsella sp. | reverse complement strand
AGGAGGCCACTTAATGTGGCCTCCGTCGTGAGCAGGACTGTAGAGCAGGAAACTTCATCAGTGCCCACCCCACGGGAAACCGGCGGGATAGACCGGTTCAGATGGGGCTTTGATGCATGGGTGGTCTGTTGTTGTGCAAATGGGTATCATACTGTGGTTACTGCATCGACTCGGTGATGCATGTTTGTACGTTCCCGGCGGTCGGTTTGCCAGAAGCGCCCCGTCGGTTGTTCCAGACCCGTTTCGAAGAAAGGAAACCACACTAACCTATGGCAGCTAAAAAATCATCTCCCTTGAAGATCATCCCGCTCGGCGGCCTTGACGGCATCGGCAAGAATATGACGGTCTTCGAGTGCGGCGACGACATGGTGCTCGTCGACGCCGGCCTCATGTTCCCGGATGACTCCCAGCCTGGTATCGACCTGGTGCTTCCCGACTACACCTATGTTCTGGAGAACGAGGAGAAGCTCCGCGGTATCGTCGTCACTCACGGCCACGAGGACCACACCGGTTCGCTTCCGTATCTGCTGCAGGACCTCAACAATAAGGTGCCCATCTTCTCGAGCAAGCTGACGCTTGGCTTTATCGAGGGCAAGCTTTCTGAGTTCCGCATCCGCGCACCCAAGTTCCGCGAGGTCAAGGGCGGCAGCCATGTCAACCTCGGCGGCATCTCGCTCGACTTCTTCTCGATGACGCACTCCATCCCCGGCGCTCTGGGCGTGTTCATCCGCACCAATCAGGGCACCGTTATGCACACCGGCGACTTTAAGCTCGACCAGACGCCCATCGATGGCGTTACGCCCGACTATGCCGCTATCAGCCGCTTTGCCAAGCAGGGCATCGACCTGCTGCTTTCCGACTCCACCAATGCCACGGTTCCCGGCTTTACCAAGTCCGAGGCCGAGGTTGGTCCCAACCTGCTGCACGCCATCAAGAACGCGCCGGGTCGCGTGTTCGTCGCGTCGTTCTCGAGCCACATCCATCGTCTGCAGCAGATCTGCGATGCCGCCCGCAAGTGCGGCCGTAAGGTCGTTGTGACCGGTCGCTCCATGCTCACGAACACCCGCGTGGCGCGCGAGCTGGGCTACCTCAACATCGATGATGCCGATATCATCGATGCCTTCGACATTGATAACCTGCCCGACGACAAGATTGTCGTCATGTGCACCGGTTCGCAGGGCGAGCCGCTGTCGGCCCTGTCCCGCATGGCCAATGGCGAGCACAAGACGCTCTCCATCCATGAGGGCGATACCGTTATCCTCTCGGCAACTCCTGTTCCCGGCAATGAGAAAGCCGTCCAGCAGGTCGTCAACAGCCTTGCCAAGCTCGGCTGCGACGTGTGGGATAAGAACCGCGCTCTCGTTCACGTCTCCGGTCACGGTAGCCAGGAGGAGCTCAAGCTCCTGATTGCCATGGCCAAGCCCACGTACTTTATGCCGGTTCACGGTGAGGCCGTGCATCTGCGCGCCCATGCCCAGCTGGCCCGTAAGATGGGTCTCAAGGACGATCATATCTTTATCCTCGATAACGGTGACACGCTCGAGATGCGTGGCGGCATCGTCAAGCGCGGCACGCCCGTCGAGTCCGGCGTCGTCTACGTCGACGGTCTGCGCATCGGCGATACCGACCCCATCGTCCTGCGCGATCGCCAGAAGCTCGCCAACGACGGTATGGTTACGGCTGTCGCCATCGTCTCGCTCAAGCACAAGAAGATCGAGGCCATCGAGTTCTCGGGCCGCGGCGTTTCGTTTGCCATCGACGACCAGTTCTCCGAGGATGCCTCCGCGTCCATCATGAAGACGATCGAGAAGGGCAAGTTCAGCTTTACCAGCAGCGGTTCCGACGCCATTCGCAAGGCCGTGCGCGACTCGCTCTCCAACTTTATCTGGAGCCGTACGCGCACTCGCCCGATGATCATCCCGGTCGTCATGGAGGTTTAGTTTGGCGCGCGGATCTGCACAAAACGCCAAAGGCAATAAGGCCAACAACCAACCGGCATCTGCTAAGGGTGCCGGTTCCCATCTTCGTGCCAATAAGGGCCATGAGGCAGACTTCGACGATTTTGAGCCCTTGGTCGAGCCTTCGGCCAATCGCGATATCGCCGGTGTGGTCATCGCAGTTTTGGCGATCGCGTCCTTCATTGCCGTGATCTCTCCGGCAACAGCGCCCGTGACGGCTGCGGTTGCCGGTTTCTACCACCTGGGCTTTGGTCTGGGCGCCTACGTGCTGCCGATCGTCATCTTGCTGTTTGCCGCCACGCTCTTTTTGGGTGAGGACTCGCCGCTCAACGTGCGCTCTGTTGCGGGCGGCGCCTTGGTCTTTATCGCCGTCGTCTCCATTCTTTCGCTGATGGTGCCGGGCACGAGCGATTCGTGCGACCTTATGTTTACGCCGCAGAACCTTTCCGTGTCGGGCGGCTACATTGGCGCCTTTATCGCAAGTGCCTTGCAAAACGCCCTGGGTAAACCTATCGCCATGGTTGTCTTGCTGGGGCTTGTCGTCGTTGGTTTGGTCATTATCGGCTTTTCGGTGGGTGGCGTTTTGCGCTCCGCACGCGATCGCGCTGCCGATTTTGCCGAGCGTCGACGTGCCGATGTCAATGCGAGCCCGTGGGGCGATGAAGAGGCCCTGTCTGTTCCCGGCGTCGCTCGTCCGCACCTGAGCATTCTGCGCCAGAAGGGGACTGACGCCGCGGTGACCACGGTCATGGGTGGCGATGTCGACCCGGTTTTGGATGACGACGAGGACGATGACCCATTTGTCGACGTATCCGAGTCGGTTGAAGCCGAGCGCGCCAAGACCACGCTGCTGCCGCGCCGCCATGCCAAGAAGGGCAAGGCTGCGCCCAAGCTCAACACAAGCGAGCCCGACCCGTCTTGGTCCGATAGCGAGATTGAGCTCACCGAGGGTGACGACGAGGACGACGAGGCTCCGCTCGAGACCGCCAAGACAACCTTGCTGCCGCGTCGCCACGCCAAGCGCGGGCAGGTCACTGGACAGCTTTCGATGGAGGACGATCCGGACAAGGTTGACGAGTCCGAGCCGCCGTTTGCCGTGAACCCTGTTTCGGCCGCACCTCAGATTCCCGACTTCTTAAAGCATCCCAAGGTTGCCGATGCGCCTGCCACGAGTGCTATCGAATCGGCTGCGGCTCGTGATGGGGGAGTGGACGACGGCGCCGCAGATAACGAGGGCGAAGAGGAGGACGGCCTCAAGCTTCCGCCGCTCGAAATCCTGCATGCCAACCCGCAGTCGGCTTCCGCCGCGTCTTCGGACAAGGAGCTGGAGCAGACCGCTGAGTCACTGCAATCCACCTTGCTTGAGTTTGGCCGCAGTGCCCGCGTGGTCGGCTGGATCGCCGGCCCCACGGTGACGACCTTTAAGCTGCAGCCCGGTGAGGGCGAGCGTGTGAGCAAAATCTCGAGCCTCGAGGACGATATCGCGCTTTCGCTCGCTGCCCAGTCGGTGCGTATCTTTGCCCCGATCCCCGGCACCTCGCTCGTGGGCATCGAGATTCCCAACCGCAAGCGCCAGAACGTCAATCTGGGCGACGTGCTGCCCTATGTGAAGGGCGGTCCGCTCGAGCTCGCCATCGGCCGCGACGCCGAGGGCACGCCGGTTGTCGCCGACCTCGCCAAGATGCCTCACCTGTTGATTGCCGGTACGACCGGTTCTGGTAAGTCGGTGATGATCAACTCCATCATCACGACCTTGCTCATGCGCGCCCTTCCCGAGGACGTTCGCCTGATTATGGTCGACCCCAAGCGCGTCGAGCTTGCGGGCTATAACGGTCTTCCGCATCTCTATGTGCCCGTGGTGACCGAGCCTAAGCAGGCCGCGAGCGCTCTGCAATGGGCTGTGTCCGAGATGGAGCGTCGCCTGAAGGTCTTCGAGCGTCTCAACGTGCGTAAGATCTCGACCTACAACGAAAAGCAGGCTGCTGGCGAGTTTGAGCATTACGACAACCCGCCGCAAAAGATGCCCTACCTGGTCATTATCATTGACGAGCTCTCTGACCTGATGATGGTCGCCGGTAAGGATGTCGAGGCCTCGATCGTGCGTATTGCACAGCTGGGCCGTGCCGCCGGTATTCACCTTATCGTTGCCACGCAGCGCCCCAGCTCCAACGTGGTGACGGGCCTTATCAAGGCCAACATCACCAACCGCATCGCCTTTAACGTCGCCACGGGCATCGACTCGCGCGTCATCATCGACCAGATGGGTGCCGAGAAGCTCACCGGTTTGGGCGACATGCTGTTCTCCAAGGTCGACTGGGGCAAGCCCCGCCGTATCCAGGGCTGCTTTGTCTCGGACGACGAAATCAACGAGATTGTCGAGTTCGTCAAGTCGCAGAGCGAGCCCGACTACCACGAGGAGATTCTGTCCGCCGTGGCGCCCGCTTCCATGTCCATGGCTGGTGGCGGCATTGTCCGCACCGGAGTCGCCGAGCCGCAAGACGATGATCCGCTCATTTGGGAAGCCGCCCATATTGTGGTGGAATCGCAGCTGGGCTCCACATCTGGCCTGCAACGCCGCCTGAAGGTTGGCTATGCGCGTGCCGGGCGTATTATGGACATGCTGGAAGAAAAGGGTGTCGTCGGCCCGCCCGACGGTTCCAAGCCGCGCGAGGTCCTGTTGGACGAGGAAGGGCTTGCCGCGCTGGAATCTGTCGACGCCGAGATGGCACGTGAAGATCGTGAGTTTGGAGGATTCTGATGGCTGCACGCTTTGGTGACATGCTGCTCGAGCAGCGTCGCCGAATGGGCCTTTCCATTCAGCAGGTCGCCAACACCATCAAAATCAGGCCGCAGATCATCGAGTTTTTCGAGACCGGTAACTTTGCTTCGATGCCGCCGCGCGGCTATGCGCAGGGCATGATTTCGAGCTATGCTCGTTTTTTGGGCCTCAATCCGCGCGAGGTCGTCAATGCCTACTTTGACGAACTGATGGCATACGAACGCGAGACGTCGCAGCAGGGCGGTCGTTTCCAGGACGCCGCCGGCTACGTCAATTCGCGTTCCTCTGTCGATAACGGGCGCTTCCTGATGGTTCAGGGCGGTCGTTCGACTCGCTATGGACAGCGTCCTCAGCAGGCCGGTTATATTACCGAGACGGGTTCGGGCGAGGAGATTCGCTCACAGCGTGACCGGTTCCGCAGTACGCCGATGCCCGAGGACCGTGCACTTCCCGCTGCTCGCGGCGTGGCGCGTGACCCTCGTGCCGGCTACGGCCACGGCGGCTATTCCGATCGCGGTCACCGTGGTATCTCCACCGGACGCTCTCGCGGTGGCTATGCGGACGCCGACACCACGCAGGTGACGCCGCGTCTTCGCTCTCAACCACAGCCGTATGGCCAGCGCTCTTCGGCTCCGCGTGCGGGCCAGCGTGGCTATCAAGGTCGCGGTGAACTTGCGCCCCGCTCGGGTCAGCGCAGCCTTCAGGGCCAGGGTGGCTATCGCGGCCGTTCCGATAGCAATCGTGGTCGTATGCCTCAGGGAGGCGGCCGCAGCAGTTCCAGTCGTGGACGCGGCGGTTCCCGTGCTCCTCAAAACAACGGGCTCGATCCGCGTATCGTCTACGCAGGTATCGGTGCCGTGGCGTTGCTGCTGATCGTGCTCATCGTGGTACTTCTGCGCGGCTGCGCATCTTCGACGCCCGAGACCACGCCCGAGACGCCCACTGTTACCAAGACGACGCCCAAGAAGTCTTCTAAGAAGACCGAAACGGTCGACGAGGACGAAGACACCGATGATGCGACGGATGAGTCGACCGATTCGGACGCCACCAAGACGACGGCTAAAAAGGAAGAGAACGAGGTAACGAAGGTCAAGGTCTCCGTTGCCAAGGGAAAGACCGCCTGGATTGAGGTCAAGGTCGACGGTAAGTCGGTCTATGGTGACCAGGCGACTGGCCCCTTTGAGCAGGAGTACACGCCCGAGTCCTCGATCGAGATCACCACGTCCAAGCCTTCCGATGTCACCGTTACCAAGAACGGCGAAAAGGTCCGTTACGATACCAAGACCTCGGGCGTGGCGCGTGTGACGATCACCGTTCCCAAGAAGGAGACGACTGATTCCGAGAATGGTGAAAGTTCTGATGGTACCGACACCACCGATGGTGCCGATACCACCGACGGCACCGATGCCCAGTCCACGGATGGCGCCGATACCGCAACTGACGGCCAGACGCCCACCGATTCTACCGACTATTCGTACGATAGCTACTAAGCCGCTCGTACGCGAAAGGAAACATCATGGCTAAAGATTCCAGCTTCGACGTCGTGTCCGAGGTCAACATGCAAGAGGTCGACAACGCCTTCCAGCAGACCACGCGCGAGATTTCCCAGCGCTATGACCTGAAGGATTCCGGCGCCACGATCGAGCTTTCGAAGGGCGACAAACTCTTTATGATCAACGCCCCGGCCGACTTTGTCTCCAAGCAGATCATCGATGTTCTGAGCTCCAAGCTCATCAAGCGCGGCATCGACCTCAAGGCTGTCTCGTGGGATGCTCCGCAGGCGGCATCGGGCGGCACCGTGCGCGTGCTCGGCCATATCGTCGAGGGTATCGACCAGGCGACCGCCAAGAAGATCAATAAGGACATCAAGGACCAAAAGCTCAAGGTCAAGGTGACCATCGAGGCCGACAAGCTGCGTGTTTCCTCTGCTTCGAAGGACGCGTTGCAGACCGTTATCCAGTTCCTGCGCGACCAGGACTACGGCCAGCCGCTGCAGTTCACCAACTACCGCTAATATCATTCGAAAGGACCGCTCTCCAACATGGATACACCGTTGGGCTCCGTGCTCTACATTACCCTCGGGTGCGCAAAGAACGAGGTTGACACCGACCGTATGCGTTCTCTTTTGACCGCCGCAGGCTACGAGGAGGCATTCGACCCGCAGGATGCCGATATCGCCATCGTCAATACATGCTCGTTCCTCGCTTCCGCAACGTCCGAGAGCATCGAGACCACCCTCGAGCTCGCCAACGAGGTTCAGGACGGCGTTCGTTCTTGCCCCATCGTCATGTGCGGCTGTGTGCCGTCGCGCTATGGCGACGACCTGCCTGACGAGCTGCCCGAGGTTGCTGCCTTTGTGAAGGCCGACGAGGAGGACGGCATCGTGGCGGTCATCGATGGCGTGCTGGGTGTCGAGCGTGAGATCGCTGCCTATATCCCTCAGGTCAAGCGTACCGTCGAGGGTGCCGTTGCCTACGTCAAGATTTCCGATGGCTGCAACCGCTTTTGCAGCTTCTGCATGATTCCCTACATCCGCGGCCGCTATCACTCGCGTAGTGCCGAGAGCATTATCTCCGAGGTGCGCGACCTGGTTGCCGGCGGTGTGCGAGAGATCGTGCTGATCGGCCAGGACACGGGCATCTGGGGCACCGACTTTGCGGATGGTGACGTCGCCGAGGGCTCGCCGCGCAATCTGGCGCAGCTGCTGCGCGCCGTCGCCGAGGCCGTGCGTCCGCAGAACGTCTGGGTCCGTGTGCTCTATCTGCAGCCCGAGGGCATGACCGACGAGCTTATCGAGACGATTCGCGATACGCCCGAGGTGCTGCCCTATATCGATATCCCCGTGCAGCACTGCGACGCACGCATCCTCAAGGCCATGCGCCGTTCCGGTTCGCGTCAGGAGCTCGAGGACCTGTTCCGCGATCTGCGTGAGCGCATCCCCGGCATCGTGATCCGTTCCACGGCCATGGTCGGCTTCCCGACCGAGACCGACGACGAGTTCCGCGACCTTATCGACTTTATGGACACCGTCGGCTTTGACTACACGAGCGTCTTTGCCTACTCGCAGGAGGAGGGCAGCCTGGCCGCCAAGATGGAGGGTCAGGTCGACGAAGAGGTCAAGCTCGAGCGCGCCCAGGAGGCCATGGACCTGGCCGAGTCGCTCGGTTTTGCTGCAACTGCCGCACATGTGGGCGAACGCGCCCAGGTGATCGTTGACGGTATCGAAGAGACCGAGGACGGCACCGAGCTGATCGGCCATGCCTGGTTCCAGGCGCCCGATTCCGATGGCGCGGTGCATCTGGACGCCAGCGAGGCATCCGTGGGCGATATTCTGACCGTCGAGTTTACCGATAGCTTCTGCTATGAGCTTATCGGTCATGTTGTGGACTAGGAGCGCGTTGTGGCTAACGAGAGCAATAAGGAACTGACGAGTGTCTGGACGCCCGCCAATATCGTGACGTGCGTGCGCATCGTCTTTATCCCGGTTTTCATGATCGTGTCGGCGCTTTCTCACACGAGCGTTGCCGGTACGGATTGGAGCACCTTCGACGGCCCGCTCGCCGCCGCCGCCTTTATTCTGTACGTCATCCTGTCGTGTACCGATAAGGTCGACGGCTACCTGGCTCGTTCACGCAACGAGATCACCGACTTCGGTAAGTTCTTGGATCCCATCGCCGATAAGTTGCTCGTGTTCTCGGCCTTGCTGCTGTTCTTGGACTTTGGTGCCGTGTCGGTTTGGTCCGTGTTTATTATCCTGTTCCGAGAGCTGCTGGTAAGCGCCCTTCGCATGGTTGCGAGTGCCGCCGGCGTGGTCGTTGCGGCCGATAAGCTCGGCAAGTACAAGACGGCAACCACGATGGTCTCCATCTGCGGTTACCTGTGCGTTTTTGCGATGGCCGGCTTGCACCTTGGCCCGGTGGCGCTGACGCTCGGCATCTACTCGGTGTCGCGCTTCCTGTACGCCGTTGCCGTTGTCCTGACCGTTATCTCGGGCGCCCAGTACTTCTGGAACTGCCGCAAGATCGTCTTTTCGGTCTAGGTCCTGGTGGGTATGACGGACTTTTTTGAGCAGATTTCCGCACATAATGAGGAGCTGGCGCGTGATATTGTCGAGCGCGCGAGCGCTCGGGGCGTGACGGTTTCGACGGCTGAGTCGCTGACGGCTGGTATGATCGCCTCGACGATTGCCGATATCCCGGGTGCCTCGGCGGTGCTGCGTGGCGGTGCGGTGACCTACTGCGATGAGATTAAGCATCGCGTTTTGGGTGTTGAGCAGGAGACGCTCGACCGCTATACCGCGGTGTCGCATCAGACCGCGCGCGAGATGGCGGCGGGTTCGCTGGAGCTGTATCAGAGCGATATTGCAGTGAGCGCAACGGGCTATGCCGGCCCCGGCGGCGGCACTGAGGACGATCCGGCTGGCACTTTCTATATTGGCTGGGCGTATCGCGCGGCTGATGGGGAAGTGCCGGTCGTGGACTCTGTGCGCTGCCACTATGAGGG
Source organism: uncultured Collinsella sp. (assembly GCA_938039325.1). Classification (GTDB taxonomy): domain Bacteria; phylum Actinomycetota; class Coriobacteriia; order Coriobacteriales; family Coriobacteriaceae; genus Collinsella. The sequence continues at coordinate 54,623 of CALHUX010000040.1, read as the reverse complement.
CGACCGTTCGTGTGTTCGTGCCCATGCGGTCGCGGAGGCATTGGGACGCATTGCCCTTGTGCTCAACTCTATGGAATAGACGTGTTTTAAGGGGCCTTAGGGCCCCTTAATTGTGGAGATAGGGACCTTAGGCTCATTTGGCGTATGTGCTGGTTGTAGACGTATTTTTGCCTGCCTTGTTCATATTTGGCCCTATATGGTCAAGCATTTGGTCAGTGTTTGGTCGGCGTTTGGTTGGGTTTTGGAAAGGTCGACTGCATATGATTGGCCTGAACGGTTGACCACGAACAGCCGTTCGTTTATTATCGATGCAGGTTGTTAAGAGGAGGGCTATTCATGGCCAAGAATTCAGGTCCCGTACGTACCGTTCATGCTCGCACGACGGGTAAAGAGCGCGATGAGATGATCGCCACCACCAAGGCAGAGATCGAGAAGAAATTCGGCCAGGGTTCCATCATGAGGTACGGCGACGGTGGTCCCGAGCTCGAGGTCGAGGCCATTCCTACGGGCGCTCTGGCACTCGATGCCGCTCTTGGTATCGGCGGTGTGCCGCGCGGCCGTATCGTCGAGATCTACGGTCCTGAGTCCTCCGGTAAGACGACGCTTTCGCTCGAGATCCTGGCCGAGGCTCAGGCAATGGGTGGCGTGGTGGCATTTATCGATGCCGAGCACGCGCTCGATCCCACGTATGCCGCGCGCATTGGCGTGGATATCGACGAGGTGCTCATTTCCCAACCCGATACGGGTGAGCAGGCGCTCGAGATTGTTGACATGCTCGTGCGTTCCGGCGCCATCGATGCCATCGTCGTCGACTCCGTCGCCGCGCTGACGCCGCGTGCCGAGATCGAGGGAGAGATCGGCGATACCACGGTCGGTTTGCAAGCTCGCCTGATGAGCCAGGCGCTCCGCAAGCTCGCCGGCTCGCTGTCTAAGTCCAACACGACGTGCATCTTCATTAACCAACTGCGTGAGAAGATCGGCGTCATGTTCGGCAACCCCGAGACCACGACGGGCGGCCGCGCCCTTAAGTTCTTCTCTTCGGTGCGTATCGACATTCGCCGCATTGACAGCATTAAGCTAAAGGACGAGGTTATCGGTAACCGCGTGCGCGCCAAGGTCGTTAAGAACAAGGTGGCAGCTCCGTTCCGTTCTGCTGAGTTCGACATTATGTACGGTACGGGCATCTCTAAGGAGGGCTCGATTCTGGACATGGCTGTCGAGTGCGGCATCTGCAAGAAGATGGGCTCCTGGTTTGCCTATGGCGAGGACAAGCTCGGCAACGGTCGCGAGGCCGCCAAGGCGTTCCTGCGCGAACACCCCGATTGCGCCGACGAGATTGAGCATAAGGTCCGCCTTGCCTGCGGGCTTGAGTTTGATGACGATGCTCCGTCCGAGGTTGAGCTGACCGATCAGCCTGCGCCTGAGGAGTTTGACGAGCTTTACGCCATCGATGGTTCCGCCATGCTCGATGATGACGACGAGTAGCGGTTACGCTCATGTCGTATACGGTGACCGAGGCCACGGTCGTCTTTCCCGATAAGAAGGCGGCCTCCTTGTTCTCGAGCGGGTATGCGTCCAAAAAGCCTTGCGCACATATCGATTGTGAGCTTGAGGGCGGTTTTGAGCGGTCCATTTGGATTCCCGTGCGGGTCGCGCGCCTGTATGTCAAAAACCGCCCCGATCTTCCCTGTGATTGGGATAACTTTCGTGATGCGGTGCAGCTTATCGAGCGTAAATGTGCGCTTACCATGGTGACCGAGATGTTATCGCGCCGCGACCATGCGACGGGTGAGGTCCGTGACAAGCTGGCTCGCTACGGCTTTCACCAGCCCGCGATCGATTTCGCCGTCGAGCGCGCCACCGAGTATCGCTTTTTAGACGAGAACCGCTTTTGCTCGTACTTTATCGAGGAACGCAAGCGGCGTGGTTGGGGACAGCGAAAAATCGAGACCGAGCTCAAGCGCCGTCATGTCGTGCTCGACGACATTCCCGGTTATCCCGAGGATTATTTTGCCGTCGAAGACGATTTGGCGCGTGCGTCAGCCCTGCTCGCCAAGCGGCGTGTTCCAGAGACGCGCGGATTCGAAAAACTGGTTCGGTTTTTGATGGGCAAGGGCTTCTCGTATCACATCGCCGCCGATGCCGTTAAGGCACGTCTCGATGCCGAACGTGAGGAATGTGCGGTTTAGGCGTATGCGTTTTGTGGCCCTGCCGTTCACCGCGTTTTAGCCGCCGTGCTGGGGCCATTTATTTGACAGTTGTTGTGGTTCAACGTACGATAAACGCTGTCATTTGCTTTGTGATATGTGCTCATCTGTGATGAGTTTGTTTATATGTTTATCTGTATCCGACCCGCATAAGCTGCGCCCATATTACTCAAATGTCGCGAGCCGTTCGTAAGGACGGTTCGCTTTGTTGTGTAACGAATCCATAAAAAGGAGTGAGCATGCCTATCATCGCAGCGCTCGTTGGCATCGTTTTGGGTGCCATCGCCGCCATTGCCTACATGCGCACCGCCAAGCAGGGTAGTCTTCACGAGGCCGACGAAAAAATCCAGTCGGCACACGCACAGGCTGAGTCCCTGATCGGTGATGCTAAGCGTCAGGCCGAGACCCTCAAAAAAGAGGCTCTGCTCGAGGCTAAAGAGGAGATCATCAAGAACAAGCAGGCCGCTGAGGCCGAGGACAAGCAGCGTAAGAACGAGATTCGTACGCTCGAGAACCGCGTGATGCAGCGCGAGGAATCTCTCGATCGCCGCAACGACGCTCTCGACAAGCGCGAGCATCAGTTGTCCAGCCAGGCCGGTCAGGTCGAGAAGCGTTCCCGTGAGCTCGAGGAGCTCTGCGCAAAGCAGACCTCCGAGCTTGAGCGTATCGCCGACCTTACCCGCGAGGACGCGCACAAGGAGCTCCTTGATAAGGTTCGCGGCGAGGTCACCCACGAGGCCGCCACGATCATTCGCGAGTCCGAGCAGCAGGTTCGCGCCGAGTGCCACAAGACCGCCCAGGAGATTCTGTCTCTGGCGATTCAGCGCTGCGCTGCCGATCACACTGCCGAGGTCACCGTTACCTCCGTGCACATTCCCTCTGATGACCTCAAGGGCCGTATCATTGGTCGCGAGGGTCGCAACATCCGGACCTTCGAGCAGGTTTCCGGCGTCAACCTCGTGATCGACGACACGCCCGAGACCGTCGTTCTTTCGAGCTTCGACCCGGTCCGTCGTGAGACCGCCCGTGTCGCCCTTGAGAACCTCATCGCCGACGGCCGCATTCACCCTGCCCGTATCGAGGAGATGTATCACAAGGCCGCCGACCTGGTTCAGCAGCGCGTGCGCGAGGCTGGCGAGCAGGCTGCCTTCGATACCGGCATTCACGACCTGCACCCCGAGATCGTCAAGACCCTTGGTGCCCTGCGCTACCGTACCTCGTTTGGTCAGAACGTGCTTCAGCACTCCCTCGAGGTCTCTGATCTGTGCGGCGTGATGGCTTCCGAGCTTGGCCTGGACGTTGTGACTGCGAAGCGCGCCGGCCTGCTGCACGACCTGGGCAAGGCAATCGACCATGACGTCGAGGGCCCGCATGCCGTCATCGGCGCCGAGCTGGCCCGCCGTTATGGCGAGAAGCCCGTTATCGTCCACGCTATCGAGGCTCACCATGCCGATGTCGACCCCAACACGGTGCTCGATGTCCTGGTACAGGCCGCCGATGCTGTCTCTGCCTCTCGCCCCGGTGCCCGTCGCGAGTCTGCCGAGAACTACATCAAGCGTCTTGAGAAGCTCGAGGAGATCGCCAACTCCCATGACGGCGTCGAGCGCACCTATGCCATGCAGGCTGGTCGCGAGGTCCACGTCATGGTTCAGCCGGACAAGATCTCCGATGCCCAGTCCACGGTCCTGGCTCACGATATCGCCCATCAGATCGAGGAAGAGATGGAGTATCCCGGTCAGGTGCGCGTCGTCGTGATTCGCGAGAGCCGCGCTGTCGATATCGCTAAATAACATGAGCGACGCGAACGAGCTCATCTCATTTATCGCGTCGATGTCGGGGGAGGGCAACCTTCGCGTCGAGGAGAACCTTGGCGAGGGGTATGTCCGCCTCCGCGTTTCGGAGGCCGAGCGGCGCCAGGCAAAGCACGACATTCAGCATGTCGAGGATATCGTCATCGAAATGCTCCGTAATGCTCGCGATGCCGGCGCCGACAAGGTCTATCTCGCCACGACCAAGGAAGACGGCGTCCGCACCCTTGTCTTTCTGGATAACGGTTCGGGCGTTCCGCAGGATATGCAAGAGCGAATCTTCGATGCCCGCGTTACCTCTAAGCTCGAGAGCATGAAGATGGACCGTTGGGGCGTTCACGGTCGTGGCATGGCATTGTTTTCGATCAAGCAGAACACCGATGAGGCCCGTGTGGTCACGTCCGGTGTCGATCTTGGTTCAGCCTTTAAGGTGAGCGTCGCGGTCGACCGCCTCAGTGAGCGTGCCGATCAGTCCAGCTGGCCCCAGGCCGTCAAGGATGAGGACGGACGTTATGTCTGTGCTCGCGGTCCGCATAATATTATTCGCGCTGCTTGTGAGTTTGCGCTCGAGGAGTTGCGTGGTTGCGATGTCTATCTTGGTTCTCCGTCTGAGATTGCCGCGACCCTTTATGCTCAGGCGTCAAGCCGGCTCGATACGTCTCGTCTCCTGTTCATTGATGACGAGAGCGAGCTTCCGGTTGTCGATCGTTTAGGCCTTGCTTCTGATGCCGAGGACTTTATCCGTATCTGTTCGGGTTTGGGTCTTGAGATGTCCGAGCGCACGGCCCATCGCATTTTGGCAGGGCAGATTAAGCCCGTTCGCGGTGTGACCGCGCGTCTGCTGCGCGAGCGTGATTCGTCCTCGCATGCGCCGGCTCCTGTTGATCTCGCGAAGGATCGTCGCGGGCTACGTATTGCCAAGGATGACATGGCACAGTTTTCGCGTGCTGTGGAGCGCGACTTTAATGACCTTGCTGCCCGGTACTATCTCAACCTTTGCGGTGACCCAAAGATTCGTGTTTCGCGTGATCGAATCACCGTGACCTTTGATCTTGCCAAAGAGGAATAGTGCCTTTACCGAGTCCACTCGGTACGATACAGTTATTGCAGTTAAAACGTACTTTTAAATGCAGGAGTTTCTTCATGGATTGCCTGAAGGTATCAAGCAAATCATCGCCCGCGTCCGTTGCCGGTGCCATCGCCGGCATGGTCAAGGATGGTGTACCCGTCAACATCCAGTGTGTCGGCGCCGGTGCCGTCAACCAGGCCATTAAGGCCGTTGCTATCGCGCGCGGTTTTTTGATTCCAACTGGTTTTGATATTTCCTGCGCGCCCGTGTTCTCCGACATCCTCATTAACGGGGAGTCGCGCACGGCCATCCGCCTTTCTATCTATGTTCACCAGATCAATCGAGCTGCTATGGATAACGTCGTCATGGATGATGTTAAGCCTGTGGCATAGCTTCTGCTTGCCTCGTTTCGCTCCCCATCGTTAGGACTTATGCACATGGACCAGCGTTCCGTACGCGATATTCTTGCCGGTAAAACCTACTTTATCCGCACCTTTGGCTGCCAGATGAATCAGCACGACTCCGAGCGTGTGAGCGGTCTGCTTGATTCGTATGGCTGCCTCATGGCGCTCGATCCCGCGCATGCCGATATCGTTGTCTTCATGACGTGCTGCGTGCGCGAGGCCGCCGATACTCGCCTGTACGGTCAGTGCAATTCCTGCAAAAGCCTGCCGCCTTCGCCTTCGGGCAAGCGCGTGGTTGCCGTTGGCGGTTGCATCGCGCAGCGCGATGGCGAGGGCCTGCTCACCAACGTCGATAACGTCAATGTCATCTTTGGCACGCATTCCATTGCACATGTGGCCGAGCTCATTGCCGAGGCGTTCCTTGATGGTAAGCGTCATATCCGCACCAATGAGCATGAGGATACGGATGCCATGAGCATGCCGTGGCATCGCGAGACTCAGTATCACGCCTGGGTGCCCATCATGACGGGCTGCAATAATTTCTGCACCTATTGCATCGTGCCGTACGTGCGCGGTCGCGAAAAGAGCCGCCCCTTCGAGGAGATTGTCGACGAGGTGACCGGTTTGGTGCGCCAGGGCGTGCGTGAGATTACGCTGCTGGGCCAAAACGTTAACTCATATGGTCGCGATCTGTTTGGCAAGCCGCGTTTTGCCGATCTGCTGCGTGCCGTGGGCGATACGGGCGTGGAGCGCATCTTCTTTACGTCTTCGCATCCCAAGGACCTGTTGCCCGAGACCATCGACGCCATGGCCGAGACGCCTGTCGTTATGCCGCAGCTGCACTTGGCCGTCCAGTCAGGTTCGACGCGGATCCTCAAAGAGATGAATCGCCGTTATACACGCGAGGACTATCTGGGCCTTGTCGATCGCATTCGCAACCGCATGCCCGATATCGCGCTCTCGACCGACATTATCGTTGGCTTCCCGGGTGAGACTGAAGAAGACTTTGAGCAGACGCTCTCACTTGCCGAGACGGTCCGCTATGCTCAGGCCTATACCTTCATCTATTCCAAGCGCGCCGGTACCCCGGCCGCCGAGATTGACGATCCTACGCCGCATGAGGTTATTCTCGAGCGTTTCAACCGTCTGGTTAAGGTTATCGAGACCACGGCACACGAGTATAACCAGGGTGAGCTTCATACTGTGGTTCCGGCGCTCATTGAGGGAACGAGTAAAAAGAACGACGCGGTCCTGCTGGGCAAGAGTCCCAAGAATCAGACCGTGCATGCGCCTATCCCCGAGGGTTACAGCATCGATCAGCTTGTTGGTAAGATCGTTGATGTTGACGTTGACGTTGCCAAGACCTGGTATTTGTCCGGCTCCGTTGTGGGCGAGCCGCGCTAATGGTTTCTCCCGGGGCAGGTCTTTCCGCCGTTGCGATCGTCGGTCCGACGGCGGTTGGTAAGAGTGATGTTGCCGACCGTTTGGCAGCTCGTCTTTCGTCCGAAGTGCTGTCGTGCGATGCGATGCAAATCTATCGCGGCATGGACATCGGTACCGCAAAGATGGCGCCCGATGAGTGCACGGCGCCGCTGCGTCTCGTCGACATTGTAGAGCCGGGTGTGGCATATTCTGCTGCGCTTTATCAGGCCGACGCTCGCGCGCATGTTGAACGTCTCCTTGGTTCGGGTTGCCTGCCGGTTTTTTGCGGAGGTACGGGGCTGTATCTCAAGGCCGCCCTCGATGAGATGGACTTTCCCTCGGGTGAACTTGAGGACGATCGTCGTGCGGGCTATCAGGAGCTTGCCGAGCGTATTGGCGAGGAGGAACTGCATGCCTTGCTTGCCGAGCGCGATCCAGAATCGGCTGCTGTTATTCATCCCCATAACGTGCGCCGTGTGATTCGTGCGCTCGAGATGCATGATGATGGCGTCTCCTATGCGCAGCAAAAGTCGCAGTTTAGTGTTCCGCACGAGCATTATCATGCCCTATGGTTTGGTCTGACGCGTAATCGCGAGGTGCTCTACGAGCGCATTAACCAGCGCGTCGATCTGATGTTTGAGCAGGGTCTTGTCGATGAGGTCCGCGGTCTTATGGGCCAGGGGCTGGGAGATGCCCTGACGTCGATGCAGGCAATTGGCTATAAAGAGATCATTGATGCTTTCAATGGCGTGATGAGCATGGATGAGGCTCGCGAACTCATTAAGATGCGTTCGCGTCGTTATGCCAAGCGTCAGCTTTCGTGGTTTAAGCGCGATGACCGTATCGTGTGGTTTGATATGGATGAATGTACGATCGATGAGGTCGTTGAGGATATCCTGCATCGTATTGAGGCTGCCTAATGGCCCGTTTCCCCCTTGTTCCCACGGCACCCGAGCCCGAGCGTGCCATTTTAGTTGGTGTTGAGTGGCGCGACAATGCATGGCCGCTCGATCGCTCGCTTGATGAGCTGGAGCGTCTTGCCCACACAGCTGGTGCACGGTGCGTGGCACGCTTGTCGCAGCGTTTGGTAAAGCCGTATCCTAAATCGTTTATCGGTTCTGGTAAGGTTGAAGAGCTGTGCGGCCTGGTGCATCGCATGGATGCCGATGTCGTTATTTTTGACGACGACCTGACCCCCTCGCAGCAATCCTATTTGGAGAAAGCCGTGGGCGAGCCGGTAAAGATTATCGATCGTACAGCACTGATCCTGGATATCTTTGGCCTGCATGCTCAGACGCGTGAGGGACGCCTGCAGGTACAGCTGGCACAGCTTCAATATTTGTTGCCTCGCCTGCGTGGCATGTGGAGCCATCTCGCCAAGGAGCAGACGCGCGGCGGCATCGGCTCACGTTTTGGTCAGGGCGAAAGTCAGCTCGAGGTCGACCGTCGCCTCATTCGTAATAAGATCGCTGCGCTTCGTCGTGAGCTCAAGCAGGTTGAACAGCGTCGCGATGTTCAATCCAAGAGCCGCATTGAGTCACCGGCGTTTCGCGTCGCGTTAGCCGGTTATACCAATGCCGGTAAATCGACGTTACTCAATCGTCTGACCGGCTCTACGGTACTTTCGCAGGACAAGCTGTTTGCTACGCTCGACCCGACGACGCGTTCGTATCGTCTGCCCGGCGGTCGCGGCATGACGATTACCGATACCGTCGGCTTTATTCAAAAGCTGCCCCATGGTCTGGTCGATGCCTTTAAATCGACGCTGTCCGAGGTGTTGGGTGCCGATCTAATTCTCAAAGTCGTAGATGCGTCTGACGAGGACTATGAGCGGCAGCTGGAGGCTGTCGACCGCGTGCTTGATGAGATCGGCGCCGGAGAGCGTTTAACGCTGACCGTATTCAATAAAATCGATCTTCTCGATAGCGTCGATCGATTGAGTTTCCGTCGTCGCTATCCGGAGGCCGTTCTGTTCTCGGCCCAAACGGGCGAGGGGCTCGACGATCTCGTCGACCGGATTGCTCGCGAGGCAGCTGCCACCGATGTGTTGCTCTCCGCTGATATCCCGTATCGTGAGGGCGCTCTCATCACGCTGGTGCATGAGCAGGGAACCCTTCTGCATGAGGAATATCTCGAGGACGGCGTTCGCATTGTGGCGAAGTTGCCGGCTCGTATTGCACCGCGGCTCGAGCGTTATCGCACCGAGTAGACGAGCTCCAAAATGCCCAGAATGATGGGCTGATGCAGCAGATAAAAGGGGAGAGCGTGACGTCCAAGGCTGGCGAGCGCCGGCAGGGGGTTGGCGTAGGCCCAGCTAGGGACGGTCTTATCGATTCCCTGCGCTATGTGTGCGGCGAAGTATCCTGCAAGATACATAAAGATAAACGGGATGATGGGGTAGTAATCACCTGAGATAAACCCAGGGCTCGGAAATCCCAGCCACGCCAGGTAGGGGACAGGGTAGATCGTTTTGGGGATGCTCCAGGTGATTGCGAACAACATAAGGCATAGGGGCATGCCCCATCTCGCCGTTATCTTCTTAAGGACGGGATCGGTCAACGCTACGATGCCGGTGCATGCGGCCATGCAGTAGATGATGCCAAAATTAACCGAATCGTCGACTGAGACAAGTGTTGTTGCCAACCAGACAACGAGTGCTGCTAAGGCGTATTTGGCGGCACGTTTGATATTGTTGCGCGAAAGGGTGCACATCCAACCGGCGATAAACAAAAATACCCAGCTGATGCTGGCGCGCCAGATGTCTTGAAAGACTGACTGGGTAAACCAGGGCATATCCCAGCCGTACAGGTAGGCGAGATCATAGCAAGCGTGAAAACCTGCCATAGAAATCATCGTAAACCCGCGGACGGTATCAAATATGGTTATGCGTTTTTGCATTACGAGAACCGGCGCATCAAGCCGACGACTTTGCCCAGGATAACGGGATTCGTTGCATAGATAGGTTCCATGGTGTCGTTCTCGGGCTGCAAGCGCACACGCCCCTGCTCCTTGTAGAACGTCTTGACGGTCGCCGAACCATCAATCATGGCCACGACAATTTCGCCGTTCATGGCACTCTTTTGTTCACGGACGATGATGTAATCGCCATTGAAGATGCCGACATTGATCATTGAGCTCCCATGCACCTCAAGGATAAAGGAACCCTGATCAGTGGCGATTTCGGTCGGGATAGTAAACGTGTCTTCGATATTCTGCTCGGCCAGAATGGGGATCCCAGCCGCGACGCGACCAACGAGCGGTAGCGAGACCGTTCCGCGAGGTGCGGTGGGCTCGTCAGATTTAGAAATTGAGACAGAGGAACCGTCCTCGTTAAAGAGTTCCAGGGCACGCGGCTTGGTGGCATCGCGCTTGAGCAGCCCGCGCGCCTCCAGGGCAGAGAGATGGGCGTGCACGGTGCTTGGGGAGGAAAGGCCCACGGCAGAAGCCATCTCGCGCACGCTGGGCGGATAACCCTTCTCCTGCTGATATTCCTTGATGAAGTCGTAAATTTGCTGCTGACGCTTGGTAATTTTGCGAGCCATCAGGGCATCCTCTCTACCCATGTCAAACAAATGTTCGAATTTTGCTTGACAGGAACAACTGTTCGAAGATAATAATAACCGAACATTCGTTCTCGCGCTAGACATTTTTGTCCGCGCGGCTTGATAAAACTGTTCTCAGCAAAACACGCGAGAGGAGAACATGATGAACGCAACGAATATGGTCCAGGGAAACCTCGCCCTTAAGCTCGAGACGCCTGCAGAACCCACTTTTACGGTTGTTCAGGGTGGCCGCTCCGGCATTCAACCTTTGACCGTAAAGCCTGCTCGCAATCAGCAGGCTGTAGTCGCGCCGGCCCGCGTTGCCCTGAAGGTTCCGACGATTGTCGCCGTCGCCGTTGCGCTTACGCTCTTCTTTGTCCTCGCTACTTCGGTCTTTAGCGCTCGTCACGCCGCGTATGCCGAGTCCGTTTCCAACATTACCTACGAGACCATTCGCGTTCAGACTGGCGATTCTCTTTGGTCGCTTGCCGAGGAATATCCAATCGAAGGCCTTTCCACGCAAGAGACTTCCGACATGATCCGTAACGTCAATCATCTGGAGCATGGTTCGCTCGCCGCCGGTGCGCATCTTAAGGTTCCTGCTCGTTCGTAATCATTATCGCGCTGCGCATGGTACCCTTGTTATCGTTTAAGAGGAGGTACCATGCGCTGTCCCAAATGCGGCAAGGCACATACCCGCGTCGTTGATTCCCGTATGCAGGAGTCAAATAACACCATTAAGCGCCGTCGCGAATGTTGCTCGTGTAACTATCGCTTTACAACGTTCGAGCGATGCGAAGACCCAATCGAGGTCATTAAGTCAGACGGAACCAAGCAGCGGTTCGATCGCAATAAGCTGCTCGTCGGCTTGATGCGCGCCACCATCAAGCGCGATATCGACACTAAGAAGCTCAATGAGATTATCGACGACATCGAGGTCGAGCTGCGCTCTCGCACACTGACGGCCGTCACGTCCCATGAGTTAGGTGACATGGTGCTCAAGCGCTTGGCCAAGATTGACAAGGTGGCGTACATCCGCTTTGCCTCGGTCTATCGCGATTTCAAAGACGTCGATGAGTTTCTGCAAGAGCTCGACAAGCTAAGGTGATTCCATGTCCAACATTACCGTCAACATAAAGCGTCTCGATCCCACCGTCGAGCTTCCCAAATACGCCCATCCCACTGATGCCGGCTTGGATTTGCGCTCCAACGAGGACTGCGTCCTGAAGCCCTTCGAACGCCGTCTGGTCTCTACGGGGCTGGCCATCGCCCTGCCCGACGGCTACGCCGGCTTCGTCCAGCCCCGCAGCGGCTTGGCCATCAAGCAGGGCTTGTCTATAGTCAACACGCCGGGCCTCATCGACGCTCACTACCGAGGAGAACTCAAGGTTATCCTCATCAACCTGGATCCCACCAACGACATCCAAATCAACAAAGGCGACCGCATAGCCCAACTCGTCATCCAAGAAGTCCCCACGGTCAATCTCATAGAAGTAGAAGAACTAGACGAAACCGACCGAGGCAAAGGAGGCTTCGGCTCCAGCGGCATCGCCTAGGGCGCTCGTATCCCTCCCGCCCGGGGCTTACCTATATCATTCCATGCTCAAACATTCTCGCGTCGCTTCGCTCGCTGCGAAACTGCGCGTGGAACGATATGTGTGAGAGGCAGGCGGGCGGTTACTCGCTTGAAACAATATTTACTTTTCTAGTAAGTCGATGCGATAAAAGGACGCCTCCTTTGTCGCATCGACTTACTGTATTTATATTTTCTGGTTCCCCTTTGCAGATTCTACTGGAGGGGAATCTGGTATAGCTGCTAATACGTAAACGCAGCTTACCTGCGGGAGGCCCCTATATATCGTCCCACGCGCAGTTTCGCAGCGAAGCGAGAATGTTTGAGCATGGGATGATATATAGGGGCCTCCCGCAGGTAAGCGGACATAAAGACGCTAGCGGATATGCGCGGGTTTTCCGCCCCAGTAGAAGCGGCAGAAGGCTCGTTTGCGCTTTTGGGGTTTGCCTACGAGCTCCATGGTTGCGATGGCTATGTCTTCGGCTGCGTGGGGGCGGCGTAGTACTTCGCCGTTGATGAGTAGGGCTTTGAGTGATTCGGGATGATCGTGCAAGTGACGTAGGGTAACGATGAGCTCTCGTGCGGTGGTGACATGCATGCTGGCGCCCATGCCGGTGAGCATGGTGGTGTTGGCCTTTTCCTGGCCATAGGACTTGCCCAGCAGGATCATCGGCAGGTGTGCGCACAGGCATTCGGTGACGGTGAGTCCGCCCGATTTGAGAATTGCCAGGTCGCAGCCGTGCATAAGCGCTGCCATATCATCGACATAGTCCAGAACCGTGACGTTTTCGAGCTTCATGGCGTCGAAGAGCGTTTTGAGGCGGGTGGCATATTCGGTGTCTTTGCCCGGCAAAAAGACAAAGTGCATGTCTTCGAAGCTGCGTAGGAAGGGGAGGGTGCGGTCCATCTCCGCGCGAAAGCGAACGTACGGTTGAGGCAAGCTGGCACCGGCCATTACCAGCACGACGGTCTTGTCGGTGGGGAGGTTGAACTTAGCTAGCTCTTCCTCGCGATCGTAATCCGTGTCGAATCCGGCGCGAATAGGAATGCCGGTAATGCGAATCTTTGTCTCGAGCACCTTGCGCGGACGCAGCGTTTCGGCCATAAATTCGTTGGCAACACAGAATAAATCGGTGTCCTTGTGGGGCCACCATCCCTCGACTTCGTAGTCGGTCGGTACGCAGATGACCGGATAATCGATACCCGTAATTACGCGGGCGCCCACGGCAACATTGGCTGCTGTGATGTGCGTTGCAACCACGGCTATGGGCCTGCGGCTACGAATATATTCGTTGAAGGCGGGGAACATAATTCGCGACCATGCCGTTCCGCCACCCCAGAGAAGATGTCCCGTAAGCGTATATCGCCAGGTCAGGTCGTAAATGGGGCGCGTGGCTCCCGTAAAAGAAGCCGCGGTCTTATTGCCGTCGAATTTAATACGTCCAAAATCAAGGATATCGAGCACTTCAATCTCAATATCCTCGGGGATGCCATTGGTGCCGCGGATGAGGTCGAATGCCTGCGCTATCGCATTTGCGGCGGCCTTGTGGCCCGAGCCAACGGAGGCGTGCACGATGGTCACGAGAGGTTTTTGTTGAGCCAGGAGCGTGGTTTGCTCCGATTGGGGAGTGCTGTGCGTGAGCAGGGGAGCGTCGTCACTCGTCTGCGCCTGGTCCATCGATAACTCCCCTTCAGCTTTGTAATACGGATTTATCATTGTAGTGCATGAGTGTCACGTTCACGTAAATTTGGGTACGAGCGCAAAGAACGACAACGTTTCAACGAAAGGACGCTTCATGACTACCGATAAGCCGATCGATGTTGCGATTATCGGTGGCGGCCCCGCGGGCTATGCTGCCGCCATTTATGCTGCGCGTGCCAACCTGACGACGACCGTGATTGAGCAGGGCATGTCGGGAGGGCAGATCGCCACAACCAATGAGGTCGAGAACTATCCGGGTTTCCCGCTCCTGAGTGGCGCCGAACTTGGCGAGCGTTTTCAGCAGCATGCAGAGGGCCTGGGAGCACAGGTTACATGGAGCATGGTTACGGGTATCGATTACGATGCCGATGCAGCGTTGTTTACGGTGCATCACGATATGGGCGATACGCTGGCCTCGAGCGTTATCGCTTGCATGGGTGCCACGCCGCGTCCGGCGGGTTTCGCAGGCGAGGATACGTATCGCGGTCGTGGCGTTTCATATTGCGCAACATGTGACGGCATGTTTTTCCGCGGCAAGCAGGTTTTTGTAATCGGTGGTGGCAATTCGGCATGCGAAGAGGCGCTGTTCCTGTCCGACATTGCCAGCAGTGTGACCATCGTACTGCGCCGCGACCAGTTCCGTGCGCCCGATGGTGTTGTTCAGAAAGTACTCGCAAAGGACAATATTACAGTTAGGTACCAAACTATTATTGTGGAGCTATCGGGCGAAGCCATGCCAACGACGATTACCTTTAAGGACAATGCATCTGGGGAAACTCATGCCGAGTCATTTGAGCCCGGCTCGTTTGGCATCTTTGTCTTTACGGGGACGCAGCCACATACCGAGCTTGTTGAGCATCTAGTCGACCTGGCGCCTGATGGCGGCATTCTGACTGATGAATCCATGGCGACCCGCACGCCAGGTCTATTTGCCGCTGGCGATATCCGTTCCAAACGTTTACGCCAGGTTGTGACCGCTGTTTCGGACGGAGCCATAGCGGCAACGAGCGCATACGCGTTTCTCTGTGGATAAGTACGATAATATATCTTATGTAAGGTTGTTATCAATTTACTAAATGGCGGGACGAAGCATCAGTGCACTGTCCCGCCAATTTTCTTGGCGGCTATGTGGTATGCAAAACTAGATAACCTAGAATACAATATAGAAAACGAACGGAGGCCTCTTATGAACCACGCTAAATACGTTATTCCGATGTCCGATTCGTCGGTCAGCATTAAGCCCGAGGATATTCAGCCCACGGTGCTACCCGATGCATTCATTCAGTCCGATATCGTGCGTAAACTCAATACGTTGAGTCTGCCGCGCTATAACCAGTTGCCCAATGTGACGCTCTACCGCGACCAGGTCATTGAGTATGTTGCGCTGTGGATGGAGCCGCTGTCCATTTGCGTTGAGCACCCTGTCATTACGCCATCGATGATCAATAACTACGTGAAGGTCGGCCTGGTGCCTGCTCCGGTCAAAAAGCAATATGGCCGCGAGCAGATTGCCCGCCTGATCGCTATCTGCCTCTTTAAGCAGGTGTTACCTATTGCTGCGGTGCAGGCACTCTTTAACATTCAGCGTTTGAGCTACGATGCCCCGACGGCCTTCGATTATGTGGTCGATCAGCTCGAGGCATCGATTCGTTCGGCGTTTTCCGTCGAGCAGACGCCGGTTCCCGATACGGCGCATCAGGTAACGCGTGAGTCGCTGCTTGTGCGCAGTGCGGTTTCATCCTTCGTTTCGAAGGCGTACCTGATGAGCTATCTAAAGTTTAATGGGTTTAATAGCTAGCCGACGTATAAAACGGGCGGAGCAAAGGGTCATCTGTCACTTTGCTCCGCCCGTATTTTTGCTTGGTTGGACGTTATTGGCCCGAAGCCACGCCCATGCCGTAGCCGATAATGAGCCCATGCATTTCGGCATAGTATGAATCTAGCCCGTTACAGGTCATGATGATAGTCTTGGAGCCTGGCCAGCGCTCCACAATTCGGCTGGCAAGTGCTTGGGCGCCTGCCTCATTCTCGACATGGTCGATAACGACCTCGCCGCCCGTAAAACCTTCGGCTTCCATGGTGTCGATGATCTTGTTGAGCATCTTCTTTTCGCCACGCGTGTGCCCGACGAGTTCGATTTTACCGGCCTCACTCGCCGTGCCCAAAATGCGAATATTAAGCTTGTTGGCAATGACGCCGGCTGCCTTAGGAATACGTCCGGCTTTGGCGAGGTTTTCGTAATTGCACAAGCTGAAGAGGATTTTGCTGTTCTGCTCAAGGCTATCGAAGTATGCGCAAGCGTCCTCGAATGAGACATCCGGGTTGCTTGCAAGATAACGATCAAACAGCAAGAAGATCAGGTCCATCTTGCCGCCTGCTGCCCGCGAATTAACCAGGTGAATCTGACGATTGGGCTCCTCGGCAAGAACCATATCGCGAGCCGTGGCTGCCGCGTTGTAGCTGCCCGACACGCCCTCAGAGATCGGCATGCAGATGGTCTTGTCTGCCAATTTGAAGAGCTCGGCCCACTCCCCTACGCTGGGACAAGCGCTCGAAGAAGCGTTCGTCTCCGCCTGAACAGCGCAGTTGAGCTCATGTACATCGAGCGAAAGGTCATCGACGAATTCACGCTCCCCCACTCGAATTTTGAGGGGCGAAAATGCAAAGGTGGTATGGGGCGCGGTCGGTTGCCAATCGCGGAGGTTACAGCTTGAATCTGAGATAAGTGCCCAGCTCATAGAGGGTCCTTTCTAATTGTTCCTAAACAATTATAGCCTTCTTGCAAACCGATTGGGCCGCTATCTAGTATTCAAAACTAGATAGCGGCCTGCACTAAAGGGAAATGAATGGACCCCATGACTCAAAGCCACGAGGTCCATATCCATTTGCTTTATCTGAATACTTAGTAGCGAACGAAGATATAGTTGTTGTTCATGCCGGCGGCAACGGAGCTGATGATAACACCTGTGTTGTAGTCGGAAGCATGAATCATCTGACCACCACCGATGTAAATGCCGGTGTGGTACGAGTTGACCACAACGTCACCGGGCTGCGGATCGGACACACGCGTCCAGCCCATAAAGGTACCCGTGGTGCCCAGGCGGCAATAGCGACCAGTGAGGCAATAGCTAACAAAACCAGAGCAGTCGAAGCTGTTCGGGCCAATTCCGCCCCAGGAATAAGCGCAACCAAGCTTGCTGTATGCACGCGAGACAACAGAACCGCCATCGACGGACTGGCTCGGAGCAGAAGGCGTCGGAGCCGGAGCGGGCGTGGAGGGCTGCGGTGTAGGAGCAGGTGCCGGCGTAGGAGCCGGAGTGTTGCCGCCCTGGTTGTTGTTATTGCTGGTCTGGCCACCGTTGTTGGTGTTCTCGGTCGTACCGGCAGTCTCGTTGCTCACCGTGGCCTTCTCGGCGGTGCTAGCGTTGATGCCGGCCTGCAGCGCGGCATTGGCCTCGGCCTCGGCGGCAAGCTCGGCCTGCAGCTGCGAATCCAGGGAATTTACGACATTCTGGGCTTCAGCCTGCTGAGCATTAAGCTCGTCGACCTTCTTTTGCGTGGCGGCGACGCTCTTCTCCTGCTCGGCCTGTTTATCGGTTAGCTGCTGCTTAAGCTCCTTTACCTCTTGAATGGTCTGAGCCTGCTTATCGGAAACTTTGCCGTAGTAGAACAGACGGTTGAGCATATCGCTCAGATCATCGACACCCGTCAGAACCTGAAGCAGGCTCAGACCGCCGGTTTTGTACTCGCCGGCGACATAGGTCGAGAGCTTGGCCTGACCATCGGCGATCTCCTGCTGCTTTTGCGTGATCTCGCCGGCAGTCTGATCGAGCGCCTGCGTCTGCGTGGCGAGCTCATCGTAAATCTGCTGAGTTTGGGTACCGATCTGCTCGAGTTTCGTACGAGCAGCGGCAAGGTCGGATGCGGTATCGGCGTAGGCAGGAGCCGCGAGGCCCAAGCCCAAAACACAAGCGAGGGTTGCCGTAGCAGCGCAGCGTGCCATGTTTTTGTGCGTGTTTGCTGTGCGCATGTAGCTTCCTTTCCAGTAACTAAGGGTAACGGCTAGTCCACCGTCACCAGACTAAAGAGCTCAACATCGTCGTCAGTCGGCGTGAGCTTCTCGCGCGGGTTGAGAAACGCAAGCTCAAGGATACACCCGTAGCCCACAAGCTTTGCGCCCATATCTCGCACCAGTTTACCTGTTGCCTCGACGGTTCCGCCCGTCGCGACCAAGTCGTCCAGAATCAACACGGTATCTTTAGAGCTGATAGCGTCGGCATGGATCTCAATTGAATCGGTGCCGTACTCGAGCTCATAGCTCTGGCTCACCGTCTTGCGGGGTAGCTTGCCCGGTTTACGTGCGGGAACAAAGCCGGCGCCAAGGGCTACAGCCACCGGTACGCCAACCATAAAGCCGCGAGCCTCGGGTCCCACGACCTTGGTGATTCCCATGCCGGCAAAGTGCTCGGCGAGGGAATCGGTCATGGCTTTGAGCGCCTCGGGATTGCCAAAGAGCGGCGTGATGTCTTTAAAGATGACTCCGGGCTCGGGATAGTCGGGGATGTCGACGATTTGAGATTCGAAGTCGTACATTGCATGACCTTTCAATGGGTTGCCGAAATTTCGGCAGCGGTTATTTGCCCGCGGTGACGGTGCCGGATTGCGAAGGGGCGACGACCTTGAGCGGCTTTACGAGAGAATCCTCGTGCGAAGCCGGCGCGGCAGTTTCTTCGTTTTTGGCCTTGGTGGACTCGGAGCGAGCGATTTCCTCATCGAGTGCATCGATGTCGGCGTCCTCGACCACGGCGTTGAGCGACTCAAAAACGCGGTTCTTGAGCAGCGCAGTGTGCACACCCTCGGTCAGGTCGTGAAGCTTCTTAAACGCACGCTCGAGCTTGGCGTCGCGCTCGTCATCGGAGGTGTCCATGCCGAGCATGCTCACGAGCACCTGCTCAAACATCGAGGACTCGCGGTTGGCGGAAGACACGTACTGACGCAGGTTGCGGGGCTCGATATGGAAGCGTGACAGCTCGGAGCAGTAGCGGATGATCGGGAAATCGCGACCATCGACGAGCTCACGATTCTGCGGACTCTTGATGATGCGAATGAGGTCGTTCTCGGCGAGCGAGCGGATAAACGAAATCTCGACGCCCAGCATATCGGGAATGGTCTCGATGGGATGCAGCTTTTGCTTAGTCTCCTTGGGCTCCGTCTTGAGCGGAACATCGGACAGCAAGCCCACCTCGTAGGCGAGCGTTGACAGGTCCGTAGCGTTTTCCAAGCGCTGCTTAATCACGTTGAGCGGCATGTAACGGGTCTTCTGCAAGTGCAGGATGACCTCCAGGCGATCAACGTCCTCCTTAGAGTACTGACGGTATCCCTTAGGCGTACGATGAGGGGTAATGAGCCCCTCATCCTCTAGAAATCTAATTTTTGAGTTCGAAAGATCGGGGTATGCGCCTCGAAGTAGGTTGACGACTTGGCCGATACTCAGATAGTTGCGTTCGGCCATGCCCTACTCACCGGTTTCGATGCGCTCCGGCGTGCTCTCGTGGTAGATGAGCGTAAAGGTACCGATCTGGACGGAAGAGCCGTCGTGCAGCGGGGCTGCATTGACGATGGCACCGTCGACCCAGGTGCCATTGAGCGATCCCAAGTCCTCGATGCGAGCGCCGAGGCCCTCGCGAATAATGCGCGCGTGGCTGCGCGAAACGGTCATGTCATTGAGGAAGATGCCGTTTGCAGGATCGCGGCCGATGGTGGTCACGTCGTCCTCGAGCTCAAAGGCGGCACCGGTCTGCGGACCCTTGACGATGGACAGAACGGGGGCGGTGATGCGCACGTTGGCCATGAGGTCGGGAACGGTGACGTCACTTGAAGGCACGCGGAATACGCAGGTAGCGTCAGCAGTCTTATCATTCTGAGGCATATTGTTAACCATGTTGTCCATGACAACCCCTAACTTATCGCGGACGTGCCGCAAATAATGAACCGTACGTAATCATACCCCAACGAATCAGTCTTCGATTTCGGGGTTCAGAAAGTCGATGTCCTCGTCCTCGGGATGCGCGAGAGCCTGTTTAATGGCCACTCCGCCCTTAATGGAATAGATGACAGCCGTGAGCATGGAGAAGATCACGCCGCCGTACACAAAGAAGATGCCGAGGGGCACCGAGCTTCCGTTGAGGCCCGGGAAGGCCGTAAGGGTTGAAGGTAAAAGATGCAGGCCGTCAATAACGGGGAACCCGAGCAGCATGAGCGAGAAGCCGGTCATGAGCAGTGCAGTGGCAATCTTTCCGGGAAAGACGACATCGATGGGGCGACGGTGATAATGACGCACGATAAGCGTGCCGATGCCCAGATAGATGTCGCGGCCAATAATGAGCACGCAGACCCAGATTGGCAGCTCTCCGCGAACCACCAGCCCAAGTACGCCGGTGAACAGCAGCGCACGGTCGCAGATGGGATCCATGACCTTGCCGAGCCACGAGACCGTCTTGGTCATGCGGGCGATCTGACCGTCCATCCAGTCGGTAGAGGCGGCAACGGCGTAGATAACGATGGCGATGACGCGGTTGTTATCCGTCACAAACAGGTACAGAAATACCAGGGTGAGGATCAGGCGCGTAAAGGTGATGAAATTGGAGATCGTAAAGATCTTATTCGACGGGTAATCGGAAGTGCCGATAAGCTCCTTTTTGATCTTCTTTTTGATGCCCACAGGACTCCCCCGCTGGTTAACGACAAAACTTTCGATACTATACCCGTTCCGGCGATGTCTATCCAGCGTAAGCATAGAGAGTCCAGACATATGGAGGATGCTACTGGGTTGTGCGGGATTCTGCATTTGTGTACATCAGCCTCCAAATATGACATTTTTCGGCATCTTTGATGGCTGATGTACACGTTTTGATTTGGTGATTACACCGATCGGGAAAGTTGTTGCCTTAAGCAAATTAATCATGATGTGCGGGTCGAGAAGGGTTGGCGCTAAAAGAACCCAACGGCCGTTACGGCTTCGTTAGAAACGCGCCCCACCATGGATGGTGAACCCGAAAGGTAAGGCGTGCGGGCACGGTGGCTCGGCCCGCGCGCCCGGAAGAGAAAGGATAAACCCATGGGTTACATGCTCGAGACGCGCGGGCTCAACAAGCGCTTCGGCCGCGGCGACCAGGCGCAGGACGCCGTGGCCGACGTGAGCCTTCATATCCGCGAGGGCGAGGTGTACGGGCTGCTCGGTCCCAACGGCGCCGGCAAGTCGACAACGCTCAAGATGATCTGCGGGATGCTGCGGCCGACGGCCGGGGAGATCCTCTTTGCCGGGCACGCCTGGCGCCGCGAGGACCTCTACGCAATCGGCAGCCTCATCGAGGAGGCGCCGCTCTACCCCAACCTCACCGCGCGCGAGAACCTGCGCGTGCGCACCACGCTGCTGGGCCTTCCCGAGAGCCGCATAGATGAGGTGCTCGCCGCCGTGGACCTCGCGGACACCGGGAAGAAGCGCACCGGGCGCTTCTCGATGGGCATGCGGCAGCGCCTGGGGCTCGCGCTGGCGCTGATCGCCCGGCCACGCCTGCTCGTGCTCGACGAGCCCACCAACGGCCTCGACCCCATCGGCATCGAGGAGCTGCGCGACCAGATCCGCGGCTTCGCGGCGGCGGGTACGACGGTGATCGTCTCGAGCCACATCCTCTCCGAGGTGCAGCAGATGGCGGACACCATCGGCATCATCTGCGGGGGGCGCCTCGCCTACGAGGATGCGCTTCGTCCCGGGCAGGACCTCGAGGAACTCTTCATGAGCTTCTGTCGGGAAGGGCGACGAGCGCGCGGGGAGGTGGCGGCATGACGGGTGAGAAAGGCGGCCTGCTCGCGGCCCTGCGCGCCGAGGCCCTGAAGTCGCGCCACGCGGCACCGGTTCGCCTGGCCGTGCTCATGGCGCTGCCGATGCCGCTGCTCGGCGCGATGCCCTACCGGGGCGTGCAGATCTTCAGCGCGTGGAACTACTGGTACGCGCTCTTCCTGCCCGTGTGTCTCTCGCTCGTGGTGGCGTGCGTCGCGCGGGCTGATGCTCGCACGCGGATGCGGGGGCTTCTGGGCCTGGGCTTCCCGCTCGGGCGCGCCTGGTGGGCCAAGGCGCTCTGGTGCCTCGCGCTCTGCACGCTCTCGAACCTCGTGGTCTTCGGCATCTACCTCGCGGGATCGGCGTTCTCCTCGCAGGGCCTCACGGCCGCGGGCACGCTCACGATGCTCCTCTGCGCGCTCGTCAACACGGTGACCGCGGCGTGGATGATCCCCGCAGGGCTCTTCCTCACGGCGCGGCTCGGCATGCTCGCGGGCATCTTCTGCCCGCTCGCCGCGCAACTCGTGGGTGGGTTCGCCTGGTCGTTGGTGCCGCTGCCGCAGCTCTTTCCGCCGTCGGCGAACATGGTCATCCCCACGAGCTTCATCCCCGTGCTGCCGAGCGGCGAGCCACTCGCGGCGGACATGGCGCTCGGCGGGGCGCTCACGGCGGACGGCATGCTCACGCTGGCGGGCCTTGCGGTCTGCGCGCTCGCGTTCGCCGCGCTCACGGCGGCGGGCGCGGCCTGGTTCGCGCGCTCCGAGGAGAGGTGATGGCCATGACACGACTCTCCGACCCGACGCCGCGCATGACTCTCCCGCGGGCCCTGCTCTCCGAGGCCCTGCGCCTGGCACGCTCCCCGCTCTCGGCGGTGCACCTCGCCTGCGGCCTGGCAGCCGGTCTTGCCTGCGGCGAGTACTTCTCCGTAACCCGATGGGACCCGGCGCTGGGCGCGGACGCCTACGCCCAGTTCCTCGGCGCTCTCATGCCGCTCATGTCCGCCATCGTCTGCGGGCTCGCCGTGGACGAGGAGCGCGCTGCCGGGCGCCTCGCCAACCTCACGGCGGTCCCCTCGCGCGGGCGCGCCGTCGCGGCGAAGCTGCTCGCCCTTGCGGCGCTCGGCGCGGGCGCGCTGGCCGTGGCGCTCGGCGTGTTCGGGGCCGTGCTCGCCGTCGCCGGGCGCCTGCCGCTCGGGCCCGCTCCGCTTGCGGTCGCCTGGGCGGGCATCGTGCTGGGCAGCCTGCCCCTCTACGCGCTGGGGCTCGGCGTGGCCCTGCGCCTCGGCCGCAACGCCGTCATCGGCACCGGCGCGGCGGGGATGCTCCTCGCATTCTTCTCGGTGGGCGGACTTGCGCACGGTCTCATGACCGGCGAGCTCACCGGTGCCCTGGCGACGCCCCTGAGCTGGGTGCCGCTCGCCTGGCCCGCGCGCCTGGGGTCGCTCGGGGTTGAGGCCTTCATCGACGCCGCACGCGCGGCGGGCCCACTCCTCACGACTGCGCTCGCTGGCCTCGTGCTCACCCTGGCAGCCGACGCCGTCCTTCTCGCCTGGTTCTGCCGCTTCGAGGACGGGAGGGCAGATGCGTAGGAGGCCGCTCGCCGCCATGCTCGCCCTCCTCTCCGCAGCGCTCCTTCTGGGCGGGAATGCCCTGCTCGACGCCGGCTGGGGGTCGGCGCTGCGCTCGATCGCAGACCGCGTGCTGCCCAACCCTGAGATCGCCATGTGGGCGCCCGCGCCCGAGCCCGGCAGCCACGCGAGCTCCTACGCCGACGCCACCGGGGCGGGGACAAACTACGTCTACCTGGTGGACGCGGCGGACGACAGGGGCAATGTCCGAGAGCTCCAGCTCATCTTCTTCGGGCGGGAGTCGGACGGCGAGGGCTGGCTCGAGATCGAGGCGCGCGACGGCTCGGGCGTGCGCTACCGCGCGTGCGACGCGGCCGAGGCACCCGCGGCTGCGCGCAGGGCTCTGGACCGCTGAGTGCGGCGCTAGTACAATTCCGACGAGAGTTTCAGGAGGTCAACATGGCGAGGATACTGGCAGTGGATGATGAACGGGCGATCCTCGACGCGCTCGCGCGCGTCCTCGGCCGCGACGGCCATGAGGTCGTCAGGGCGCCGGACCCGACGGCGGTCCCGGGGATGGACCTCTCGCGCTTCGACCTCGTGCTCTGCGACGTCATGATGCCGGGGCTCGACGGCTTCGAGCTCGTGCGGCAGATCCGCTCGGACTTCGACGGGCCCATCGTCTTCCTGACCGCGCGCGTGGCCGAGGAGGATGCCGTGGCCGCCTACGGCCTGGGCGCCGACGACTACGTCCGCAAGCCCTTTGGGGCCGCGGAACTGCGCGCAAAGGTCGCGGCCCATCTACGCCGTGAGCGCCGGCCGCGCTCGCACGCTCTCTCCTTCGGGGAGGTGCGGATCGACCTCGGGGCGCGCGACCTCGCCGTGGGCGGCGAGACCGTGCCGCTCACGCCCACCGAGTACGCCATCTGCGAGTACCTCGCGCGCTACCCCGGGCAGGTCATGAGCCGCGCGCAGATACGCGAGGCGGTGCTCGGCTGGGAGAGCGACGCCGACGACGCGGCCATATCCATGCAGGTCAGCCGCGCCCGGAGGAAACTCTCCGAGGCCGGCGCCGATCCGATCGCGACCGTCTGGGGGATGGGGTACAAGTGGCAGCTCTGAAGATCGGGGCGCGAGGTCGCGGGGGCATGCCACTCTCCTTCGTCATCGCGCGCTACTTCGCCTACGCGTTCGCGGCGGTCGCCACGGCGTGGCCCGCCTCGTTCATGGTGCTCTCCGTGGCGATCAACGCGGGCATCGTCTACGAGGCAAGCTGGGGGCCGGCCAATGTTCGCGAGGTCGCGGAGGGCCTGGGACGCGACGGCGTCTGCGGGCAGCAGGACGTGCCGACGGCGTACCGCTACCTCATCCTGAACAAGGACGGATACGTGCTGATGACAGACCTCGAGGGCACGCGGCTCGAGGACGCGAAGGAAATGGCCCGTACGGCACTCGCCGCGGAACCGGGCACAGTGAAGATCGAGGGCGGGGGTTCGGGCCTCACCTACGCCGCGTTCCCGCTCAAGGGCGGCGGGGCCTGCGCACTCATCAGCGAGTACCTGCCGCAGTGGGTCTCGCGCGACCTCGCCGGCCTGCTTCCTAACCCGCAGAACCTCATGCTCGTCGGCGCTGCGGCGGGAAGCGCGCTCGCGCTCGCGCTCGTGGCGCGCCGCGCGAGCCGCGTGATCTCGCGCAAGATGGCGCCGCTCGCGGAGGCGGCGAGTCGCGTCGGCGCGGGGGAGCTCGACTTCGCGGTCGGCAGCACCAACGTGCGCGAGGTGAACGACGTCCTCGCCGCGATGGACGCCATGCGGGCCTCCCTCGCCGAGTCGCTCGAGGCCCGCTGGGCCGCGGAGCGGGGGCAGCGCGAGCAGATGGCGTCGCTCGCCCACGACCTCAAGACGCCGCTCACCGTGCTGCGCGCCAACGCCGACTTCGTGGCGGAGGAGCTGGAAGACGAGAATGACGCCGACCTCTCGGCCGCCGCGCGCGACATAGCCGGCGGTGTCGAAAGGCTCGACGGCTACGTGCGCCTGCTCATCGAGGCCTCGCGCGGGTCCGGCGGGGCGGAGAGGGCCCCCATGCGGCCGGCCGAGCTCTGCGAGCAGGTTCTTGCCGAGGCCGCCCAGATCGCCCGGGCGCGAGGCGTGGCGCTCGACGTGGCCACGGGCCCCGCTGTCGCGGGCGCGCCCGAGGCCCCGCTCGACCGAACCACCCTGGCGCGAGCCGCCGCGAACCTCGTGGCCAACGCCGCCGAGCACGCACGCTCGCGCGTGGCTGTCTCCTGCGACGTCGCGGGCGGGCGCCTCGTCATCGAGGTCGCCGACGACGGACCGGGCTTTTCTCCCGCCGCCCTCGAACGCGGCTTCGAGCGCCTCTTCACAGACGACTCCTCCCGCTCCTCGCGCGACGGAGGCCACCACTACGGGCTCGGACTCCACGTCGCCTCCGAGGCCGCGAGCGCCCACGGGGGCTCCGTCTCGCTCGCCAACAGCCCCTCGGGCGGCGCGGTGGCCACCATCGCGGTCCCCCTGTGCGGGATCTGACGACTTCCTCGATGTCTACCTCGACTGCGATATGTCGTTCGCCGAGGCCGCGACGAGATGGCGTTGCGTCTGCCCCGTTTGGTGCTTCTAGCTCAAATTTGATCTGATGTAAGGCCCGTGCAATCCTGCATGGGCCTTTCTTTTGGCAATTGCTCGACCGATTCATGGCTTGAAACACAAATTATCGAGTTAAGAAGACATGGGGTCATACAGGGGCTTTCAGAGCGCCTGCCGCACTCCCCCGCCATTGCCTCTGCGGCGTCCTCGTATAGAGCCCATCCGCCTTGGCGTTTCGTTGCAACAGCCCACTTATCCACCGATCAAGTTAACTACTGGAATAAATACAGTGACACGCTTGTTCGTTAGAGTCGCTATATCTGTGTAAATCGCCGCGACAAATACAGCCTGTACTCGGCTGTATACCAGCTACGCGTATGTAGATTCATATCGCGTTAATAAATCGTCTCAAGCGTATGCAAAACGCGCAAGTAGCCGCAAAAGGCGATTGTCGTGCAGGTAGATTTTTGGCACCCTGTTGCTTAATCAAAATTAAGCAATTGCTTAAAACAAAAAAGGTCAGGCACTAGGTGCCTGACCTGCAAACTTCTGGTCGGGACGACTGGATTCGAACCAGCGACCCCTTGACCCCCAGTCAAGTGCGCTACCAAGCTGCGCCACGTCCCGAAGCTTTTGTTTGTTGCTCTGCTCTCGCTCGCAACAGGGAGTATATTAACCCGAAACTTTGGCCTTGTGCAAGAACTTTTTTAATTATTTTTGAGCAAGTCCAAAATTGTATCTGCGAGCTGGGGTTTTGTTAGCACGGGAAGTTCCTGCGTCCCTGCTGTGCTAACAATCCAGGCCTTATTGGTGTCGGTTCCAAAGCCCGAATCGGCGCGCGTGACATCGTTGGCGATGATCGCATCGCAACCCTTACGGGCCAATTTACGCTCAGCGTACTCCACGACGTTATCGGTCTCGGCTGCAAAGCCGATCACGCACCGCTCTCCCTTTTGGCACGAAAGCTCGGCCAAAATATCAACGGTCTCGACGAGCTCGATGCGATTCAAGCGTTCATTAGCCTTTTTGAGCTTGTGGTCCGCAGGGGCCGCGGGCGTGTAGTCGGCGACGGCTGCCGCGCAAATGGCAGCGTCGGCCGTCAGGAAGGCGTTTAACGCCGCCTGCAGCATCTCTGCGGCGGTCTGCACGCGCACGCACTCTACGCCGTGGGGAACGTCGAGCGATGTCGGTCCCAGCACGAGCGTGACGGCGGCACCGCGACGTGCGGCCTCCCCCGCCAGGGCGATACCCATCTTGCCCGAAGAACGGTTGCCAATGAAGCGCACGGGGTCGATCGGCTCATGCGTGGGTCCGGCAGTGATGACGATGCGCTTGCCTGCGAGGTCCTGGGGCGCGGGGTTGAATACCTCGCAGATGGCCTCAACGATGTCCTCGGGCTCGCTCATGCGTCCCGTGTCCACGTCGCCGCAGGCAAGGTAGCCGCTGCCGGGTCCCACCACATGGACGCCACGGTCGCGCAACGTGGCCATATTGGCCTGCGTCGCCGGCGCCTTCCACATGCCATTGTTCATGGCCGGCGCGATCACAATGGGTCGCGGCGTGGCGAGCAGCGTAGTGGAGATGAGGTCGTCGGCGATGCCGTTGGCCATCTTGGCGATGATATTGGCCGTCGCGGGCGCCACGACCACCAAGTCGGGCTCCTGCGCCAGCGAGATATGGTGGATGGGGTCGGAGGGGTCGTCGAACAGACCCACGGCAACGGGCTCATTGGTGAGCGCGCGGAAGGTGAGCGGCCCCACAAACTCCGTGGCATGCTCGCTCATAACGACCTTGACGCGTGCTCCGCGCTTTTGCAGCAGACGCACGATATTGCACGACTTATAGGCGGCGATCCCGCCGGTAATACCCAGCAGGATCGTTTTTCCCTCAAGTTGCATTGAATTGTTGGATGCCGCCGTCATCATTTAGGCTTCCTTGCTGGGAAGCACCAGCAGGCGGTGGCAATACGGGCAGTGCGCGATCTCGCTACCGTCGTGGTTGAGGTCGCTCATGGACGATGCCTGCAGCGCGGTGTGGCAGATGGTGGGGATGTTGCCCTGGATGGTCTCGACGGCCAGGCCGCGGAACTGCTTAAGCAGGCGCTCGTAGTCGGTGAGCACGTCGGTCGGCAGCGTGGCGGCAAGGGCGGTGCGCTCCTTGGTAGCGGCGTCAATCTGAGCCTGGAGGTCGGCGGCCTTGGCGCGGGCGGCCTTGGTATCAGCCTTCACGCCCTCCTCGAACTTGGCGATGATGGCCTGCGCGCGGGCCTCGCGGTCGAGCGCCTCCTTATGGGCGACAACGACATCCTTGCGGGTGTGCTCGATCTTGTCCATGCGCTTGGCCAGGGTGGCGAGCTCGTTCTCCAGGTCCTGAACCTCGCGGTAGTCAGAGCCATCAACGTGACGCTTCTTGGCGGCCTCAATGGCGTTGTTGGTCTGAATCTCGGTGGTGTTGAGATCGTCGAGCTCAATGTCCAGATCCTTGCGCTGGGCGTAGAGCTTGGTCATCTCGGACTTGAGCTTCACATAGGTCTTGCGCTTTGAGGCGAGCTCCTTGAGCTCCGGCATATTGGCAAGTTCGCTCTTGTTGCGGGCGAGCTCCAAATCGATCTGTTGCAGCTTGAGTAGCGTAGCGCCGGCGCTCATAAGTTCTCTCCTTTTGTCACAGTCCACCATTGGCAAGGGTTCAGTATTTTAATCGCATGACGGGGTTCGACCCCGGCGTCAACTGCAGAGTTCATCAAGATATCCACGAACGGCTCTTCGGAGCGGTCGTGGCCGAGTAGTATCACGCCCAGGCCACGCAAGGCAAGGTCCTGCGCCACGTGGTAGCCAGCTTCTCCAGTCACAATAACATCTGCGCCTGCGGCGATGGCAAGCTCACCAAAATCGCCGAGGGAGCCGCCCAGAATGGCAACGGTGCGGCACGGGTGCTCGGCTTCGCCCCATACGCGCGGGTCACTGCCATAGGTCGTGGCGGCACGATTGGCGAGATCGCGCAGGTTGCAGGCGTCATGGAGGGTCGCAAGTGCGCCCAGACCGGTGAGCTCAGGCTCGTCCACATGCTCCAGCGAGCTCATGGGCTCTGCGCCCAGCAAATCGCTCAGGCGAACGCGCGCTTCGTGCGAGCGGTCCAGGTTGGTGTGAAGCGAGATGATGCTCACGCCGCAACGAGCTGCCTCGTACAGCGCAGCGCTGCACTGGGGACGCGCGGAGTCGGCCGGACAAAAGGCCTCGGGCGCCTTGATATAGATGGGATGATGCGTCAGCAGCACGTTGGCGCCCGCCTCGAGAGCGCGGTGCACGTTGGCCTCGGTCGCGTCGAGTGCGCAGGCAACACCGGTGATCTTTGCAGCGGGATCTCCCACAGATAGCCCAACATGATCCCAGCCCTCGGCGTCCGCCTTGGGGTAGCGCGCCAGCAGCGCACGTTCAAGCTCGGAGACAATCATGCGGCACCTACGATCGAGAGCAGCGCACTTGCAAAGTCGTCCAGATCGCTCGGATCCACGCGGTCATCAAAAGAGATGCGCAAGGCACCTAGCGCCTGTTCGCGGCCGATGCCCATCGCGCTGAGCACGTGGCTCGGGTCCATGCTGCCGCTCGAACAAGCCGATCCGGCCGAAACCTCAAAGCCGGCGGCGTCGAGCTTGATGATGAGCTCCTCGGAGTCCATGCCGTCAACGTAGATCGATACCATGCCGGGCAGACGGTCGGCATGTGCGTAGTCGCCCATGGTGGCGTGAATGCGCGGATGGGCCGTAAGCGTGGCATAGAGCTTGTCGGAAAGGGTTTGCAACTTCTCGCGCTCCTGGGCCACGTGGGGCGCCAGCGTGCGGGCGGCAGCGGCAAAAGCCAGCTGCGTGCGCAGATCCTGCGTACCGGCACGACGGCCGGCTTCCTGTCCACCGCCAAAGATGCGCGGACGCAGCGGCGTGCGGTTCTTAAGGTAGAGCGCGCCGGAAGCCACGGGGCCGCCGATCTTGTGCGCGGCAACGGTCATAGCGTCGACGCCCAGCTCGGTGACATCGAGCGGAATATGCAAGTAGCCCTGGATGGCATCGGTATGAAACAAGGCGCCGGCAGCATGTGCGGCGGCGGCCAGCTCGCGGATGGGCTGCACCACGCCGGTTTCGTTGTTGGCGACCATAACGCTCACAAGCGCAACGTCGTCGCCCAACAGCTCGACAAGCGCGGCAGGCTCAATGTAGCCCGCGCGGCAGGGATGCACCAGGTCGACGGTAAAGCCGGCGGCACGCAGCAGCGGCAGGTTGTCCAGAATCGAATCGTGCTCGATGGCCGAAACGATTACGCGATCACGCTTGCGATCGCGCTGGCGAGCGCCCTCGGCAAGACCGAGCAGCGCCAGCTGGTTAGCCTCGGTGCCGCCGTTGGTAAGGATGATCTCGGACGGGCGAACGCGTACGCCAAAGCTACGGGCGATCTCGCGACGGGCGACTTCCAGGCGTGCGGCGGCCTTACGGCCGAGCGAGTGCAGCGAGTTGGGGTTGACGCCGGCAAGCTCGCTGTCGTCGTACTCGCGCTGCGCAAGGAGCGCCTCGGCGCGCATGGGCGTCGAGGCGGCATAGTCAAGATTCACGGGTATGCGGTTTTGACCTGCGGTCATAAGGGTTTATGCCTCCTGTGCGGCCTCGTTGCCCAGCTTCTGCAGCAGCGCAACCTCGGCGGCGGGATCTTCGGACTTAAATACGGCGGAGCCGGCTACGAGCACGTTGGCGCCGGCCTTGACGATCTCGGCGATGTTCTTGGAAGAGATACCGCCATCGACCTCGATCAGGGGCGAAACGCCGTGGCGCTCACACATGGCCGTAAGCTCGTGCAGTTTGGCAATAGTACCAGGGATAAAGCTCTGGCCGCCAAAGCCTGGGTTCACGCTCATGAGCAGCACCATGTCGACAACGTCGATGATGCTCTCGAGCACGCAGACGGGCGTTGCGGGGTTGAGTACCACGCCGGCCTTGACGCCGCGCTGCTGCAGATGCGTAAGCGTGCGGTGCAGGTGCGTGGAGGCCTCGTAGTGCACGGTGATCATATCGGCACCGGCGTCGGCGTACCAATCGACCGTCTCGTCGGGGTTCGACACCATGAGGTGCGCGTCGACCGGTACATCGGTGGAGCGCTTGACGGCCTTGAGGATGTCAACGCCAAAGGTGAGGTTGCCGGTAAAGTGACCGTCCATGACGTCGAAGTGCACGTAGTCGGCACCGGCGATCTTGTCGAGCTCGCCCTTGAGGTTGGCCATGTCGGCTGAGAGGACGGACGGAGCGATTTTGATGGAACCCATGGTAGAAGCCTTTCTGCACTAGTCGGTGAGTCCGTAGAACTCTTGGGAGGGTACGCGATCGGTAAGAATCTCGAGCGCCCTATCCAAAGTAACACCGTTGTAGAGCGTTTGCTCCACGGCAAAGGTGAGCGGAATGTCTACGCCCAGTGAACGGGCGAGCTCGCTCACGCTGCGGGCCGCGACGGCACCCTCGACCACCATATGCGTGCGTGCCTGGTACTCTTCGAGCGACACGCCATGAGCGAACTCGTAGCCAAAGGTGCGGTTGCGCGAATGTTCCGAAGTGCAGGTGGCGATAAGGTCGCCCATGCCGGCGAGTCCCATGCAGGTCATGGCCAGGCCGCCGCGGGCGTGCACTAGGCGGCTGATCTCGGCCAGGCCGCGCGTCATGATGAGAGCGAGTGTGTTATCGCCCGCACCCGAGCCGGCAGAGATGCCACATACGATGGCAATGACGTTCTTCATGGCGCCGCAGACCTCGACACCAGTCATGTCCTGCGACAGGTAGATGCGGAAGGCCGTGGAAAGCAGCAGCTCTTTAAAGGTCTCCCCCACCTGCTGGTCTTCACTGGCGATGACGGCGGCCGAAAGCCCGCCGCGGCAGATCTCCTCGGCGTGGTTGGGGCCCGAAAGTGCCCCAACGCGCGATTCGTTACCGATCTCGCTGGCGATAACCTCGCTCATGAGCAGGCCGGACTCGGACTCGATGCCCTTGGTGAGGCACAGAACCGGCGTCTCGTCCGCGATGAACGGCGCCGCCTGGTGGCAGACGTCGCGCAGATGCGTCGAAGGCACGGCAAAGATGATAGCCTCGACACCGTCGAGCGCTTGGGCTAGGTCCGTCGTGGCGACAACGTTTTCCGGCAGCACGTAGTCCACCAGATAGCGGGGATTACGGTGCTCGCCGTTAATGCCGGCGGCCGTCTGCTCGCTGTGGGCCCACATGGTCACGCGCTCGGCTCGCGCGGCCGCAAGGCCGGCGACGGCAGTTCCCCAGGAGCCGGAGCCAATCAGCGCAACATTCATGACTCTCTCCTACTTATCGTCGGGCTCGGTGACGCGCTTGGTAAACGAGAGCTTGGACTCCTTACCGGTCATGAGCTTTTTGATGTTCGCGCGATGGGCCCACACCACGGTGATGCCGATCATCGCCATGCAAAACTTGAGGCCCAGGCTGCTGTACGGAAAGACCGCGCAGGCAGCGATGGGAAGACCGATGGCGGCGGCAAGTGAACCCACCGACACGTACTTGGTGATGGCGACGGCCACGATAAACATGCCCAGCAGCGACAGGCCAATGGGCCAGTACCAGGCAAGAATCACGCCCAGTCCCACGGCGATACCCTTACCGCCATGGAAGTTGAGGTAGGGCGAGAAGATGTGTCCCCACACCGCTGCCAGGCAGATGACACCGAGCATCCAGTCGCCCGGAGCGCCGGGAGCCATGATGCTCACAGGGAAGCCATAGCCCACACTCGCGATGAGCAGACGGGCGATAAGGACGCAGATGGCGCCCTTCAGGCAGTCGAGCAGCAGCGTGAGTGCGGCCACCTTGGGGCCGGCCACGCGCAGGGCGTTGGTGGTGCCGATATTGCCGGAGCCCGCCTTGCGAATGTCCGTGTGGTTGAAAACGCGGCCCAGGATCAGGCCAAACGGAATCGCTCCGATAAAGAACGAGACCACGGCGCAGATGGCGGTCAGCAGAATCGGATTAAGCATCCTTTTGCTCCTTCTTCCTAAAGAAGAGTCGGATGGGCGTGCCGGCAAAGTCGAAGGTCGAGCGCATACGGTTCTCCACGTAGCGCTGGTAGGTATCGTTGACCAGGTCGCTGTGGTTGACGAAGAACGTAAACGTCGGCGGGTTGACGCCCGTCTGGGTCACGTAGTGCATGCGCAGGCGGCGCTTGCCGTCCACCACGGTGTGGCCAAACTCGCGCAGGTCGGTGAGGAACGTGTTGAGGCGCGAGGTGGAGATCTTTTGCGAGCGCGTTTTCTCGGCGGCGTCGACCATGGCCCAGATCTTCTCGACACTGCGGCCGGTGAGGGCAGAGATGCGCAGGTACTGGGCCCAGGGAGCCATGACGCCCAGACGGCGGTCGACGGTCTCCATGCAGGCCTCGCGCTTGCGGTCATCGTCGAGCAGATCCCACTTGTTGAGCAGCACCACGATGGCGCAGCCGCGCTCGATGGCAAGGCCCATGACCTTCTGGTCCTGCTCGGTGACGCCCACGGAGGCGTCGACGACGAGCAGTGCCACGTCGGCGCGGTCGATGGCGCGCAGGCCGCGGACCATGGAGTAGTACTCGATGTTCTCGTACACGGTGCTCTTCTTGCGAATGCCCGCGGTGTCGACCATACGGTAGTGCTTGCCGTCGCGCTCGACGACGGTATCGATGGCGTCGCGCGTGGTGCCGGCAATGTTGGACACGATGGAGCGGTCGGCGCCCAGAATGCGGTTGAACAGCGACGACTTACCGGCATTGGGGCGGCCGATGATGGCCACGTTCAGCGCATCGGGGAACTCGTCGGCGACCTCGTCCTCTTCCTCGGGGAGCAGGGCCACGATGTCATCGAGCAGGTCGCCCGTGCCGTGGCCGTGCAGGGCCGAGAGCGGCGTGGGCTCACCGATGCCGAGCGAATAGAACTCCCAGATGTTGTCGTTCTCGCGATCGGGGTTGTCGAGCTTGTTCACCAGCAGAAAGACCGGCTTGTCGGAGCGCTTGAGCATGCGGGCGACCGACTCGTCTTCCTCGGTGACGCCGGTGCGGCCGTCGACCACAAACAGGATGACGGCGGCTTCCTCGGCGGCGGCGAGTGCCTGGTCGCGGATTGACGTGGCAAAGACGTCGTCGCTCTTGAGCGGCTCGATGCCGCCCGTGTCGACGATGGTGAACTCGCGGCCGTTCCAATCGGCCGTGTGATACGAGCGGTCGCGCGTGACGCCGCGCGACTCGTGGACGATGGCGTCCGAGGTCTGGGCCAGGCGGTTAACGAGCGTGGACTTGCCCACGTTGGGGCGTCCGACGACGGCGACGATAGGTTTCATCTGCTCTCCTTTAATGGGTAGGGTCAGCGGAATTAGTAGAGTCGACAGGCACAATGCCAAGGATGTGCTCCAGGGTA
Source organism: uncultured Collinsella sp. (assembly GCA_938039325.1). Classification (GTDB taxonomy): domain Bacteria; phylum Actinomycetota; class Coriobacteriia; order Coriobacteriales; family Coriobacteriaceae; genus Collinsella. The sequence continues at coordinate 20,459 of CALHUX010000040.1, read as the reverse complement.
TCGAGCAGCTCATGCGGCATGGTCGACACCACATGAACCTCGGCGCCGCGACTGGTAAGGCTTGCGAGTAAATCGTCACGATGATACTCGTCAAGCGTCATGCCGTCAGCGTTGAACATGAGCTTAGGCACAAAGAGCATAACCCCCGACAGGTCTTGCGGCAGCTGCTCTAGGATATCGCTCGCGACAATGAGGCCGGTCACGTCCACGTTGCCGCCAAAGTAGCGGTTCTTGATGGCCGTGACGGTGCCGGCGAGGCCGTGCGGCGATTCCACAAAGCGCGCGACCGTATCGCGCGCGCTGGCGCCCGAAAGGCACAGTAAGCGCTGGCCCCGGGCGGCGATTCCCTCGCGAACGCGGGTCAGGCGCTCGGCATCGGCGGCGAGCACGTTGTCGGTCTCGTCCAGATAGGAGCGGATCATGCCGATGCCGTCATAGTACTGCGGGTAGCCGTCGTAAAAGTCCGCCTCGGGCGGCTCGATGCCGGCGTCCAGATAGAACTCGTCGCTCATCTGGAAGGTGTGGCGGCCAAAGCGCTCGAAGGCACGGTCCTGGAAAGGCCGGATCATGGCAATGGTTTCGCGCGCGAGCTCGGGCTTGTCGCTGTAGGACCAGCTAAAACGGTTCTGATGCTTGGTAAAACCGAGCGGCACGATACCCAGGCTCGTGATCTGTTCGTGATCCTCGCAAAAGCGAAGCGTCTTTAGCAGTTCTTCGCCGTCGTTCATGCCGGGGCACAGCACGATTTGCGCGTGAATCTCGATGTCGGCTGCCATGATGGCCTCGAGCACGTCCATGCCGCGCTGGGCGTTGCGGCCCATCATACGGCGGCGGACATCGGGGCTCACGGCATGGACCGACACGTTCATGGGGCTCATGTTGCGATCGATAACGTTTTGCACGTCCTCGTCGGAAAGGTTCGTGAGCGTGACAAAGTTACCCTGTAAAAAGCTCAGGCGGTAGTCGTCGTCGCGGATATAGAGCGTGGAGCGACCGCCCTTGGGCAGCATGGTCATAAAGCAGAACACGCAGGCGTTGACGCAGGTTCGCATGCCATCAAAGATAGGGCCGTCGAACTCAAGGCCCCAATCCTCACCCGGGAAGCGGTCGAGCTCGACGGGGGTGACGGTGCCGTCGCGCGGGTCGAAAACTTCGAGGTCGACCGTGTCGTCGTCGGCCTCCCAGAGCCACACGATCATGTCGGTGAGCTGCTCGCCGTTGACCGTGAGCACGCGCATGCCCGGCTCGATACCCACATCCCATGCGGGCGATTCGGGACGCACGTTCTTAACGAGCGCGCCCTCACCCGGCTCGGGGTCGCGGCTGCGCCCGTAATCGGCCACCTCGGCGGCGTATGCGGGTACGGTCTGGTCCATAACTAGCGGCAAAGCTCCTTGATGCGCTCGACGGCGCGTTCGATGTGTTCTTGCGGGGTGGAGGCTCCGGCGGTGATGCCGATGTGGCGCGCGTCGGCAAACCATGCGGCCTCGAGCTCGGAAGCTTCCTCGATGTGATGCGTGTGCTCGCAGGCATCGGCACAAATCTGCGCCAGGCGACGCGTGTTGCCCGAATTTTTGCCGCCCACGACGACCATGCAATCACAGCGGTTGGCAAGGGTTGCGGCTGACTGCTGGCGCTCGCTCGTGGCGGCGCAGATCGTGTTGATCACGCGCAGCTCCTGCACGCGCGGGGTGATGGAGGCCACAACCTCGGCCAGGTTCTGCGCGGTCTGGGTGGTCTGCACAACCAAGCCTACCTTGCCCTTGAGCGGCAGTGCGTCCGCATCGGCGGCGCAACTCACGACTTGAGCGTCATCACCAGCGTGGCCCAGAATGCCCTCGACCTCGGGGTGGCCCGGCTCGCCAACGACGATTACGCGGTAGCCCTCGCGCACCAGGCGCTCGGCCGCCACATGGACCTTCTTCACGTATGGGCAGGTGGCGTCGACTACGGTAAGGTCACGCTCGCGAGCGGCCTCGATCACCTGCGGCACCACGCCGTGGGCGCGGATGATCACGGTGCCCGAAGCGGCGTCGTCCAAGGTGTCTGCCAGACCAACGCCTGCCTCGGCGAGCTCGCGCACCACGATGGGGTTATGGATGAGCGGACCCAGGGTGTGGATCTGAGCGTTCTCCCCCGCCTGCGGGGCGGCCGCCAGGGCCATATCGAGCGCGCGCTGCACGCCGTAGCAGGTGCCCGCGTGGGCAGCGATCTCGATGGTGGGGACGACCTCCTCTGCGGCGGCCGCAGCGGTATTCATGACGTTCTCACCCATGGCTAGAACCTGCCCGGGTGCTCGGCGCACAGGTCGTCGCGCATGGCGTAGACGCGACTCATGGCCTCGGACTCAAACCAGGCCAGGCGCTCCTTGCGCTTGAGCTCGGCCGGTGCGTCGGAAAGCGAGACGGCCTTGCCGGCGCGGATCCAGCACTTTTTGGGACGCATGAGCTTTTTGCCTTTAGGAGTGATATCGGACCAGCCACAAATGGCGAGCGGGTTGACGGGCGCCTTGCCCATCTGGGCGATGAGCGCAAAGCCGCCATGGACCTCGGGCTTGATCTCGCGCGAGCGGATGCGCGTGCCCTCGGGGAAGATCAGGACGTCCTCGCCGCGCTGCAGCGCATGCTGGGCGGCGCGCAGACACTTCATGTCGGCGGTGCCGCGCTCGACGGGAATGCCGCCCACGCGGCTAAAGGCCCAGCGTATGATCTTGCTCTTGGCGAACTCGGACTTAAAGATGGGGCGGATGCGGCGGCCGCCAAAGAACAGCGCCGTCTCCACGGCCAAGAGTTCGGCCATCGAGGTGTGGTTGCAGATGACCACGCTGCCGCGGCCCTCCTGGCGCTCAAACAGCAGGTCGGCGTCCTCGACCTTCCAGCGCCACATGAGCTTGGAGAATGCCCACAGAATAGCCATGACCACCACGACGACGGCGCGGATGAGCGCCGGGAACTCGGTGTAGGGGGCGTTGTAGTAATCCTCGGGCGTCTGCTTAAACAGGCGCATGGGCTACCTCCTTTGGTTGATGAGGTCCTCGATAATGTGGACGACCTCGTCGATGGTGTGGGCGGTGGAGTCGACGTGCACGGCGTCCTCGGCGGGCGCGAGCGGTGCGACCTCGCGGCTGCTGTCGAGTTTATCGCGCTGCTTGAGGGCGTCGAGGGTCTCGTCGACCTCGGACTCGAGCTGCTCTGCGCTGAGCGGTTGGGCGTCGTTTTGGTGGCGCTGCAGCACGCGGCGGCGGGCGCGCTCACGCGGGTCGGCGGTCAGGAACACCTTGACCTGCGCGTTGGGGAATACAACGGTGCCGATGTCGCGACCCTCGGCGATGATGTCGCGGTCTTCGGCGGCGCGGCGCTGGTGGATGAGCATGGCGGCGCGTACGCCCGGGTAGGCCGAGACCTTGGACACGTTGGCATCGACCTGCGGGGTGCGAATGGCGGCCGAGGCGTCCGCGCCGTCGATGGTCAGACGCGTGTCCTCGCCGGTGCCGTTGGTAAAACGAATCTCGATCTGTTCGGCGAGGGCATCGATGGCAGCCTCATCGTCCAGGTCGATGCCGCGGTCGAGCGCGGCGAAGGTGACGGCGCGATACATGGCGCCCGTGTCGAGCTTGTTAAAGCCCAGCTGGCGGGCGATCTCCTTGGCGATGGTGGACTTGCCGGAACCGGCGGGGCCGTCGATAGCGACGATCATGCAATGCTTCCTTTCGGTGGTTGACGTGCTGGTATGGTACGCAGACGCTACGGCTTGGCGGACTGACTAGCCCGTGTAGCGCTCGCAGTAGGTGTTGCGCTTGGGCGCGGAGCCGTGGCTGCCGTGGTGGCGCGTGCGGCTTGCGGTGTTGGTCGCGGGCGCGGCGGCGCGCTTGGAGGCGGCCTGCTTGGGCGGAATGCCGCCGGCCTTGAGGATCTGTACCTCGCGGTCGGTGAGCTCGCGCCACGAGCCCTTGGCCACGTTCTTGAGCTCCAGGCCGGCAAAGTTACAGCGGTGCAGGCGGATCACCGGATGGTGGATCTTGCTCAGCATGCGCTTGACTTGGTTTTTGCGGCCCTCGCGGATGATGACCTCCACGGCGGTGGTGCCGGGCTTAACGCCTTGCGGAGCTACGGCCTCGGCCTCGCGCGCGTTAATGACGCGGCAGATCGCCGGCTGACACAGGCCGTCGTCGAGCTCGATGCCACGACGGAGTGGTTCCAAGTCGCGATCGGTCAGGTTGCCGTCCACGAGCGCCTGGTAGGTCTTGTAAACATGCTTGCTGGGGTGCAGCAGATCCTGCGACAGGTCGCCGTCGGTGGTAAAGAGCAAAAGGCCCGTGGTGTCGCGGTCCAGGCGACCCACCGGGAAGAGCCCCGGAAAGCGGTCGCGCGGGACCAGGTCGGCCACGCAAGGGCGCTCCTGAGGGTCGCTCATGGTGGTGAGGTAGCCCGTCGGCTTATAGAGCATCAGGTACACGGCGCCCTGGTTGAGCTTGACGGGCATGCCATCGACCTCGATATGGTCGCGGTCGACGTCGACCTTGGTGCCCAGTTCGGTCGCGACCTCACCGTTAACAGTCACGCGGCCGGCGGTCATCAGGTCCTCCGAGCCGCGGCGGCTCGCCACGCCCGCGCGCGCCAAAAAGCGCTGCAAGCGCATGGTATGCGGGTAGACGGGCTGGGCGTCGGCCGCAGGCGCACCCGAGACGCCGGCGATGTGCGTCTCCCCTACTTCGTTAGTCCTCGTCATGCAAACCCTCCGAGGTCTCGTCGACGACCAGGGTCTCCAAGTCCTCGACTGCCTCAACATCTTCAACATCGGTATCGAGCAGTTCGCGCTCTTCGTCCAGGTCCTCGGCCTGCTCCTCGAGCGTGGACTGAATGCTGCGGCCGCTCAGGCGCTCGCGGATAAACTGACGCGACTGCTCGTCGGGGGCAAACTGCTCCAGATCGGGCAGATCGCGGGTGGAGCGCAGGCCGAACTTTTCCAAGAAGGCGTTGGTCGTGCCGTAGATGATGGCCTGACCGCGCTCGGGGTCGCGGCCGAGCTCGCGCACCAGGCCCTTGTCCACGAGCGACGCGATGACGCCGTCGGAGTTGACGCCGCGGATGCCCTTGACCACCTCGCGCGTGACGGGCTGGTGGTAGGCGATGACGGCCAGGGTCTCGAGCGCCGCCTGCGACAGTTTTTGCGTATCCCAGCTCAACACGTAGGCCTCGACCACGTCGTGGTAGGCGGGGTGCGTAAACAGGCGCCAGCCGCCGGCGACCTCGCGCAGCTGAAAGCCGCGATTGGCCTCCTCGTACTCAACTTTGAGCTCGGCCAAAAGCGATGCGCACTCGCCGGGGGCGATATCCAGTGCGCCGGCCAGCGCGGGCGCACTCACCGGGTCGCTCGAAACCAGCAGCAGCGCCTCGAGGGCACCTTTGAGGCTGTTTGCCTCCAGCGTTGAAAGGGTTGACATGGTTGCCGCTCCTATTCGGTGAGCTCGGGGCCCTCGCCGGGCACATAGGCCTCGGCGCCCTCGACGCGGTTGATTCGAATGGTTCCAAAGATTTCGTCCTGGCTTAGCGTGAGCGAGCCGCGTTTGGCGAGCTCGAGCATGGCCAGGAAGGTGACGACGAGCTGCTCGGTGGTGGCGTCGCCGTCCAGCAGCTCGCGGAAGGTGCAGGTTTGGCGCGCCATGGTAAAGCGGTCGACCGAGGCCACGGTCAGGTCGAGCGGCACGCGATGCGGTGCCACGTGCTCGGCCTCCAGCAGGAAGGTCTGGCGCTTGCCGTCCAGGTCGGCACAGATGACGGCCAGGCCGCGCAGGGTGATGCCAGCCAGGTAGTCGGGCATGAGCCCCAGGAACTCGGGGTCGGGGCCGGCCACACGCGGATGCATGCGGCTCTCGGCCTGCATCCGCGCGCCAAGGGCTGCCGCCGCGCCTTTAAACTGCTTGTAGGCGATCAGGCGCTGGATCAGGACCTCGCGCAAGGCGTCGCCGTCGAGCGTGCTGAGCTCCTCGAGGTCTTCGTCGAACTCGCCATTGTCGTCATCGATTTTACGCGGGGCCTCCTGGGGCACCAGCGAGGCGGCCTTGATGTCCAAAAGGGTTGCCGCGACCAGCAAAAAGTCGCTCGCCACGTCGAGGTCCAGCGCCTCGATGCGCTCGGCCTCGGCAAGGTACTGCTCGGCAACCTCGCTGATGGAGATGGCGCCGATATCTACTTTTTGGCGGGTTACCAGCTGCAGCAGCAGGTCGAACGGTCCGCTGTAGACCTGCGTCGACACGCGATACGACATCTTCGACCTCCTTTGACGGCGCCTTCGCGGCGCGGTTTGGGTGCATGTTACGACCGTTTTGCACGGTCGACCCGTAAGTTTACCTTAGATGCCGGCGATTGCGAAGTTGAGCAGCTGCTCAGCAAGCGGATACACGGTAACGTCGAAATAGCGGCCGATCACGTCGATGCCGGTCCACATGGGCAGCAGATACAGCACGATGATGAGGATGGGCATAGCGTATTGCTGCAGGCGGTAGTAGTTGGCGAGCGCCTTGCCTTTGAGGAACGGCACGATGATCGACGAGCCGTCGAGCGGCGGGATTGGGATGAGGTTAAAGAACGCGAGCGAAAGGTTGACCACGATGAACGTGGCGCCGAAGTTCATGATCTGGGACGCAACGGCAAAGGACATGCTGGTGTAGAGATTGCCGTACGCTGCGTGCATGAGGGCGGCCGCGAGGCACGCGAGTGCGATGTTCGATACGGGGCCGGCCGCGCTCACCAGGACCTCGTCGCGCTTGGGGTGCTTAAGGTTGTTAAGGTAGACGGGAACCGGCTTGGCGAAGGCGAATACCGGGCCGCCGGCCGCGAGCATCAGCAGCGGTAGGAGAATGGTACCGAACGGGTCGATATGGTTGAGCGGGTTGAGCGAGACGCGGCCACGGGAGCGGGCCGTCTTGTCGCCGAGCGCCCAGGCCGCCGCGGCATGCGCGCTCTCGTGAATGACGATGCCCACAATGACGGCGACGGCGCTCGCGAGCAGGTTCATGAGGTAGCTGCTGGACATAGTGCTCCCCTAGCGGACGCGGCGCGAGGCGCGCGTGAGCAGGTAATCGGCCACAAACAAAATGACGGCCACGATGGCGTAATCCAGACGGAACACACCGCCAAAAGGCGACGTGATGACGCCGTAGCCGGCGATGGCACTCGGCAGCGCGCGCGAAAGCTCAACGACAAAGCCCACGATCTGCAGCTTGGCGGTGAGGCCGCTAAAGCACAACAGCACAGTCATTGCGCTCATAAAGATGCCGCAGATGCGACAGGCGATGGCAATGATGCTCATCGCCACGGCAGCGGCCTTACGAGAGTTCACGCGCGGTCTCCTCTTCGATCTGGGTGGAAAGCTCCAGCCATTCGTCCTCGAGCTTGGGCAGCTCTTGCTTAAGGCCGTTATATTCCCCCAGCGCGGCGTTGAACTTGTCCTGATCGGCATAAAGCTCTTCGCTTGCCATCAATTCCATAAGCTCGTCATAGCGGGCGCGCTTTTTGTCGAGCTCGGTCTCGATCTTCTTGAGCTGGTTGCGCACGCCCTTGAGCTTTTTGTTAAGCGCGGCGCGGGCCTGGGCCTCGGCGCGCTTTTGCTCCTTGGTCTTTTTGCCCTCGGCTGGCTTAGGCGCCGCGGCGGGGGTGTCGGCCTGGGCGGCGCTGGCCTTGGTGGACTTGGCCGCGGCAGGCGCGCTCTCCGTGGACGCCTCCGCGGCGGCGCGGGCTGCGAGGTCCTCGCGCTTATAGAGGTAGTAGTCGTAGTCGCCGTCGTAGACCGTGACCTTGCCGTCGCGGATGTCGATGACGCGGTTGGCCACGGCGCGCACCAGGTGCTCGTCGTGGCTGATCAGCACGATGGTGCCGGGGAAGTTTTGCAGGGCGTTCTCGAGCATGTCCACCGAGTCGATGTCCAGGTGGTTGGTGGGCTCGTCCAGGCACAGGAGCGCCTCGGGGGCCACAAGCATCTTGGCCAGGGCCAGACGAGCCTTTTCGCCGCCGGAGAGGACTCGAACCTGCTTTTCGATTGCGTCGTTGTCGCTAAACAGGAAGGCGCCCAGCAGGCTGCGCTGCTGGGGCACGGTCCACTTGGGCGTGACGGTGTCGATCTCTTGCAGGACGGTGTTGGACTCGGTCATGCCTTCGAGCGCGTGCTGGGCGTAATAGGCGATGCCGACGTTGGTGCCTAGGTCGCGGGTACCGGTGGTAGGCGGCTCCAGGCCGGCGAGGAGCTTCATGAGGGTGGACTTGCCGGCGCCGTTGGGGCCGACGAGCGCCACGTGCTCGCCGCGGTAGAGCTTGAGGTCGATGTCACTGTAGATGTGTTTGTCGCCGTAGGACTTGGATACGCCCTCGAGGCTCACGACCATGTCGCCAGAGCGCGGCGGGTCGGGGAACTTAAAGTCGATGTGCTTGTGACCCTCGGGCAGGATGACGAGCTCCTTTTTGATTTGCTCGATCTTGCGGATGCGCTCCTGCGCCTGGGCGGCCTTGGTGGGCTTGTAGCGGAACTTGTCGACGAAGACCTGCATGTGGGCGATGTCGCGCTCCTGCGCGGCGCGCTTGGCTCGCATCTGCTCCAGGTTGTCCTCGCGCTGCTTGAGGTAGCTGCTGTAGTTGCCGGTGTAGGTGGTCACGCGGCGGTTCTCGAGCGCAGCGACGTGGTCGACGCAGGCGTCCATGAAGGCGCGGTCGTGGCTGACGATGAGCACGGCGCCGTCGTAGTTGGCGATAAAGCCGCGCAGCCACTGGACGCTCTCGAGGTCAAGGTGGTTGGTGGGCTCGTCCAGGAGCAGCAGGTCGGGGTGGCGCAGGAAGAGCTTGGCCAATGCGATACGCATCTGCCAGCCGCCCGAGAACTCGGAGCACGGACGCTCAAAGTCGGTGACCTTAAAGCCCAGGCCGGACAGGATCTTGCGGGCGTTGCTCTCGAGCTCGTAGCCGCCCAGGTGCTCAAAGCGGTCCTGGACCTGGCCGTACTCGTTAAGGAGCGCGTCGACATCCCTGCCCTGCTCGGAGAGCTCTGTGATCTGGGCCTGCAGCTCGTTGGCGCGCTCGCCCATGCGGCGGATTTCCTTGGCGGCGGCCATGACCTCGGCGAGGATGGTGGTGTCCTTTTGCTCCAGGTTGGTTTCCTGCTCTAGGTAGCCCACCTGGCAGTCCTTGGCGTACTGGACCTGGCCGGCGTCGGGGCTGTCGATGCCCATGATGATCTTGAGCATGGTTGTTTTGCCGGCGCCGTTGGGTCCAACGAGCGCAAAGCGCTCGCCGGGGTTGATCTGGAAGGACGCGCCGCTAAAGAGGACGCGTGCGCCGAAGCTTTTTTCGATCTTGTCGACCAGGAGGATCATGGTGCCGCCTTTGACCTTGTGTGCCTATATGAAAAAAGGCCCCAACTTGCGTTGGAGCCTCATTCAATGCTCGGGTGGAGACGAGGGGGATCGAACCCCTGACCTCTTGACTGCCAGTCAAGCGCTCTCCCAGCTGAGCTACGCCCCCGTGCGAAAAAGTACTATACGGGAACTCGGACGGCGATGCAAGGACAATTTTGGAAAAACTTTCGCGGGCGCCAGTACGGGGGCGTGGTCCGGCCGCGGCCGCAGGCGCGGGAACGGGCCGCGAAGCCGCGCGATGGCCTTATCCGCCCGCGGGGGCAACGCCGCCGCCCTCCCCTCCGGCGCCCTCGGGACGTCTCGGGTTCCGCCACCCGCCGCTTCTCGCCTCCACAGCGCGGTCCGCCATCCGCCCAACGGCCATCCCGCCGGCGACGGGCCCATTATCGGGGCCGATCGCGCTCCCGCCCGCCCGGCGATTTCAAAACTATGCCGGTTTACGGGGCTAGCCCGGGACCCCCCGAGCATGCCGTAATTGGTAAAATCAAAACCGCAGGTAGACGACTTGCGCATTCCGTGAAATGCAGGGTATGGACGGCCGGTCCGGGTCCAGCCCCGTAATCTGACATAGTTTTGAAATGGCACTAATTCACAAGGCCGGCAAACTAGGTTGTTCTAGCGCCTTGTCGCCGGCTAATTTCCAATTTCCAACCAGTTGCACAAAACATTTGCTCGCAGTCGTGTCTCGGCGCACTTCATTGCCTCGGATTTGGCTTTATATCGAATACCCAAGCGACTGCAGACGCTTTTGACTATGGTGTCTAGCTGCTTTTTGTCGTTAAGCATATCGTGGGTTACTAGGAACACGTCGAAACCCATGCTCTGGAGCGCAGTCATGCGCTCCGCATCGTGGTCAAGTACCGCGCCTGATCCATGGATGACTTCACCTTGGATCTCGATAATTACCGCCTTCATTAGGATTGGGTTTACGATCACGATATCGCCGTAGCAAACCTTTTGACCTGCGATGCTTTGGGCTGCCACGGATAGAGTGGTTAAATCGTTGAGGTACACGTACCTGAATCCTGCGCCACCTAGACGTCGGGAACGGCTTAGAAGCAGGACCCCCGCGACCTCGAGTGGAGACGCAGCAATGCCGATAACCTGCTGAGCGGCATCATAAAACTGCTTTCCCCACATTTGACTTTTGACCTTGTCGGCGAATCGATGCAGGTCGCTGAGTTCGATGAGCGGATTTCTCATCCAAAGAGAAGTACCTTTGAGTTTCGTAACCTCTCTTCCATCCTCATGCTTGTTCGTTTGGGCTTCATTGTCTGGGGTCTTTACGCTTGCGCGGGCGTAAACTCGTTTCCACGGTACCTCGTCTTCGCCTTCTCCAAGTTCAAACAGATCTTGCGTGTTGGAATTGCGATTCTTCTCTAACGCCATTTTTAACTGCATTTCGGCAGCGGGAGTCGGCTCGAAAACAGAAAACCAGCCGCAAAGTTCGTACATAGCCAGCACGAGATCTATTTGAGAAACAAAGCGTGTCATCGTAAATAACGTGTTAAGCGGATTGGTGACACTAAAGCCTAAATGAGTGTCGATTGTGGTGCCGGCATCCGATACCCCTTCCCAGCGAATAGTGGAGCGCAATCCCGAGTGGTGATTACAGCAACCAGGCGAAGCAACAGCAATAATCGGGGTTTTGAGAACGTCGGTTACGAAAGGGGCTTGGGATAGAGCTCGCCAGCCGTCTTCGGAGTTGGGCAGGCGCGGGTAGAGGTCGCGCACGTGCGGTGGGCAGCGCCAGTAACGGAATGCGGTGTTTGCGCAGACGATTTCGTCCATTTGCGCCTCCCCAGGTATCGGCCGTAGGCCGTGCGGATTGCGGGCATGGCCGATTATCTACCGGGGCATCATGCGGGTAAGTACCGGAAGCAAACCAAAAGCTTGACGAGTTCCGCCGGAAAACCGTCGTGAGATAGATATCCGCTGGAAGGCGCTCTGGGCATATGGTCCTTGTCTCCACATTTGCACTTGGATCACAGGGGGAATTCAATGAAAAGACGCATGCGTTTTATACAAAACGAGCAATGGCGTCAGCAAATAGGGTGCGATAAAAAATGACGCCTTAGACGACTACGATTTATTTTTAGTGTCACTTTTGGTGTCAGCCTTGGTGTAAAAAGAAAAAGGCCAGAGGCTTAACACCTCTGACCTGTGCTTTAGATGGTGGGCGATACAAGATTCGAACTTGTGACCCCATCCGTGTGAAGGATATGCTCTACCCCTGAGCCAATCGCCCGTCGCCTTTCGGCAAAAGAGATACTATCATAGCCGCGCGTGGTTTACCAAGAACTTTTTGCCCCCGATTTTAAATTCGTGGGCGCAGACCGCCCCACCGCAATCAGGGCAGCCGACAAACCAGCAGCTAAACAGACCTTTATCGTTTGATCCACGAGGTCTCGGGGCGGCAGATAAGTCGCGCGTTGTTGTAGGCCATGTCGAGTGTGAGACAGGTGCGCGCGGCGTAGAAGCCGTCCTCGCGCTGGATGGTCAGCGCCAGCTCGGGCTTGTCGCCGGTCAGGCACAGCGGCAGCAGCAGCTGGATCCGGCCGCCGTAGAACTGCGGCACGGCGAGCGTGTAGTTGGCGGCGGCGCGGCGGGCGGCCTCGACGACGGCGCCCTCAAAGGCGCGGCGCAGCAGCAGCGAGTTGTCCTCCCCCATCAGGCTGGCGGGAATACGCGTCAGGTTCTCCTCGTCGCCCAGAATGTGGTCGATGTTGGAGCGGATGGGCAGGCGGTAGTCAAAGACCAGCTCGGAGGGGTCCTCGGCAAAGCGCACGCGGCACGGCAGGTACTCAAACGAGACCAGCATGGGGTCGCTCTCCTTAAAGAAACCCTTCAAAAACCAGCGCTGACGTGCGTCGGGCTTGGTGTTGGGCTCAAACAGACCGTAGATGGTCTCGTAGCGGCGCGTGTACAGACCGGTGTTAAACAGGCAGCGGTCGTCGTCGAACACCAGCGGCAGGTTGGACGGTGCGGTCTGGTCCACGTCGCGCTCGGTCAAAAACACCGCGCGGCTAAACGAAAACGACAAGTAGTTTTTAAGGATGCGATTGCTAGGACCCCAGTCCTCGGGATCGGCGAGGTCGACCAGACGGTCGTAACAGGGCTCGGGGCAAAACGCAAAGTCGTAGACATTGCTGCACAGGGTGCTGGGGATTTCCATGTGGTGTCCAATCCATTCAATAACTGGCATGCGAATGCTTAGATTCTATACGTGTGATGCAATACCGGGGAGCACAGCACAGTGGCACTAGCAGTCGTACTCCAGAGCAATCGGCTGCCAGACGAGTTCTTCGATGGTGCAGTGTGGGGCATTTGCGAGCGCCAATGCCGAGGAGACCGAGGCGCGGCGTAGGTCGAGCTGGTACCGCTCGTAGAGTTGTATGGCGCGAAGTTTAACCCCCGATTGGGCGGCGAGCTGTTTTTGCGTTAAACCGGCCGCCTTTCGTGCCGATTTGAGGCCCTTTTTGTCTGCCTGAGCGTTGCTCCAATTTTCGATGACAATCTGGGCGAATTTATCTTCGGAGGCCTCGTGGAGCGGATGGTACGAGCCGATAATCCAATCGAGCGGGGCGACTTCAAGAAGGTCGCTAAAGCCCAAGCTGCACATCCATTGCGCATAGGCCAAAACCCAGCCCGCCCAATACTGAGGCGAACGGTCGAACGGATAGGTCTCCCTGCATTCGACGGGAGTCAGTCCTACATGGGCGATAATATCACGCGCGAGCTCGTCGCCCGCCATGCCGCAGACGACGCGAGGTGTACCGCGCTCAAACTGATTCATCTCAAGAGCGTTCGACAGGATCGCCGTCAACTCGGCAGGAGTCAGTCCTTGGTCACAGAGGGCAAAATCGACCGCCTCAACGAGTCCGGAAGTATCCGGAAAATTTAGAATTGTTCCCTCACTGGAGCGCACCAACATCCCTACCTGCGGTTTCTTTGCGCGAAAAGGGTGGTTTGGTCGGGGGTTCCGGAATTTGCTGCATACTTCCTTCATGAGATTTCGGAAGTGCGAGGATAAACTGAGATCCGCCGACCAGGCCTCGGTTTTGCACACGCGTGACCTGCAGTTTTGCTGCATAAAATCGGATATGTAAAATAAGTGGCTGGAAGTTGTAAAACGATTGGTCGGTTTCCGCAAACGGGATTCTGTTTAATCCAACCACTTATCTAGCAACCCGATCGTATGAAAATCCGACCACATGCTTAACAACTTAGCTTTTTGATTAAAAGCCTGAAGTCTACCACGCCTTGGCGTGAAAGTCCTTTCCCCGCCGAGTATTCTCGATCGCGCTCGGGGTCTTCCTCGACGAATTTGCACACACCCTTTGCTATGAGAGAGATGAGCCCTTCAAGCTTGACGACGCAATCGAACTCGCAGTCCCGTTGGCTTCCATGGCCGATTCCTTTATGCCCATAACTCGCGATTATCCCGCGCGCATTGCCCTGTACGCAAACGCCGATGGCTTTGTAGGGGCTATACGCTTCGCCCCTTCCCTCGATGACCGATGAACCCGCATGGATCACCGCGCAGCGAAGCTGATAGAGATCCGATGCAGTAAAGATGCCTCGCTTCTCTATCGTCTCAAACCCCTCTTTTATCTCATCTGGGCGCTTCTCGCCCTTGCGTGCATTGGTCATTTTTCTCCCATCGTTCGGGAGCCCCAGGTACTCCTCGCACCATTTCCGGTAATACGTCCCGTCGATGTTCGCGCATACGTCTGGGATGGTCACTACGAGAGTCAAAGCGGCGAGCAGCAGCCCTGCGTCGAAGGCGTTTTCGCACTCTTCCACAAGCCTACTGGGCGTACGACAGACGACGGTGGGGAACCCGTATTCGTTATCGCTGCAATTTAAACACGTAGAGGGCATGGGCTCCCAATCGGCAATTGCCGTCATGCTCATAACACCTCGTCCGTTTCTGTGTCGATTCTCAGACCTGTCCTCGGTTCGATGGATTCATCCACCATCTCGTCGTCGCGGTCGGGCTCGGTCACGAAGAGAGGACCCGGGGCGCCGATGCGCGGGCCAATCGTCACGCTGCTGCTCGCGATGATGCGATCGAAGTTCTGTCTACGGTGGAACGTGCGGTTCCGTAGTGTGTCGAAGGAATAGCCCCGGCCCCGCACTCCCTGGCAAAGACAATTTCAACTAGAGATTTTACAACTTCAATGAGTTGCTTCGCTTTATATCCAACCATTGGCTTAACAAAATGGTAGGAGACTTCCTTCAACCAGAAAACTAACAAACCCATTCAGTTATTTTACATACCCAAGAAATCATGTTGTGCTTAGTGGATTCGGATTTCCCCTGCACTTTCGAAATCGGGTATTTCGGTCTCGATTTTTACGTTCCAGATGAGCCTTATCCAGCAAGGAGAAACAGTGTTCCTCTTGTCTGTGCATGCACTTTCTGGTGTCGCCCGAGAAATAGAGACGCCTTCAACCAAAGCGGCCGAAGGCGTCTTCTCGGTGAGCATTATTTTGATTGCGTTGGTCGTGCCCTGCGACCAAAATCTTAGCCAAGCATACAAATTAATGAGAGGCGGCACAAGGAGAGCCTAGATGCACCAAGGTTATGCGAGTGAATCCGTATCTGTAATTCGTTCCTAACTAGTCCGACTACGCGGCTAGCATTGGAACATAGGAGTCCTGATCGACGCCCCAAATAATTGGTGTAAGTCCGTAGTTTTTGCAAGCTTCGATAGACTCAGGTGGGACAACACCATCTTTAGTGTTGGTGGAGTTTAGAAAAACAACTCCTTCGCAATCGTTGCGCGCCGACTTAATGTCTTCCCATCCAAATAGCGCGTTTTGAATTCCCTGCTTACCTGGATTATTTACCGTTTTAATTAGGCGCATGGGCCTTCTTTTATTTTTGCCGATTGCATAGTCAAATTTAAACGAAAGTCCGGATCGGCCCTGGAAGGACGGCCCGAGTACATAAGGGATTTCATTTTCGAGCAGCCAATTGCCGACATCTTCAGTGAAGAGGTTTCTCACGCTGCTTTGAGATAGCAAAAACATATCATCAACAGAGGCCATAGCTTGGAGAAGCATATTCATCTTCATGGGAAGATCCGTTGCAGAAGCCGTCATGCACAGTTCGCCATCTTTTTCCTTTACGGAAAAGCCGGATAGAATCGAATTCAGCTTTTCGATTCGCTGCCCTTTCATGGAGAATCCAGATAATTCAAGATCATTGATGGTTTCGCCAAGATCTGAAATGACATAGCCACCAGCAGGGTCGTCAGCAAGGTATACCCGCATGCAATCGTTGTTTCGATTGAGCATGGGCGTGGAAATGCAGACACCATTACCTTGCTGGACCGGCACCATATTTGCTTCTACGAACCTGGCGTACGCGCTAATAAAGCCCCGAGCCTGTTCTACATTCATCTCACACCCCCAAAGATAGCTCTACTTTAAGCTTGTCTGTAATATTACAAGTTTCCTGAAATGACCAAAAGAGCGATGCAAAATCGTAGCTCTTGGGTTTAAGAATATTCTGACTCGGAATGCCACAACCCCATTTGGCGCCGTATCCATCTAAATCAAAATGAACATGGGTACCAATGATCAGCGATCCGTCCGGATTCCTGTGACGAAGGACCTCTGGGTTATCGCTATAGTCGAGACGAATCAATGGACGATCTGATACGCGTGTCTGCATGGTGCTTTTTCTGTCAGCAGACAGTCCAAGGATTAAGGATGAACTTCTTTTATTCTCAGTGAGATCAAGATAGAACTTAAGGGCTTTATTCTCATTGGCAACGAGCTCGATTAGCGTTTTATCTCCAGGCGCAGGCCATTGTTTACGATATTGCATATCGCGCACATCTTTGGACATCAAGATGTATTCGCGGGCAGTTGAATTCATGTCGTTCCAGGTGATGGCGTTCATAGCAGTTCCAATCCTCACGGCAATTGCCGAATAATCTGACCTTATGGTAAAGGCTCGTTGCGACAGAAATTTGAAGATATAGGGGAAGCGTTACTTTTAGGTGCTTCGTTCATTATGTGTGCATCATATCGGTCCAACAAGATGCATCGATGCACCGACAGTAGCAAGGCTTGACCCCAGGAGCAAAGGAATTCTCGGTCCAAAAGACCTGCTCCCGTTCGGGAACCCAGCTTAATCCATCCCAAGTCAGCCTTGCTTTGGTCGGAACTACATCACCATGGGTTCAGGCTATGCTAGCCAGCGAGATATTTCCGATGCCCATTGTGGTACAAAAAAGGTGAGGTACGTACCTCACCAGTCTGACACTTCCGAGGCAATCGCCTCGTCGTTTATCGAATTTTCTCACACTCTAGAAGATTTTAGGGCTGGTTTAAGATGATCGGCGGCGTCCGGCATGCTCGAAGATGAGCGGCGCATTTGACCTGACGAACTCGGTTAAGAAATCCAGGTCATCAGCAGTAAATCCTTCGACGTTGAACCATTTGACTGCAGGCAAGAAGCATTCCGCATGGTCAAAGCCAAAGTCAACTGGGCGCTCGACGGCTACGCGAACGGTTCCGTCTTCTCTTGTCTCTGAGTAGGCAAACTGGGTGCCATCATCAAGCTGAACATAGCTCCAAAACATGACTACCTCCTTAGTGTTGCATTTGAGTATAAAGAACGAAGTGGATTTAACACGAGGTGAATTGAATTAATCCAATAAGACCCGAACCCTGCCGGCTGACTGCATAGGCCGTCTCAATCGACAGTGCCATATGTCTACGAAAAAAGCCCGAGCCAACGAATAGATAGGGGTTGCGCCCCGCTTCATTAATCAAACGAACAACGCTGCTCGCGATGTCATCTCTTCTGACTTTCATATAACCGCCCCTCACCAACTCCTATTTATAAGTATAGAACATATGTTTGCGTATTGCCACAAGCGATAGTCCTTGTTGCGGAAACGCATATGGCTGCACGTTAGACATTGCATGAATGAAAAAAGCAACGCTCCCTTGCCGAAAGCGTTGCCCTTAAAGCTCCTACAGAGCTCTTGTATCGCAGCCAGGTGCGTCGCACCGCATCAGCAGCGATATGCGGCGCTCAGAAGCACTGTCCCCAGCAGGAATAGCGTTAAGGAGGCGGCTATCCAGTAGCCATCGCCGGTCTTGGGAAGCGCCGGTGTTGTTGCCATAGTGGATTTGGGCTTGGTCGTTTTGGTGACTGTGGTCCTGGTGACCGTTGTCTTGAGCGACGTAACTGCGGGTTTCACCGCAGGATTCGTCGTCGGCCCCGTACCGGGCTGATCGGCAGCGGGATTGGCATCAGCCGCAGGCTCGCCCGTGCCATCCCTCGGAATCTCGCCGCCGGGTGTAACGGTCTCCCCCGCCGGGGCCGTGGCGCCATCGGGCTCGATCACCACGTGCGTGGTCACGGCCCTGTCGGCATCCACCACGCCGGCAACGCCAAAGGCCCCGCCCGCAGGCGTCACAAAGTGCGCGGCCACGAGCGACCCGCGATCGCAGACAACGCCGGCATCCGTACCGGTTGCATCCAACCAGGACGCATCCACGACGAGTGTCTCGCTCGCTACGTCAGCCCCAAACCCCTCGTCGAGCAAGCGTACGCCATAAAAGCGCAGGCCAGTATCGGAACCCGCGCCCGAAGCAGCAAGGTGCCCGCCGGCGCGCACGGTTAGGCTACCTGCGGCAATGCCGGCAACAGTCTGGTCAACAACACCTGCCCCGTCGGCCCTGACATCGACCGTGCAACCGTCCACCACCAGCGCCTGGGCCACATGGATCCCGCATTGCGAACCCGTCGCCGTGAGCGAGCCGGAGCCGCAAAGCGTAAGGTTTCCCCACACCTCCATGCCGCTCATGGAAATGTCCGCATCGGGCGCATGCGTCTCGACCACGTAGTTTTGCCCCACAAGTGTCACCACCAGGTCGCCGTCGGCGCCGATGGCCTCACCCGCATAGCCGGTTAGCTCCAAATGGTCGGTATCGGTCCAAGCCCATCCGGGACCCGACACGCCCGGCTCGCAGTACGTGTCGCCCGCAATGAACAGGCTGTCCGTGCCCGCGGCATAAGAAGGCCCGCCCAGCAAAACGCATAGGCAGGCCATGATAGTAAGCAGAATATAGTGTCGGCTAGTGTGGAACGCGGTGGCAAACATAACCGCTCCGATCTTCGCAAGAGCCAATGGAAGCTGCTCCAGGAAAAGTCCTGGTAGCAGTAGTTATTAGTGTAGTGAGATCGGGCGAGTAGCGAATGAATTACCTGTAAACGAACCCCGAAATTAGGTGTAAATCGTTTTGCCAGTCGGTGAAAGGACGAAACATCTCATGGGGAGTAAGTATTCGTAAGATTCAGAACCAGTATTAAGG
This sequence comes from uncultured Collinsella sp., assembly GCA_938039325.1. Taxonomy (GTDB): domain Bacteria; phylum Actinomycetota; class Coriobacteriia; order Coriobacteriales; family Coriobacteriaceae; genus Collinsella. The sequence continues at coordinate 1,712 of CALHUX010000040.1, read as the reverse complement.
GGCAATGCTTTGTAGCCGCACAAACAACGGCTTCACGCTAATCTGTGCCCTACGAGCATAGATTACCCCACATTTAGAAACGCTAAGACACTGTTTCACGGCAAATTGATGCTAAAGAAAGTACGGACAGGAATTTATAGAGCACTGGGCGATATTGTCGCCGTATTAACCTTATCAGCCTGTTCTTTTCCCTGGATTAGGCAAATTAGCTGCTGATTTAAATCAACATTGCTCTTATCTCACGTACGATGTAGAGTACAGACAGGAATTGTCATTATTAGCGAACATCGGACGCGACGTACGCTATAATACAGACACGAACTTAGGACACGACCGGGGTACTGATGTACTCAACGATTCGTGTAAGGCCTATTACTTAAGGAGATCGGTATGAACAAAAGCATTTCTTCTCTCCTCAACGAGGTGAAAATTGCAACCCAGGATTATGTCGCCGCTAAGGTTCGTGCTGGTCAACTTACCGATGCTGAGACGGGTATCGAGATGCTCAAGGCGCTTGAGTCTCCTATTTCGATTGCGGAAAGGCTTTCCGTAACTTCGCCAGGTCGCGGAAAGATCGGATTGTCAGACAGTGACGCCGGAGTCATCGCAACTCCTTCCGACAATGTTGTGGCGAACCCGCCGTATAAGAAGAATCCTATTCGGAGGTTGAATTGTTCATACGCCGATGAGCCCCCTTTTTACTTCATTTACAAAGACAAGCTGTACAAAGTCGGGAAGTTGAACGGCCAAAATAAAAAACCTTATTACAAGAAGATGGTTCCGGTTGAAGAGCTCCCCTATCTTCTTGATACCTTGAAGATTCTGCTGACGCACGGAAACGGAAAAGTTGCGGTTAAGGACTACCTGGAAAAGATCAAAATGGAAGCACCTAATTCATATGGCCGTAAGATATCCGAATACCGTTGCTATGTAGTTGTTGGCGCCTTGGAAAAGGCTGGAATTTTAGAGCAGAAAGAAAGGGGGAAATACTGCTACGCGGTCGAACACACGCCTAGCGCCAATGAGATCATGGACGCGCTTCACGCGCTCGATGAGAGGAGGGATCTATTGATTTTGGCAGAATAAAAAATGCATCGGAAGAGTACCAGTCTTCCGATGCAAAACCAACCAGTACGTGGACGTACAGAGCGGCTTATTCCATTTTAAGCTGTCTCAAAATTAATGCAAACTTACGACACGAGGAAGTTTAAGATGGTTTACTTCATTAATGTAAACGAAAGTGACAACTGGCATGTTGTTCACTCTGAGCACTGCGGCTGCCTAAATCGCACGACGCGTATCATTCGACTTGGAAAGTACGCTTCTGCAAGCATGGCCCTTCGTTCGGCAAAAGACATCTACCCGAATGCTCGTCCCTGCTTTTATTGCTGCAATTAGTTCTCCTAATTGCCTCTGAATGTCAGTATGACTTAGATTGCGCTTATCAAAAGAGGTCGTGTCGGCTAACGCCGACACGACCTCTTTCTTGTATATGCGATTTTAAGACAAGGCTGAAGTCGGGTGCGAAACAGCTCTCCCCTAGTCCCGCTTAAACAGATCCCTCGTGTACACCTTGTCCGCAACGTCCGCGAGCTCCTCGCTCCAGCGGTTGGCCATGATCACGTCGCAGCCGGCCTTGAAGGCCCCCAGGTCGTGTGTGTTAGCGCTAATCTAAGATCTACCACTTTCGCAAACGTATCCCGCCGAACGCG
>CALHUX010000039.1:0-49162 GCA_938039325.1 uncultured Collinsella sp. | reverse complement strand
CGAGCTGGGTTCAGAACGTCGTGAGACAGTTCGGTCCCTATCCTCCGTGGGCGCAGGAGAATCGATGGAGGCTGCCCCCAGTACGAGAGGACCGGGGTGGACGCACCTCCGGTGAACCGGTTGTCGACCAACGGCACGGCCGGGTAGCCGCGTGCGGCGCGGATAACCGCTGAAGGCATCTAAGCGGGAAGCCGTTCCAGGGATTAGTTCTCCTTCCGGTAAGGGCCCAGGTAGACTACCTGGTCGATAGACGGCAGGTGCAAGGCTGGCGACAGCCTCAGCCGAGCCGCACTAATCGCCCGAGCTCTTCCGGAACCGCACCTCGCGGCCCGCGGGACTGAGCGCCCATGCGCGCGGTCCGGGCACGAGGATGCCCCCGAGTCAGTTCCCTTTCCTATACGCCATGCGGCCCCCAGGGCACGTAGATGAGACCCAGGACACCGTAACGGTGGGCGCCGCCCACCGGTCAGCGGCCAGAGCATGGGGGGCACGCCCGGTCCCGTTCCGAACCCGGAAGCTAAGCCCCATCGCGCCGAGAGTACTGCGGGGCCAGCCCGTGGGAGGCCAGGGCGCCGCTGACCGGTGGACGGCACCGAGCCGTCTGATGACTTGAAGAAGGGGGAGGCCTCGCGGCCTCCCCCTTTCTTGCGTTTACGGGGCGTAAATGACTCAATTACACCAGACGATCTTGTTGTTTTCGGTATTGAGCCTTTATTTAAAGAAAATAAATCGTATAACAAGGGCAACTGCTATGGCCGCAATGGTCAAAAGCAGAATTGTCAGCTGATGCTGCTTGCGTCGTTTACTTGACGAAACGAAGATTGACTTTCCCTGTTTTGGCGTTTCGAGATAGCGAGCCGAATGCGTCAAGGTTTGCTTGGGTCGAGGCCCTCTTTGTTGATGGACGGCGGATGCTTTCATCGGCTCATCACTAGCTGCGCTGTTTTTAGATAATGGTGCGTCTTTCAGATATACAGGGTCTCCCGAGGCGACGCCCATATGTTTACGTCCCGTTTGGGCATCCTCGAGCGTTTGATATCGGTTTCTCGTCACATAATCGGGCTCTGGGTCATTGATGGGCTCTTGCGAGATGTGGGGGCGATGGAACCGTGGCGGCTGCGTAGAAGTATCTTCGCCCTGCGTCGGCATAAACATATTGTTCTGGTTTTGGTCGTCCATGATGCCCTTTAGCTCGTTACCAACAACGTGTACGCGCTCATTGTAAGCCCCTTGTTATTTGTAGCTGCGAACATACTTGTTATTTAAGCTCTGGTTCAAAGAACCTTAACCTTACTAAAACCTGAGTCATACACACTTAGATATGCTTATAGTACTGGACTCAAAAAACTTTATAGTCGATGTATATATGGGCACTGGGTGGGCATATATAAGAGCGTCAAAAGAAGTCCCAGTCACCTAGAAGATGGCTCGGCAGTCCTTAAAAGGAGTGGTAAACATGGCAAGCATGGTTCCTTATCGTTCGGTTTTTGGCGTTCGTCCTTCTGCTAGCTCGCTGTTCGATCTGTTTGATGATATGACCGACCTTGCAAACAACTCGATTGCCTCCAAGGCGTTCCCCGTTGACGTTGAGGACAAGGGCGATGGCTACGAGGTCAAGGCGTATCTGACCGGTGTCGCCAAGGATGACATCGACGTTGAGCTCAATGAGGGTCGCCTGTCCATCAGCGTGAACGTCGAGGAGAGCGCCGAAAACGAGGGTAAGAACTTCCTCCAGAAGGAGTTTAGCTCGTACAGCGCGACGCGTGGCGTGTATCTGAAGGACGCTTCGAGCGAGGGCCTCTCTGCAAAGTATGCTGACGGCATCCTCACCGTTACGGTTCCTAAGATCGTCGAGAAGAAGAACGTCACGAAGATCTCCATCGACTAACGATGGCTCTGCTTCAATCGAGAGTATGAGTTAAGGGGGCTGGGAAGTGATTCCCAGCCCCCTTTTGTTGTCTTGAGGGGCTATTGAATAGTTGTCGGTTGATACTGACTTGCAGGGCGTATCGAGAGCTTCCGTGGCCCTTGAAGACGGGTGGCAGAACTGCCGAGTTCATCATCGAGACTTGCATCAAGCGCGTTGGCATAGCTTTTGACGGTAAGGCTTGGACGATTATTGTCCTGGCTGATATGCATGGCGATGAGCTGTTCGGTGCGATCGGTAACAAGTTCGCGCGCGGCTTCGGCGGCCTGGTTGTTGGAGAGGTGCCCCTTTGTGGACAGGATGCGCTCCTGAAGAAAGCGGGGGTACGCTCCTTCGCGCAGCATAGCTACATCGTGGTTGCTTTCGAGCGCGAGAACTCGACAGTCTTTGAGGATGCCTATGGCCTTGCTCGATAACTCTCCGGTGTCGGTGGCAAACCCAGTGGAATCATCGAGAGCATTAAATCGATAGCCGACAGGATTGATGACATCGTGCGATGTTGAGTAGGTTTGCACGTGGATGCCGGCAATGGGGAGCGTGTCGCCGGGGTCAAATTCCTCTACGGGCAGGCGCGCGAGGTTTTCTTTGCATGAAAGGGTGTCCCTGCTGGCAAAGAGGGGACCATGCCAGTGCTTGCACCATACATCGAGCCCCTTGATATGGTCACCATGCTCATGGGTGATTACAAGAGCGGCGACGTCGTCTGCCGAGAGGCCAAGCTCCGCCATGCGTTTAAGTGTCTCGCGGCGGGACAGGCCGTTGTCGATCATGATGAGCCCCTGAGGTCCCTCGACGAGTGCGCAGTTGCCTTTTGAGCCGCTGCCGAGGATATGAAGGTGCAGGCGAGACATAAGATTCCAAAGGATACAATGAGTGCGGACGAATAGAGGAGGAAGCGAATGCCAACGGTATCTCAGCACTATGGACATCATGCCGCGCCGAGGACGGATAAGAGCGCCCTGGCAACGCGGCAGGCCGCTGCCCCCGTAGTGCTCATGGTATCAGGCGGTGCGGACTCGACGGCGCTGCTCCTTATGGCTTGCACATCAAAGCTGGATATTCAGGACGGGCGCGGCGTCGCTCCCATTGCGCGCGAGCGATTGCACGTGCTGCATGTAAACCATCATCTGCGCGGGGAGGCATCCGATGGCGACGAGGCCTTTGTACGTGACCTGTGCGCGCAATACGGTTTGCCGCTGTGTGTTGAGCGTGCCTATTTTGATGACGAATCGGGCAATATCGAGGCTGCGGCTCGCGAGGTGCGCTATGCCGCGGCACGGAGATACGTTCGCGAACTTTGTGCCGAATCGGGCGCACCGCGGACGGCGGCTCGTATCTGTACCGCGCATACTTCGTCGGACCGCGCGGAAACATTTTTGATGAATGCCATTAAAGGGTCGGGTCCCGCGGGTCTATCGAGCATTCCGCGCCGTCGGAACATTGTGGTTCGCCCCTTGCTCGACCTCACGCACGATGAGCTCGTGAGCTATCTGCAGGTGCACGGTCAGCCATGGCGGGAAGATGAAAGCAACGAGGACGTTTCGTACCTGCGCAACTATGTACGCCATCGGGTGATGCCGGTGGTGGCACAGCGCAACGCGAGCGTCTGTAAGACGATTGGCGCCGCTTGCGAAATTCTGGGCGACGAAGACGCCTTTCTTTCCCAGCTTTCGGCACAGGCGTTTCGAAGCTGCCTGCGCAAGGAAGCGGCGGGCGCACTTGTGCTCGATGCGCGCCGTCTTGCCGCCGCTGAGGTTGTGATTGCACGGCGTATCGTGCGATTGGCGATTAAGCGCATCGATCCCGACGCGCGACCGGAGATGCGGCACGTGGAGCGCGTGCTCGCCTGCGTCGCTGCGGGCTCGGGCTCGGTTACGCTTCCTGCGGGAATTGATGCCCGTGTGGAGTTTGGCACGCTGGCGTTCAAGGCCCCGGCGGCGCGCGAGGGTTTAGTGGCCGATTGGATCTCCGTTCCCGGTCGTCTGCCGCTGGGGGCGGGGCATATGCTGACAGCGGAGCCGATGGCTGTGGAGCCGGGGTGCGATATCGTGCACCGTGCCCGCGAGCTTGCTGCTGCCGGAAAGGTTGCGGCCTTGGTGGATGCGGCGGCCCTGGGGTTTGCCGACCGCGATAGCGAGCGGATGTTAGCCGGCTCGCGCGGGGAGATTCCCACCGAGGCACGATCGGCGCGCCTGTGGGTGGATAGCCCTGTGCCGGGAGACGTGATGTGCCCGTTGGGGATGAACGGCCGAAGCAAGAAAGTGTCAGACCTGTTGAACGAGGCGCGCATTCCTGTTTCAGACCGCTCTGGCGTACCCGTGGTAAGAACGGCTCCGGGAGGTGCCGTAGTATGGGTCGCGGGCGTTCGCGCGGACGAGCGTTTTAAATGCACGGCCGCAACGCGCGTGGCATATCTGCTTCGTGTGGTCGATGCGGAATAGCGCTTCGCGCCAGCTATTCTGTGCGACGTTGACGGTATTCCCGCGCTGATGGCGCACGTGCTGGTAAATATACCCCGTGCGCTGCTAGAATGTGTAGTTCGCGTCCATGCGGCGGTGCGTGGGCGATAAGCACAAGAAAGGGTTGTCATGGCTTCTCAACATCCGGATATCGAGAAGGTTCTGTTTACGCAGGAGGATATCGACGGTATCGTCTCTCGCCTAGGCGAGCAGATTACTCGCGACTACGCGGGTAAGGATCTGGTGCTGATTGCGGTCCTGCGCGGCGCCGTGGTCTTTATGGGCGACCTGATGCGCAAGATCGAGCTGCCGACCAACATCGATTTCATGGCTGTTTCGAGCTATGGCGACGGTGTGAAGTCCTCGGGCATCGTGCGTATCATTAAGGACCTGGATATCGACATCCGCGGTCGCGACGTGCTGATCGTCGAGGACATTCTGGACTCGGGCCTGACGCTCAAGTATCTGATGAAGAACCTCGAGAGTCGCAAGCCCGCCTCGCTGGAGGTTGCCGCCTTCCTGTGGAAGGACGTTGAGGACCGTACCTCGGCCGTCACGCCCAAGTATGTTGGAACCCATTGCCCCGATGCCTTTGTGGTGGGCTACGGCCTCGACTATGCCGAGCGCTATCGTAACCTTCCGTATCTGGGCATTTTGAAACCGGAGGTTTATTCGTAAGATGCCCGACGACCGTAACGATAACAATTTCCAGACTCCCCGGGAGCCTAAGATCCCGGGGATGCCCGGAGGCAAGAAGCCCACGCGTACGGGCTGGCTGTATTTTATTTTGGCTTGCGCGCTTCTGGGCTACGCCTTCTTTAACATGGGCTCCGGCTTTGCCAATTCCAGCAATACCGTAAAGCTCGCGACGAGCGAGATGGTCAACGCCATTAAGCAGGATCGCGTCGAAGATTTGACCTATACGGTTCAAGACGGAAGCGTGGCGGGTCATTACTGGAAGACGAAAAAGGACAAGGGCGACACGAGCGAGCTCAAGAGCTTCTCCTCGACCTATGTCGGCTCCGATTCGCTTGCCGAGCTTATGGCGGAGCACCCCGATACCAAGTACATCGTCAACACCAATGACCCCGATTTTTGGGGCGACTTGGCGATGAGTGTGCTGCCGACGATCGCCCTGATTGCCATCATGTTCTACTTTATGCGCCAGATGATGGGTGCCAACAACAGGAACATGCAGTTTGGCAAGGCCAACGCCAAGACCAACGAGGCCACGCGCCCCAAGGTTAAGTTCGAGGACGTTGCCGGCGTGGACGAGGCAGTCGAGGAGCTCGAGGAGATCCGTGACTTTTTGAGCGATCCGGATCGCTATCGCAAGCTGGGCGCCAAGATCCCGCGTGGCGTGTTGCTGGTGGGCCCTCCGGGCACCGGTAAAACGCTGCTGGCCAAGGCCGTTGCCGGCGAGGCGGGCGTGCCGTTCTTTAGCATCTCGGGTTCTGACTTTGTCGAGATGTTCGTGGGTGTCGGCGCCAGCCGCGTGCGTGACCTCTTTAAGGAGGCCAAGTCCCAGGCCCCGTCGATCATCTTTATCGACGAGATCGATGCCGTGGGGCGTCAGCGCGGAGCCGGTCTGGGCGGCGGTCACGACGAGCGCGAGCAGACGCTCAACCAGCTGCTGGTCGAGATGGACGGTTTTGAGGAAAGCGAGTCGGTCATCCTGATCGCCGCGACCAACCGTCCTGACATCCTGGATCCGGCATTGCTGCGTCCCGGTCGTTTTGACCGTCAGGTTACGGTCGACCGTCCGGATGTGAAGGGCCGCGAGCAGATCTTGCGCGTGCATGCCGAGAACAAGCCGATGGACGAGGACGTTAAGTTTGAGAAGCTCGCCCAGATGACCGTTGGCTTTACTGGTGCCGATTTGGCGAACCTGCTCAACGAGTCTGCGTTGCTGGCCGCTCGCCGTCATCGTTCTGTGATCTCGATGGACGAGGTCGAGGAGTCGATGGAGCGCGTGATTGCCGGACCGCAACGCAAGGGTCGCGTGATGACCGAAGCCGAGCGCACCACGATTGCCTACCATGAGAGCGGTCACGCTTTGGTGGGCCACATCCTGGAGCACTCCGATCCGGTTCATAAGATCTCGATCGTCAGCCGCGGTCAGGCCCTGGGCTACACACTGCAGCTTCCGCAGGAGGATCACTTCCTCAAGACCAAGAACGAGATGCTCGACGAGCTCGCCGTGTTCTTGGGCGGTCGCGTTGCCGAGGAGCTCATGTGCGACGACATCACGTCGGGCGCGAGCAACGATCTGGAGCGCGCGACTAAGATGGCGCGCGAGATGGTCACGCGCTTGGGCATGAGCGAGGAGCTGGGCACGCAGGTCTTTGGCGAGGCGCAACATCAGGTGTTCCTGGGTCGCGACTACGCCGATCACCAGGATTACTCCGAGGAGACGGCGCGCCGCATCGATATCGAGGTTCAGCGCATCATGCGCGAAGCCCATCGCCGTGCGGTCGAGATTTTGGATGCCCGTCGCGATCAGCTCGATCTGATGGCGAAGGTGCTGCTTGAGCGCGAGACCGTCGAAGGCGACGCCGTGAACGCCCTGCTCGACAACGAGTGGGATGCTTACCTTGAGCGCGAGGGCGATATCCTGGCGGCCAAGGAGGAGCGCAACGCCAAGGCGGCCGGCATGCCGACCAAGAAGCGCTCGCCTCGCATGAGCGAGGAGGAGCTGGCGGCTGATGCTGCGGCCTTTGCGCAGGCGGCCATGCAGGAGGATGCCGAAGCCGCATCCGATGATGCCGGTGATGGCAATGCTGTCAACGCTGACGGCAACACCGACGCCGACAAATAGTTCTTGTAGCGAAAGCCTCTGCGGGGAAACCTGTGGAGGCTCTTTCTTTTGAGCGATATGTTGATTGGGGACAGACTTAAATGAGCGTTTTCACGCATTTAAGTCTGTCCCCAATCAACATTGCTGCGGCACTTTGCTCAGCTAAAGCGTACAATAGCGCCTATGCGAAAGGGGAACAGATGATCAACGAAACTATGTATGCTCGCGGTGCGGAAAGCTCCATCATCCGTGAGATCTTTAGCTATGGCCTTGAGCGCAAGGCACAGATCGGCGCGGAGAACGTATTCGATTTTTCGCTGGGTAACCCGAGCGTTCCGGCACCTGCCGCCGTGGCTGAGTCCATTAAGAAGGCCTTGGAGCTGCCGAGCGACCAGCTGCATGGATACACGCCTGCGCCGGGTCTGCCGCAATGTCGAGCAGCCGTCGCCGACTCGCTCAACCGTCGCTTTGGCACGAGCTATGAGGGCAAGGACGTCTTTATGACGGTGGGTGCCGCGGCTTCGCTCACCTGCACGCTCAACGCGATTACCAATCCGGGCGACGAGGTCATCGTTATCGCTCCGTACTTCCCGGAGTATCGCGTGTGGATCGAGAAAGCTGGTTGCACGTGCGTCGAGGCGCTCGCCGATGAAGATACGTTCCAGCTGAGCGTGGATAACGTGCTCAAGGCGATTACCGATAAGACCGCTGCCGTCATTATCGACTCACCCAACAACCCGACCGGTGCAGTGTATACGCGCGATACACTGACGCGACTGGCCAATGTTTTACGCGAGGTCAACGCCAAGCGCGATTCCGAGAACCCAATCACGCTCATCTCTGATGAGCCGTACCGCGAGATCGTGTACGGTGCCGGGGTGCCTTGGGTGCCCTCGATCTACGAGAACACCGTGGTGTGCTACTCGTATTCCAAGTCGCTTTCGCTGCCGGGCGAGCGCGTGGGCTGGATTTTGGTTCCCAATACCAATCCGCAGGCTGCTCGCCTGATGCCGGCCGTTGCCGGTGCCGCCCGCACGCTGGGCTTCGTGTGCACACCGGCCCTCTTCCAGCGTGTAATCATCGACTGCATTGATGAACCGAGCGATGTCGAGGCCTATGCGCGCAACCGCACCGCGCTTACCGATGCACTAGCGGAGTACGGCTACACCTATGTTGAGCCGGATGGTGCATTCTACTTGTGGGTGAAGGCGCTGGAGCCCGATGCGAATGCGTTCTGCGAGTGCGCGAAGAAGTACGAACTGCTCGCGGTGCCTTCGGATAGTTTTGGCATGCCGGGCTGGTTCCGCCTTGGCTACTGTGTGAGCTACGAGACCATCGTCAATTCGTTGCCTGCCTGGAAGCAACTGGCCGACGAATATCGTCGAAAGTAAAGCGCTCTGCTTACAATGTTTTACGTGAAACGGGGTTTGGTTTTAAGCCAGACCCCGTTGTCTATGCCGTTGTGTGATTGGGATGAAGCAGTTTTACGACTGCCGAAAGCTATGCGTACAATGAATATACGCGACGGCCATACTGGACAAGGAGACCCGATGCCCTACCTTCTTTCTTGTGATATTCATACTCATACGATGTTCTCTGCGCATGCGTACTCAACCATCGAGGAGAACATCTATTGGGCGGCGGAGCGCGGCCTTCAGGTGCTCGGTTCCGCCGATCATTTAAGCTCGATGGTTACGCCTTGTCCCAATGACCTGCGCAGTTTCCAATTCTTTATTAACCAGGATATCTGGCCGCGCATTTGGAGCGGCGTGCTGGTGCTGCGTGGTGCCGAGGCTGATATCGTTTCGCTGGACGGCAGCTTGTTTGGCGAAGACATTCCCGTTTCGCTCGATATCGCCGGCGATTCGTATAGTCGTGAGCATTCGCTGTTCGATTTGGTGACGCGTAATTTGGATTATTTGGTGGCAAGCGTGCATAACCCGCAGTTTGCCGAAGGCGCGACGCTCGCCCAAACGACCCAGATGTACATCAATGCCCTAGAGCACCCCAAGGTGTTCATGCTTGGGCATGCGGGTCGTTCGGGCGTGCCGTTCGATATCGATGAGGTGCTGCTGGCGGCCAAGGCCAAGCACAAGATTATCGAGATCAACAACCATAGTCTTGAACACGGTGTCGACACTGAGCATTGGGCCGTATGCCGCAAGATAGCCGAGCGCTGCGCCGAGCTGGGCGTGGGTATTGGCGTGTCGACCGATGCCCACATTGGCATGGCCATTGGCAAGCTCGATCACGCGCGCAAGATGCTCGACGAGATTCACTTCCCGCTGGATTTGATCGTGACGCGCGACCGCGAGACGCTGCTGCGCGAGATGGCGGCAGCCGGCGTGTGTGACCTGCGCAAGGGGATGTAGCGGAGTTCATAAACCAAGCGAAGGGGGCGGTCCAGACGGGCCGCCCCCTTTCTTGTGCCGGTGGATTAGCGGCGTTCGAGGACCGCTACGGTTTCGGTGTGGTCGGTATGGGGGAACATGTCGACGGGCGTGATCTTGAGCAGGCGATAGCCTCCGTCGAGGAGCTGGTGCAGGTCGCGCTCTTGGGTCACGGGGTTGCAGCTGATATAGGTGATGCGGCGCGGCTTGAGTGCGCAGGCGGCTTCGAGGAACTCGGGGGTGGAGCCGGCGCGCGGCGGGTCGATGGAAAGGACATCGATCCGCTCGTTGTTGTCGGCGGCGTCCAGGATGTAATCGGTGGCGTCGTCGGCCATAAACCAAGCGCTGCGGGTGAGGCCGTTGAGCTCGGCATTGCGACGTGCGTCGGCAATGCCCGCCGGGTTGCGCTCCACGCCGAGCAGCATAATGCCGACACCTCTGTCCTGGGTATCCTTCGCGGCGCACAGACCGATGGTGCCGCTACCGCAGTAAGCGTCCATAAGAATGTCACCCTGCTGCAGGTCCATGCCGTCAATCGCGAGCTGATAGAGCAACTCGGTCTGCTGCGGATTGGTCTGGTAGAACGCGGTGGGGGAGATATCGAACTCGCAGCCGAGCAGCTGGTCGCGCATGCATTCGGCGCCATAGACGATACGAGTCTCCTCACCCAAGATGGCATTGCCGGGGCGACCGTTGATGTTCTGAGCGACGGTGACGATATGCGGATTAAGCGCCGCGACGGCTTCAAAGAACTCCTGCGCATGCGGCAGGTCGCGCTGAGCGGTCACGAGGGTGACCACAATCTGGTCGGTGCGCCAGCCGCAGCGAACGACGGCATAGCGAAGCAGCCCCAGATGCTTGTCTTCGTTAAAGGCGGGAATATGCAGACGTTCGGCCTCGCGAGCGATGCCGTTGAGAATCTGACGAGCGCCCGGCGCCTCGACAGGGCATTCAGGAACAGCAACGATTCTGTGTGTCCCACGTTCAAAAAAGCCGCAGCGGACAGCGCCCTCTTTGCCGGGAGCAAACGGAGTGGCAGCCTTATGACGAAAACCACGCGGCGCAGGATATTTGCCCGGGTCTCCCAGGGTGACTCCCATACCGCGAATGGGGTCGACGCTAATGCCCTCGCGCTCGCAGAGCTCAGCAAACAGCTCCTCCATAGCAGCCTGCTTGGCCGCCAACTGCTTCTTATAAGGACGATTGAGTGCCGTACACCCACCACAAGCTTTTATGATCGAACAGGGAGACTTGGGATCCACGGCCTTACGCGCAGACGAAACCCGATCTTTATGCGAGCGCTTGGAGCGAGTCTGAGATGCCTTATCCTCGCTCCGACGAGAACTGGGGCGCTTGGCCTTAGCCTTGCCCTTGGCCGACTTACCCTTCGCATCCTGAGACGACTTGGATTTCTTAGAAGGTTTTTTCTCCTCCGACCCTTCAGTCGCCTCGATCAAAGCACGACGAGCCTTACGCTCCGCACGAGATTCTGCCATGAATTAACTCCACTATTAAAGAAAAAGAAAAGTCCGAAGCAATTGTACCGTGCCAAGCTAGTGGACGATATGCAAGCGGCCATTTCATGTCAGCGATAAGTCCAACGACGTTTGCCCGCCGCGTGAGGGGTGTGGGGGTTAAGTTTATCGCGAGTTCCGCACGAACAGGAGGCCACTTAATGTGGCCTCCGTCGTGAGCAGGACTGTAGAGCAGGAAACTTAACCCCCACACCCCTCACGCGGCGGGCAAACTCGCCTTGTGCTCTATCACGCTAAAGTGTATGATTCTGAACGTTACATGATTCACTTTACTTAACTAAAGTGCCATCAAGGGGGAATACCATGAACACCGATATGTCTCGTCGTCAGTTTGTTGGTCTAGCCGGCTCGCTCGCCGCGGTGCTTGGCCTTGGTCTTGTCGGTTGCGGCGGTGGTGCTGGCAAGGGCTCCGCTGCTGGCTCTGCCGCGGCCAAGGATGTGAAGGGCGCCGCGGAGTCCAAGAAGCTCGTGGTGGGCTTTGATAAGTCCTATCCTCCGTACGGCTTTGTGGGCGACGATGGCGAGTACACCGGCTTTGATCTCGATCTGGCCAAGGCCGTTGCCGATAAGCAGGGCTGGGATGTCGATTACGAGGCCATCGATTGGGATGCCAAGGACACGCTGCTCAACTCCGGCGCCATCAACTGCATCTGGAACGGCTTTACCATGGAGGGTCGCGAGGACGACTACACGTTCTCCGAGCCGTACATGCTCAATGAGCAGGTGCTCGTGGTCAAGAAGGACGCGGGTATCAAGAGCTGGGAGGATCTTGCCGGCAAGACCGTGATTACCCAGACTGATTCCGCTGCGCAGGATGTGCTCGAGGGCGACCAGAAGGATCTGGCCGCGACGTTTGCCACGCTCGATACCATCGGTGAGTACAACACGGCGTTTATGCAGCTCGAGAGTGGTGCGGTCGATGCCGTTGCCTGTGACCTCTCGATCGCTCAGTATCAGCTGGCCGCCAAGCCCGATGCCTATACGCAGCTCGACAAGCCGCTGTCCAGCGAGCACTACGCCGTCGGCTTTAAGAAGGGCGACACCAAGTCGGCCGATGCTGTAACCGAGTCACTCAAGGCGCTCTACGAGGACGGCACGGTCAAGGACCTCTGCGATAAGTATTCAAGCTATGGTCTTTCCTTCGACAACTGGGTGCTCAAATAGCGGCTTTCCCAGGCACCCGATTTTGCCGTTCAAACCGTCGCTTGCGTACATTTAGTGCGCGGCGCTCCTCTTTCACGGCAAACTCGGGCACCTGGAAAACCCGCTTTAGCATTGGGTTCGCTGTTCTGTTGCTGTGAAAGAGAGCTTGGGTTGTCTATTCAGGTCATGATGCAGATGCTTGGCCAGGGATTCTTGGTCAGTTTGCAGCTGTTTGTGCTGACGTTGCTCGGATCGATTCCGCTGGGAATCCCCGTGGCGTTTATGCGCATGAGCAAGGTCGCGCCGCTGCGTTGGATTGCGCGCATCTATATTTCGGTGGTGCGCGGCACGCCGCTTATGCTGCAGATGTTTGCGATCTACTTTGCCCCGTACTACGTGTTTGGCATCTCGCTCACGCCCGATTCCAAATGGACGGCGTGCGTCGTGGCATTCATCATCAACTACGCCGGCTACTTTGCCGAGATCTATCGCTCGGGCCTGCAGTCCATTCCGCGTGGTCAATATGAGGCCGCCGAGGTGCTGGGCTACTCGCGTCTGCAGACGTTTCTGTATATCGTGATGCCGCAGGTCGCCAAGCGTATTCTGCCGGCGATGGGCAACGAGATCATCACACTGGTCAAGGACACGTCGCTGGCGTTTGCCATCGGCGTGGGTGAGATGTTCTCGACCGCCAAGGCGCTGGTCGCCTCGCAGGTGAGCATGGTGCCGTTTGCGATCGCGGCGCTGATTTACTGGGTCTTTAACTTTGTGGTCGAGATGCTGCTGGGCGCCGCCGAAAAGAAGCTGGACTATTATCATGACTAACTCAGTGATGAAAATCGAAAGCGCGCGTAAGGCGTTTGGCGGCAATGAGGTGCTCAAGGATATCTCACTCGAAGTCAAGCGCGGTGAGGTCGTGGCGATTATCGGACCTTCGGGCGGCGGTAAGTCTACGCTGCTGCGGTGTGCCACGCTGCTCGAGACACTCGACGGAGGCTCTCTCTCGTTTGGCGACCTTGCCGTTGCGACGGACGCGGGGCCGGGTGCGGTCTATGCGAAAGGCGACGTGCCCAAACAGGCGCGCTCGCGGTTTGGTCTGGTGTTCCAGAACTACAATCTGTTCCCGCACTATACGGTGATGAAAAACATCATCGACGCGCCGATCCGCGTGCTTAAGCGCCCGCGCGAGCAGGCGGAGGCGCGTGCGCGTGAGTTGATCGCGCAGATGGGGCTTACGGGCAACGAGAACAAGGTGCCGTGTGAGCTTTCGGGCGGTCAGCAGCAGCGCGTGAGTATTGCCCGCGCCCTGGCGCTCGATCCGGAAATCTTATTCTTTGACGAGCCGACCTCGGCACTCGATCCCGAGCTGACGGCCGAGGTGCTGCGTGTCATTAAGGACCTGGCGGCGCAGAATATGACGATGGTAATCGTGACCCACGCGATGCAATTTGCGCGCGATGTTGCCGACCACGTGGTCTTTATGGATGGCGGTTGCATTGTCGAGGAGGGATCTGCCGAGCAGGTTATCGACCATCCGCGCGAGCAGCGCACGCGTGAGTTCTTGAGCCGTATCGAGGGATAGGCTCAGGTATTTACTCAACTATTAATTGAGGCGAAGCCGCCACAGGTCTTACGGTCTGTGGCGGCTTTTTGTTTACATCGACGGGGTTCAATAATTGCCCCACAAGCTTGTCTCTTCCTCTCGCCGCCTGTATTCATACGTGTGCCGAAAGGTATGCATGGACAGCCGTCCGTGAGGGTAGGGTGGTGGCATAGGACATTTGGAGGGTGAGTCGGCTCGGCTGCCGACCATGCTGCTCCCGGGACGGCACCGACCGCGAACTCTCCCCGTTGGCGTCGCGCATTGCGCGCGGCCCTGCAAGGAGGTCATCATGGGTGCTCCCAAGACCGGTAACGTAAGGAACGTGGTGCTCGTAGGCCAAGGCGGGGTGGGCAAGACTTCACTCGCCGAGGCCATGCTCCACCTTTCCGGCAAGACCGCCCGCCTGGGCGGCCACGACGGCACCAAGCCCACGCTCGACTATGACCCCGAAGAGGTCAAGCGTGCATTTTCCATCTCGACGACCATCGCGCCGATCGACTGGAAGGGCGCGCGCATCAATGTGCTCGATGCCCCGTGCTACCCCGATTTTATCGGCGACGCCTTTGCCGCGATGAGCGTCTGCGAGACGGCTCTGTTTGTGGTCGACGCCGAGGCCGGCCCGCAGCCTACGACGGTTAAGCTCTGGTATGCCGCCGAGGACCTACGCCTGGCACGCGCGGTGTTCGTAAACCGCCTGTCGCGCTCCGAGGCCAGCTTTGCGACCACGATGGACCTGCTGCAGGAGCGCTTTGGCACGCGCCTGGGCGCCGTGACCCTTCCCTGGGGCGAGGGCGAGGACTTTGACGGCATCATCGACCTGGTGCGCATGAAGGCGCGCCACTGCAACGGCGCCGAGGCCGTTGAGTCGGAGATTCCCGAGGAGTATCGTGCCCAGGCCGAGGAGGCCCATGACCATCTGTGCGAGCTGGTGGCCGAGGCTGACGACGAGCTGATGATGAAATACCTGGAAGGCGAGGAGACGCTGACGCAGGAGGAGCTTGAAGGCCTGCTGTCTAAGGCGATCGCCGAGCGCATCTTTGTGCCGGTCTTTGCGGGCGATTGCATTAAGGAGCAGGGCGTCAACTCGCTGATGGACGACATCGCCACGTACTTCCCGGCGCCGACCGACTACGGCGAGATGCCGCTCATCGACGGTGACTCGCTTAAGATTTCGAGTGACGATGACCGTCCGGTGGCGTTTGTGTTTAAGACGCTGGCCGATCCGCAGCAGGGCCGCATCAGCTTTATCAAGGTGCTGACGGGCACGCTTGAGCCGGGTCTTGAGTTGGTCAACGCGCGTACCCGCAAGAGCGATCGTTTGGCTCACTTGTATGTGATGTGCGGCCGCGATATGACCGAGGTTGGCCATGCCTATGCCGGCGACATCATCGTGGCGCCCAAGCTGGCTGCCGAGACGGGCGATACGCTCTCGATTACCGGCAAGGTCGAGGCTGCGGCGTTTAAGTTCCCCAACTCGCAGTACCGCATCGCCATCGAAGCCGAGAACCGCGGCGACGAAGAGAAGCTCTACACGTTTATCGAGAAGGCCTGCAAGGCAGACCCGACCATGAGTATCGACCGCGACGAGGAGACTGGCCAGACCATTATCTCCGCCGTTGGTGAGGCACAGGTTTCGGTGCTGCTCAACCGTCTGGAGGACCGCACCAAGGTCGCCGCCAAGAGCGTGCCGATCCGCATTCCGTATCGCGAGACCATCCGCCGCACGGCGAGCGCCCAGGGTCGCCACAAGAAGCAGACCGGCGGCGCCGGTCAGTACGGCGACTGCTGGCTGCGCGTGGAGCCGCTCATTGGGCCCGACGGCACGAGCGACGGCTATGAGTTTGTGGACGAGGTCGTGGGCGGCCGCATCCCGCGTTCGCTGATTCCCGCCGTGGACAAGGGCGTCCAGGAGACCATGAAGGACGGTATTATTGCCGGCTACCCGCTCACGGGCATTCGCGTGGCTGTGTACGACGGCTCGTATCACAGCGTCGACTCCAACGAGATGGCGTTCCGCGCGGCGGCTCGCATCGGCCTGCGCAAGGCATGCGCCGATGCCGACCCCGTGGTGCTGGAGCCCATCGAGGAAATCACGGTGACGATCCCCGAGAGCTACGCCGGCGCCGTGATGGGCGACATCTCGGCCTCGCGCGGTCGCGTGACGGGCATGGAGACCGATGAGCGCGGAGACACCGTGGTCATCGCTCAAGCGCCGCTGGCCGAGCTGACGGATTACTCGACGCGTCTGCGCTCCATCACGCGCGGCACGGGTGACTTTACCATGAAGCCCGCCGGCTACGAGCAGGTTCCCTATGACGTTCAGGCCAAGCTGGTCGAGCGCTATGAGGAGGGTCGCGCCAAGTAGCGCGTGGCGTTGCCTGCAACATGCATGCCGGTGCAAGGGCCGCTCTGGGCAATCCAGGGCGGCCCTTTTTGATCCCTGGGGGACGGAGGAAAACGGATCATTTTAGGTTTTGGGGCAGCTTGGTCGGCTCTAGTCCCCCGAGGCCTGATTGCGGCCGGTGGCGTAGTCGATCTGCACGTGCGGCTGCAGATTGTAGCAATATACGTGGAAGCAGAGGGTCTTGCCGTGGTCCTCGACCGATTGCGCCTCAAGGCGCACGCCGCGGCAGACGAGCTCCTCTTCGTTATACATAGGCGTGACGCGGTAGAGCACATGGTTGCCTGTGTCGTGGATGTAGTCGAGGATCTGCTCTTCAAACGGCAGCATGCCCGTTTCGTTGAGATAGCGCGTGCCGGTGAGCAGATTCTTGCGGTTGGCGTTTTCGCCGCAGAGCGACCAGGCGATAAGGTGGCAGCGGTTGTAGAGGCTCTGACCCGGAATAAAGTCGTAGCGCTGCTGGTGCCACCCGGCGGGATGGATACGCGAGATATCGCCGCGCTTGCCCTGACCGAGCGATTCGGGACCCACGCAGGCGAGTGCCTTGCGGGTGCGGCCCAAGCTATCGAGCTTGGAGAACTTCTTAAAGCAGCCCTCTTCGGTGGCTCGCTCGTATTCGTCGAGCGTGAATGATGGCGTGCCCAACGGGTGCGTGCTGTCGGCGCGAAGGGCAACGTAGGGGTTGCCGGCGTAGTCGGGAATGCTGCTGAGATATACGCCGCGGGCGCGGTCGAGATCGGGGTTTTCGACCTCGTCGATGGGGGTGACGTTTGAAGAGGCATCGTCAGCGGTGTCGGTCGTGGCGGATTCAGAGCCATCGCCGGAGTCCTGATCATCTTCGGAGTCCGTGGAGCTCGCTGTTCCCGATTCGAGCCGGGCGACCAAGTCCGCTTCGTCGTCGGTGCGGTTGGGGCTCTCGCTTTGCTTCTCGGCCAGAGCAGCCGCCTGCTCATCGCTTTGCGGCGAGAGCAGCTTGGGCGCTCCGTCGAGCGACCCTGTGAACAGCGCAAACCCCAGCACCACGGCGGTGCCGATGGAAAGTACTTGCTTGTAGGCGGACTTGCGCGACATTGAGGCTCCTGGCTAGACGGTTCGGAATTTACCAGTCTAGCAGGAGACGCCGCGGGCAGTTTTGCCGAACAGATTCTTAAAGATTGGGGAGGCGCGCTATCGGTCCATTTGTCCTAGAAGGGACTGCGATGGTTGGGATGTGCGGGGCTATTCGACGTTTCCCAAGATAAAACCTACCAAAATAAACCAGTCCCTTTTTGGCAGGTCAGTTAACGCAGTTCAGGTTGAGCACGCGCGAGCGAGCAGGTTCCGGGTGCGGCAAGGTGACGTGAAACAAGCGGGCGCTGACCTTTTGGTCGCGCCCGTGCAGTTGAACGTCAGATTGCCATGCCCGGGGCCTGCGCAGCGCCGAGCGGTTACGCCGTTTGTAAAACGGCGTAACTTAAAGATTCATGTTGCCGTGGATGTAGGGGGCGACCTCGGGGGAGATGTGTCCGCAGCCTAGGTTGCGCAGCGCGGACTCGATGGCGGCGGGCAGCGGGGTCTTTCCCTCGTCGTTGACCACGGTACCGCCGAGGGCGGCGATCTTGGCGACATCTGCCGGGGCGGCTTCGATATGCATGCAGCCGCCGACCAGGCGTGCGCGGACCTGCGCCAGGTCAAGATCGTGCAGATAATCCTCGCAGGCGCGGATTAAATCGACCTTCTCGCGCGCAAGCTCCTCGCCCGTGGGAATGCGCGTGGCCAAGCAGGCGCCTGCCGGCAGGTTCCAGACGGGGTAGCCCCATGCGCGCAGCAGCTCGCGCTCTTCGTCCTTGGTAAAGCCGACCTCCATAAGGGGTGAGCGTACACCGAGCTCTTCTGCCGCACGCATGCCGGGGCGGTAGTCACCGCGATCGCTTGCATTGCTGCCATCGATGACGGTGGGAAAGCCTAGCGACTTGGCGTGGTTGACGATAGCGGTAAAGCCGGCACGCTTGCAGTGGTAGCAGCGGTCGGCATCGTTGCAGGCTACCTGGGGGAGCTGCAGCTGATCGACCGAAAGATTGAGCACGGGGAGCATAAAATGCGGACCCTCATCGGTTTGTCCGTCAACGGACCGCTCAAACGAAGCCTGCTCGGGTGTGCCGATGAGCGGCGTGGTGAGATGGACGAGGAGGGTATTGGTAGGCATGATGCGGGCGCATACGGCGGCCAAAAAGCTGCTGTCAACGCCGCCGGAAAACCCGATAGCCACGCGCCCGTATGCCAAAAGCAGCTGTTCGAGCGCCGATAGCTTGTCTTGAAGCTCCTCTGCGGGTGCCGTGGTGTCTAAAATCATGAAACGATCCTTATCGTTGAGTACTCGATCGAAAACTATAATCCTAATGCGTTACTTGCCATAAGACTTCTATCTATGTAACGAAAGTGCAATATGGTATATACGTTATATACAAGTTGCCAAATGCGGTAGAGTTACGGCAATGCGACAGCGAGAGTCGATGGGGGACCGATATGATCAAGGCTGTTATTTTTGACATGGACGGAACGCTGGTCGACACCGAGCGTCTGGGCATCAAGGCATGGAAAGCGCCCGCCGCTGAGCTGGGTGTCGCGATTGATGACACGCTGATTCATCAATTTATCGGTCGCACGCTGCCCGATGTCATGGACATCCTTGAGGCGCATTGCGGCAGCAGAGAAACCGCTGAGGCGATCTATCATCGCCACAAGGAGATTCGCGACGAGATGGTCAAGACCGATCTGGAGCTTAAGGCCGGCGCCGCCGAGTGCATAGACGAGCTGCTGGCTGCGGGCTATCACGTGGGCCTTGCAACGTCATCGCGCCATGTCACGGCCGAGCGCAACCTTAAGATGGTCGGTCTCTTTGACAAGTTTGAAACGGTGACCTGCGGCGAGGACGTCGTGCACGGCAAGCCCGACCCCGAGATGTATCTGCTCGCCTGCGAGCGCGCGGGCTTTGCCCCCGAGGAGTGCGCCGTGGTCGAGGACTCTCGCAACGGCTGCGTCTCGGGCATCACGGCCGGCTGCCACGTCTTTGCCGTTCCCGACATCGTGCCGCTGCCGCAGGACGTGGTGGATGGCTGCGAGGTCGTGCTCGATACACTGTTCGACCTGACGGCGGCGGTCAAGGCCGTGCTCTAGCGTTTGCACCCGAGCCATTTCAATAACATTTTAAAGATGCGGTCACCTGCTCAGCGCGGGTGGCCGCATCTTTTTATTTGGGAGCATTTTCAATCAAAAACTACCGTTTACCGTCTAATAACAACCGCTCGCCGGACTTAAATTGACTCATATTGAAATTGAAACGGTTCAAATAATAATGAAAACTGTAAATGAACCGCTTCAAAAAGGGGAGAGCACATGGAGAGTCGCATCGAGTCCAAGCATTACGCAGCGGTCGATATCGGTGCTTCGAGCGGTCGCGTTCTTGCTGGCTGGGTCGAGGACGGCAAGATGTCCTACCAGGAGGTCTACCGCTTCGATAACGAGCAGAAGCGCGTAGGCGGTCACGACTGCTGGGACGTTGAGGCTCTGTTCGACCATGTCGTCGCAGGCCTGCGCGCCGTTAAGGATCAGACCGGACAGGCCCCGGTCACCATTGGAATCGATACCTGGGGCGTTGATTTCGTGCTGCTCGACGAGCACAACAAGATCGTCGGCGATACGGTCGCCTACCGCGATGCCCGCACTGACGGCATCTACGAAGTTGCCGACCAAATTATGGATCCGGCCGAGGTCTATGCCCGTACCGGTATTCAGCGTCAGCCTTTCAACACGCTCTATCAGCTGCTCGCCCTCAAGAACGAGCATCCCGAGCAGCTCGAGGCAGCTCGCACCTTCCTGATGATCCCGGACTATCTCAACTGGCGTCTGACCGGCATCAAGGCCAACGAGTACACCAACGCGAGCACCACCGGCATGCTCGATGCCGAGAGGTGCACTTGGGACACCGAGATCCTTTCGCGCTTTGGTATTCCCCAAAGCATCTTCCTGGAGCCGACCATGCCCGGCGCTGTGCTCGGTGAGCTCACGGCCGACATCTCCGAGAAGATCGGCTACTCCGCGACCGTTGTGCTGCCCGCCACGCACGACACCGGTTCTGCCTTCCTGGCCGTTCCCGCCAAGGACGACAACGCCGTCTATATCTCGAGCGGCACATGGAGTCTGCTGGGCGTTGAGAACCAGCACGCCATCACCAACGAGCTCGCTCGCAAGCAGAACTTTACCAACGAGGGCGGCTACCTCAAGCGTTACCGTTTCCTCAAGAACATCATGGGCTTGTGGATGAACCAGTCCGTCCGCCGCGAGATCAACGGCGTCGACTACGTCGAGGGCAAGACCTCGCATAAGGCTCTCATGGATCATAAGGTTGGTTTTGACGAGCTCCGTACGCTCTGCCGCGAGGCCGAGCCCTTCGAGGCGTATGTCGATGTCGACGACGACCGTTTCCTGGCCCCCGACTCCATGATCCAGGAGATTAAGCAGGCCTGCGCCGAGGGCGGCGAGCCGATTCCGCGCACCGTGGGCGAGATCATGCGTACCAACTACTGCAGCCTGTCCCGCTCGTATGCCAAGGCCATCGAGGGTCTGCGCGAGCTTTCGGGCCACGACTACACGAGCATCAACATCGTGGGCGGCGGCTGCCAGGATTACTACCTCAACCAGATGACGGCCGATACCTGCGGGCTTCCCGTGTTCGCCGGCCCCATCGAGGGCACCTGCATCGGCAACTTTATCGTGCAGATGATCGCCGCCGGCGATTTTGCCGACCTGGCCGATGCCCGTGCCTGCGTTGCCCGCTCCTTTGATGTCAATCGCATCGATCCCAAGGACGCCCAGGCCTAAACGAGCGCGGGGTCTGCTCCGATTCACCCTTCACCTACCCCCAGCCCCGCGTGCGGCAAACGACTCCTGCCGGGCGCGAGCGGCTCTCTCCGATGACATGCGGCGCGGAGGCCCTACACGAACCATGCTCCGCGCCGCCGTCAATCGGCTTACCTAAGTTTTTCAATTGGACCTGCGGGTCCCGGAGAGGAGACAAACAATGGCAATGGAAGATCTGGCGTTTATCAAGGGCTTCTGCCGCTTGTGCGATGATGGCTTTAAGCAGGGCTGGCATGAGCGCAACGGCGGCAACCTCACCTACCGTATGACCGACGAGGAGGTCGTCGAGGCCAAGTCGTTCTTTGAGGAGCCTCGCGAGTGGGTCAAGATGGGCGTGCGCGGCGAGAATCTTGCCGGCCAGTACTTTGTGAGCACCGGCTCGGGCAAGTATATGCGCAATGTTCTGGAGGATCCGTATGCCAACATCGGCATCGTCGAGATCAACGAGGCCGGCGACGCCTTCCGCATTGTGTGGGGCCTTGCCAACGGCGCCCGTCCAACTAGTGAGTTCGAGAGCCACTACATGAACCACTGCGTCGCCGCCGCCCGTACCGATGGCGCTGACCGCGTGATTTACCACGCCCACACCCCCGGCATCATCGAGATGTCCTTCGTCGTGCCGCTGGAGGACCGTACCTTCACCCGCATCCTGTGGCAGATGATGACCGAGTGCGTCGTCGTCTTCCCGACCGGTGTGGGCGTTGTGCCGTGGATGGTCCCCGGTGGTCCGGCCATCGCCGAGGCAAGCTCCGAGCTCATGAAGACCTACGACACCATCGTCTGGGCTCACCACGGTCTGTTTGCCGCCGGTCCTGACTTTGACACGACCTTTGGCCTGGCGCACACCGTCGAGAAGGCCGCCGAGATCTACCTGGCCGCGCGTGCCGCCAACGGTGGTTCGGACGACTTCCTCAACAAGATTAGCGACAAGGGCCTCAAGGACACCTGCCGTGACTTCGGTATCAAGATCAACGAGGCATTTGTTGACTAATAAATAACGTAATAAACACGGCGGTTCCGGTTGCTGGGGAGCTCGTGGAAACCGCCGTCTAATTGCTGCTGATCTGATAACCGCCGCGCCCGCTTGCTTGCAAACATCAACTTTTCCCATGGGAGGAAATCATGCTCGTTAACACCAAAGCCAAGGTTGGCGTTTTCTCGATCGCCCTCGGTGCCTATCTTCCGCAGTTCCCGCAGCTCGTTCCCAATTTTGAGCAGCAGTACGAGGACTTTAAGGCCACGCTGCCCACGACTGTCGAGCTTATCGACGGCGGTATGGTGACCACCAAGGAGCAGGCCCAGGTCGCTGGCGACAAGTTCCGCGCCGAGGACGTCGACCTGGTTATCCTGCAGATGCTCACCTATGCCACGAGCTACAACGTGCTGCCGGTCGTGCGCGACCTGGACGTGCCCGTCGTCGTGGTCAACGTGCAGAAGAAGGCCCAGCCCGACTACGCCAACACCGACATCCCCACGTGGCTGGGCGATCTGTACGCCTGCGGCGCCCCCGGCGAGGTCGTGGCCGACCTTAACCGCGCCGGCAAGCGTCACGCCGTCGTGACCGGCGTCGTCGAGGGCGGCGACCCGGCTGTGGCCGAGCAGCTCGAGCAGTGGTGCCGTGCCGCCCAGGTGCGTCGTCGCCTGCGTCGCACCAACATCGCCCAGATCGGCCGTCCGTACCCGGGCATGATGGACCTCTACATCGACGAGACTAACCTCTACAACCGTCTGGGCCTCTACACCAAGCAGTTTGACTGGGAGAAGATGTGGGCCATCGCCGGCAACATCGACGACCAGGCTGCCGTGGACGCCAAGGCCGCCGAGATTCTCGACACCTTCGACGTCGAGGGCGGCGCCAAGGTCACCGACGAGCCCATCCAGGAGATGGCCAAGCACGTCGTCGCCTTTGAGCAGTGGGTCAAGGACGAGGAGATCGGTCTGGTCGCCAGCCACTACGACGGCTATGCCAAGGGTCAGGCCGGCGTGCTCGACTCCATGCTCATCCCGGCGTTCTCCATGCTCATTAAGCAGGGCACGAGCTGCGCGGTCGAGGGCGATATGAAGGTCGCCATTGCCATGAGCATCCTCAAGACCATCTCTAGCACCGGCCAGCTTTCCGAGATGTACTCCATCGACTTTCCCGAGGACATCGTCATCATCGGTCACTCCGGCTCTGGCGATGCCGATATCTCGACCGCCAAGAAGCCGACGCTCAAGGTCGTCCCCGTGTTTCATGGCAAAACCGGCGGCGGCTACCTCACCCAGTTCTATCCCGGTCACGGCACCATCACCTTCCTGGGCATCACGCAGGACGGCGACGGCAACTTTAAGTTCGTGGTTGCCGAGGGCGAGAACGTCGACGGCCCGATCTTTACCTTCGGTGACACTAACATGCGCATGAAGTTCTCGATCGGCGCCCGTGAGTTCATGGACCGCTGGAACGAGACAGGCCCGACTCATCACATGGCCGCCTGCCTGGGCAGCCAGACCGACACGATCCTCAAGGTCGCCAAGATCCTGAACGTGCCAGTGGACGTTGTCTGCCGCTAGCTGTGTTCCGCCGTTCTAACTTCGGCTGAAACGATAGGGAAGAGCCCGACAAGTGTTTGCTTGTCGGGCTCTTTTTTGTTCGGCGATGGATTGGATTGTTGGGGAAAGATGCTACAGGTAGGCGCCCAGGTTGATGGCGGTGGCTTCGGCCTGGCTGCTTGCCTGAGTGCTGGCACGCTCGAGCAAGAACGGCCGCACGAGCTCTTGGCGGTTGATGTCCTCGATGGCCGTGACCGCGGTGACGGTGCGCGCGGCAGAGCCGATGCGGACGCGTTTGGTCTTGGCGGCGGGCTTGTTCTCGATCTGCTCCATGAGCAACTGAACGCCCTTGCGGCCAATCTCGTAGCCCGGAGGCGCTACTGTGGTCAGTGGGACCGACCCGCTCCAGGCGAGCGGATTGCCGTCGCAGCCTGCCACGCGGACCTGCTCGGGGACGGAGATGCCCTTGTCGATTAACGCCGAGATAACTCCCGACGCCAGTACGTCGGTCAGGCCGATGACAAAATCGGGGCGCTCGTCCGCGGGGCGCTCGGCGATTTGGGCACCGATGCCGTAGCCGTCGTCAGCGGTATTCCATTCGCCGGCGTCGATGACTTCGATCTTGATATCGGGGTGCAGGGCAAGGGCCTTGTGAATGCCAAGCACGCGCAGGGTGAGCTGCATAAATGCTGCTCTGCCCACAACGGTGATATGGTGCGCGCCGCGGGCGATGGCGAGTTCGGCGATAATGCGCCCCTGTGCCTCGTTGTCGGCGGCCACGTAATAACCGGGCTCGGAACAGTGGATGTCCAGATGGACGATCGGCACGGGCATCTTGGCCATGGCGGGGTGCCAGTCAGGGAACGCCATGGGCTGAACCATGACGCCGGACATCTGCGTGCCCATAAAGTAGCGCAGGTAATGGTCTTCGAGAATGTCGTCGTTGTCGGCGTTGGCGATGAGCAGGTCATAGCCGTGCTTGCGTGCCTCGTTGTGGGCACCGCTGGCAATCTGGAGCGAAAAGCCGTGATCGAGACGGGGGAGGACCAGGCCAAAGGACTTGGTGGTGCCGCCGGCCAGCTGGCGAGCGCTTTGGTTGGGCAGGTAGCCCAAGCGATTGATGGTCTCGTTGATGAGCTTGAGGGTCTCGGGGCGCAGCTTTTCGGGATGGTTGAGCGCGTTGGACACCGTGCCCAACGAAACCCCGGCCTCGCGCGCGACGTCGCTGATTTTTACCTTTGCCATAGCGGCCCCTTTGATGCGTTTCAAGTACAAGCCAGATTGTAGCATCGCCCGCCCCCAGGGTGCCGGTAGGTTTTATCTGGGCAAACGCCGGAGTCCAAACCACCACAAAGGGGACAGGCACCTTTGCGGTGGTTTGAGCTGTCTGGGCCTTCAATTGTCTCGATCTGTAACACCTGGACGGCAAAACCGGCTCTACCTGTTACAGATCGAGACATAGTGCGGGGGCCGAACCGCAATGTCTCGATCTGTAACGCTAAGCCGGCTTCCGGAGTCCCAAATGTTACAGATCGAGGTCTTTCGCCGGGACAGAGCGCCGCCCCGGTCCAAACCACCACAAAGGTGCCTGTCCCCATTGTGGTGGTTTGGACCAGCTGGACGTGTGTGCATCGGGTGGTATCTAAGTTGAGATACCGCTTCTGGTATATCAGCTTGCGTTTGCGTGAGTACAATACTCGAACGTCGTACGTCTCAGCGCCCCCTGTGCGTGGACGTCTTGCAGTCACGCGAACGAAGGGATTTATCCTATGTGCGGAATCGTCGGCTACACCGGCTCTGATATTGCAAAGAACATCTTGGTCACGGGCCTCAAGCGTATGGAGTATCGCGGCTATGACTCCTCGGGCGTCGCGCTCGAGGTGGGTGAGGGCGCCGCGGCGCACCTCGACGTCATCCGCCGCGTGGGCAAGGTCGCGGGCCTGGAGAGCGAGCTTTCCAACATCGACAGCGACGCTACCTGCGGTATCGGCCACACCCGTTGGGCCACCCACGGCAAGCCCTCCGTCGTTAACGCCCATCCCCACACCAGCTGCGACGGTCGTATCGCCATCGTCCACAACGGCATCATCGAGAACTTCGCCGAGCTGCGCGAAGAGCTGGAGGGCCGCGGCCACCACTTTAAGAGCGAGACCGATACCGAGGTCTTCGCGCATCTGATCGAAGAGGCTTATGCCGAGACGCACGACCTGATGGCCTCCGTGCGCGAGGCTTGCACCCACGTGGTCGGTGCCTATGGTCTGGCCGCCGTGTGCGCTGACGAGCCCGGCGTGATCGCCGTGGCGCGCAAGGACTCCCCGATCGTAGTCGGCGTGGGCGAGACCGGCTCCTACGTTGCCTCCGACGTGATCGCGCTTATCGACGCCACCCGCGATGTCGTGGTGCTCGAGGACGGTCAGTTTGCCAAGCTCACGCCCGCGGGCGTCGAGTACACCGACGAGGCCGGCAACGTTATCGAGCCCAAGGTCACCCACATCGACTGGGACCTGGACATGGCCGAAAAGGGTGGCTACCCCGACTTTATGCTCAAGGAGATCCACGAGCAGCCGCGCGTCGTGCGCGATACGCTGGTGGGCCGTATGACCCCCGCCGGCGAGCTCGATATCGACGAGCTGGGCCTGTCCCTCGAGGAACTCAACGACATCGACCGCGTCTACGTGATCGCTTGCGGCACTAGCTATCACGCTGGCCTCATCGCCAAGAACCTTATTGAGGGCTGGGCTCGCATCCCCACCGAGGTTGAGGCGGCCAGCGAGTTCCGCTATCGCAATCCCATCATCACGCCGACGAC
This sequence comes from uncultured Collinsella sp., assembly GCA_938039325.1. Taxonomy (GTDB): domain Bacteria; phylum Actinomycetota; class Coriobacteriia; order Coriobacteriales; family Coriobacteriaceae; genus Collinsella. The sequence continues at coordinate 22,670 of CALHUX010000039.1, read as the reverse complement.
GCTTGTCGTGGCTGTGTCCCAGTCGGGCGAGACGGCCGACACCCTTGCCGCCATTCGCGACGCGCGCATCAAGGGTGCCAAGGTCTTCGGCATCACCAACGTGGTGGGCAGCCCGGTGGCGCGTGAGAGCGACGGCGTCATCTACACCAAGGCCAACAAGGAGATCGCGGTCGCCTCGACCAAGAGCTTTATCGGTCAGGTCGTGAGCCTTACGCTGCTGGCTCTGCTGCTGGCGCAGGTTAAGTACCGTCTGACCACCAAGCAGGCGCGCATGCTGTTCCGCGAGCTTTCCGATACGGCCGAGCAGATCCAGTGGATTTTGGATACCCAGACCGAGGCCGTTCATGAGGCCGCCATGCTGTGCAAGGACGCGCAGTCGGCGCTGTTCGTGGGCCGCGGCATGGGTGCCGCTATTTCCTACGAGGGCGCGCTCAAGCTCAAGGAGGTCAGCTACCTGCATGCCGAGGCCTACGCCGCCGGCGAGATGAAGCACGGCCCCATTGCCCTGATCGACCCGGGCTTCCCTGTCATCGCTGTGGCCACCAAGAGTGCCACCTACGACAAGACCGTGTCGAACCTCATGGAGTGCAAGGCGCGCGGCGCCAAGGTTATCGTCGTTGCCACCGAGGGCGACGAGGAGATCAACAAGATCGCCGACTGCATCATTCGTGTGCCGGCCGTCCGCGACGTGTTCAGCCCCATCACGGCGAGCGTCCCGCTGCAGTTGCTTGCCCGCGAGGTGGCCATCCTGCGCGGCTGCGACGTCGACCAGCCCCGTAACCTCGCCAAGAGCGTGACCGTGGAATAACTAATATTCCGCCGTCCTAACGACCAAGGCCCGGCTCCGCATCAAGACGGAGTCGGGCCTTGTTGCATTTGCCCAGATAAAACCTGCCAAGATGAACCTGTCCCTTTTTGGCAGGTTAGCGGAGCTTGCTGGTCTCGAAGTACTCGGGGAACTGGTCCAGAACCTCGGTTTGGTTGCGGAACATCATGTGCAGGTGCTTGCTGACCAAAAAGCTCGCTTCGATGGGGTCGCGACCGGCGATAGCGCGGCGAATCTGCTTGTGCTCGTTCACGATGTCCTGATTGTCGAGAACCTGCGTGGCGGCGCGCAGCCAGCGGAAGCGCTCCAGGTCGGCATTGGTCTCCTCGAGCCACGACCACACAGTGCTGCGGCATGCGATGCTAAAAATCATGTGATGCATGAGGTTGTCGCTCAAAAAGAAGCCGATGCGATCCTCTTCGGCCATGGCCTTTTCCTGCAGCGCGATGGCGCGGTCGAGCTGCTCGATGCCGGCCGACGTGGCGCGCGCACAGCACTCCACGATCACCTGCTTTTCCAGATGCTCGCGGATGTAACAGGCACTCTCGGCAAGGGTGAGGTTGATGGGTGAGACGTAGGTGCCGCTCTGGGGCACGGTGCGCACCAGGCCTTCCTGCGCCAAGCGAACCAAAGCCTCGCGCACGGGCGTGCGACCCATGTCCAGGTCATCGCAAAGCTGCTTGACGCCCAGCTTTTCGCCCGGCTTATAGTCCAGGTAGACGATTTTGCGTCGAATGGTGTGGTAGGACTGGTCCTGTAGGCTCGTTTCCTGCTCGCCGACGTGCATCGATTCTTCCATAGCGCCTCGCAACTGTTCTATCAAACTCATATGTCAGTTGTTAATTATGCCGCGAATCAGCTCTCCGCGGAGGGTAATTCGGCTGTCGCCCGAGAACTATTGCGGCATCTTAGTCTGTATTTGCGCAAGGCTATGCCCAATGTTGCCGTATCATAAGCCGTCGCAAACGTGAAAGAGAAAGAAGGAATCCCATATGCAACTGGCAAATATCGTACGCGAGCGCTGGAAAGGCGTCTTGTTCTGCCTGATTATCGCTATCCCCGCGACGTTGCTCGGCAAACAGATTGAGGTGGTCGGCGGGCCGGTATTCGCCATCCTCTTCGGCATGGTTCTGGCGCTCGTCTTTCCCAAGAATCATCGCGAACAGCTCGCCGCCGGTGTCACCTATACGTCTAAAAAAGTCTTGCAGTACGCGGTTATCCTGCTTGGCTTTGGCATGAACCTCTCCCAGATTCTGTCCAAGGGCGCCCAGTCGCTGCCGATTATCGTGGCGACGATCTCGACCTCGCTTGTCATCGCCTTTGTGCTCTGCCGCGTTATGAACGTGCCGGGTAAGATCGCGACGCTTGTGGGTGTGGGTTCGTCGATTTGCGGCGGTTCTGCCGTCGCCGCGACCGCGCCCGTCATCGATGCCGACGATCGCGAGATTGCCCAGGCTATTTCGGTCATCTTCCTGTTTAACGTTATCGCGGCGCTCGTGTTTCCGACGCTCGGCGGTATGCTCGGGCTGACCAACGAGGGCTTTGGCCTGTTTGCCGGCACCGCCATCAACGACACCTCGTCCGTAACGGCTGCGGCGAGCGCTTGGGACAGCATGCATCCCGGCGCCAATGTGCTCGAGAGCGCTACGGTGGTCAAGCTCACCAGGACGCTGGCCATTATTCCCATCACGTTGGTCCTCGCATGCTGGCAGATGCATCTGGCGCGCAAGGCCGGCGGCGACGCCAAAAGCACGTTCTCGCTTAAACGCGCGTTTCCCATGTTTGTGCTGTTCTTTGTGCTGGCGAGCGTAATCACCACGGTGCTTCAGCTTCCCGTGTCCATCACGGCGCCCATCAAGGAGCTGTCGAAGTTCTTTATCGTGATGGCCATGGCGGCTATTGGCTTTAATACCGATATCGTCGAGCTGGTCAAAAAGGGCGGCAAACCCATCGCGCTGGGCTTTTGCTGCTGGATTGGCATTGCGTGCATGAGCTTGGGAATGCAGCACGTGCTGGGAATCTGGTAGAGAAGTAGCTTATTCGCGTGCTGGTTGCCGGTGAGCGCAAGCCTGCGGTGGAGCGATAGGAGCTCTTGCGGGTATGGCTTGTCCGCAGGTTTATAAGTCCCGAAGAGCTCTTATCGCCCCGCCAGGATGGCGATGCGGGGCAACACCTATACTCGCAGGACGGCGCTTTCTGCCCTATAGTGTTTGGTGAGCAATATCGTTCAATTTTGAAACACTCGGTCGTGCGACCGTCGGCGGTTGCACGTCGCCGCGGACGGGGGCAAATCATGGATAGCGATGCCAAGCTGAACATCTTGACCGAGGCCCTGGCTGCTGCCGGGGCCTCGGCATTGGCAATCGATGCGCGTGGGGACGTCGCGATTTCGACCATGAATGACGCGGCGCTTGAGCGGGATGTGGCGGCTTTTGTCGCTGAGCGCCTCGACCGTATAGGAGACGGCGCGCGTCTGGTTATGGGGCGTGCGGGTACGCGCCTGAGCCTGACCGTTCGCCCCACCGACAAAGAGGGCGGGGGCCTTTGGGTCGTCGTGGTCCGCGAGGTGCGCGGCGCCGCGGCACATGCGGGCATCGAGTGGCTCAACGCCGACGAAGTTGAGGCCCGCTACGAATCGAGCGCGTACGGCATCGTTGAGGGGGCGGCCTCGGTAGCTGCGCCGGTCGCCGAGAGCTACGCGCGCGGCGTGCCCCTTATGCTCGAGGGCGAGCTGGGAGCGGGTCAGGTCGAGATCGCCAAGCGCCTCTATCTGGACGGTCCTTTTGCCGATCAACCCTTTGTTGCCGTTGCGCTCGATGAGCTTACCGATCGCGGTTGGCGCCACGTGCTCAAAAGCGCCGAATCGCCGTTGTTCCAAACGGGGCTGACACTTTGCATTGCGGGCTGGAATGCGGTTGGCCCCCAGCGCCTTCGCGAGCTCGTTTCCACGATGGCCGACACCGCGTTGGCGACGCGCTGCCATGTGGTGCTGACGGCGAATGACATGCCGGGCGGCAGCGAAAGTAATCAAGCCGCCTTTGTGACCGAGCGCTTCGCCTGTGCGGTGAGCGTGGCGCCGGCAATCGTCGAGCAGGGAGCCGCGTCGACGAAGGTTGCGCGCTATTTGGAATATCTCGCTGGTGCATTTGGGACGGCAGCACCCACGCTGTCTGCCGCGGCGACGAAGGCGCTCGATGCTTACCGCTGGCCGCGCAATTATCTGCAGCTCCGCGAGGTCTCGGAACGACTGTATATATTGGTGGGGGCGGGCACGGTGGATCGCGCTGTGGCGGAGGAAGTGCTAGCCCAAGAGGACGTGATTAAGACCGCAACCTTTGGCGCCCCGACACTCGAAAGCGACCTGTATATCCTGCGACCGCTGGCCGATACCGAGCGAGATATCGCGCATCTGGTTGTAGATCATCTCCACGGCAACCGAACCCGTGCGGCGGAGGTGCTGGGCATAAGCCGAACAACGCTGTGGCGCTTACTGAAGGACGATGACCGTTGAGCGAGGCGCCCGTGACCGCGCGCGACGCGTGTGCTACAGTCCAAAGCGTTATTGTTTCGATTTGGTTACGGCGTGCGGGGGCGTATGGCTGAGACTACAAAACCGAGCCGCAGAAGGCGGAGTGCCGCGCCGGTCAACCGACGCACAACATCGGTGACGTGGGGCAAACACGCCTCGGGGTTTGATGGCTCGTTCAAACGCACTAAATACGGCTATCCTTCGGCAAGCGCCCGCTTGGCCATGCAGACAGAGTCCTCGTTGTGGGGCCGCAAACGCGTGGTGGGCTCAAAGCTCAAGCACGACGGAACGCTCGGTTACATCAGCCGCGGGGCGGCTCGTCGCAGCGGACTCAATCCGGCTGGTTGGCATCGTTATGTTCCGATCGCGGTCGTCATTGCGGTGATCGTCATCGCACTCGCTGCGCTTGGCTACGCCGGCGGCGGCGCCAACTTGGACGCAGTGTTTAAATCGCCCGAGCTCGCGCATGCAGGCACAGAAGTTGTCGAGGGCGCTCAGACCCAGACGGGCGTCGCACCTCAGCGCGGTATCGTCGCGGCGGCCTCCACCATCGCCGATACGCAAAAGGACGAGGACGAACAAGGCAGCGAAGCCGAAACGACTCACACGAACGAAACGACGACAACTCCATCGGCAAGATAAGTTGCGAGCGGGTCCGCCGTTCGTTAGAACGGCGGAACTAATTACTTTACATACACCACGTTGTCGCGGCGGGGTTTGGGCTCGGGTAGCGCGTCATCGGCATAGCCCAGGATGCAGTGACCGACACCGCGCAGGCTGCCGTCGGCGGGCAGGCCCCAGCTGGCCAGCAGCTCCAGGCCCTCGGGCGAGTCAAAGACCTCATGCGCGCGGTGAATCCAGCACGAATCGACACCCAGTGCATAGGCGGCGTTGAGCAAGTTGCCCATGGCGAGCGAGCCGTCTTCCAGATGCGTGGGCACGCTGCGGTCGACCAGCACCACCACAACGGTCTTGGCGCCATAGAAGGGGTCACTGCTGCCGCCCATGACCTGGGCGTTGAGCTGTGAGAGACGCTCGACGGTCGCGGGGTCGGTGACGGCGACAAACGTCACCGGCTGGCGGCCCATGCCGCTCGGTGCATATTGGCCGGCTTCGATAATACGTGCAAGCTTTTCGGCCTCGACGGGACGATCGCTGTATTTGCGGCAGCTGCGGCGGTGGATGAGCGCTTCGATAGTCTCCATGGTGTCTCCTTGTAGTGGCGTTGCAGATGCCCCGTTCATACCCGTCGGGCTTAAACGATAGACGGTCAATTGCCCGGCCAAAAGGATAGATTCCAATTGGGAAAGTAGGTTTGCATAAAAGTGCCTTCAGAATGTGACAAACAAATGGGATGGTTAAACGTTTTATCCCGTCTACCCTGCGGTTTTTTACCACTTGCCTAAATGACGAACGCATAACCTCTGATAAAGGTTTTACTAAAGGAGTGCCAACGTTTATCAATGCGCCGTGGTGGCGCCGGGCCAGGAGGTAACATCATGTTCCAGGCTGGAGATGTCGTCGAGACCGACTTCGAAGGATTTCTGAAGCTGCTGCGTTCCAAGACGCGCGCTTTTGTGACGATTGACGATCACGAGTACTACATCACGCACACCGATGGCTATTGGCGTGTTCAGGATTGCGAGGCCCTCAACGATAAGGGCCACTTTACTGACTGCTCCGAGCTGGTCAACACGGTCTGCGAGGTTGTCGAGCTGCCGTGGATTGCCGGCAAGAGCCTGCATGACAGCTTCTCCGGCGCTACGGTCTATGAGGCCGTCGCCGCCTAACAGGCAATAAAACCCGATTTTCACGTGACCGCTGGCGCCGCCCCCGCGCCGGCGGTCTTTTTCTGCCGATAGGCCATAAAAGTGCAGGCATTTGCGGTGAGCCTGTTGACGATAGTCAAAACTCGGACTAATCTAGAGATACAAAATTGGTCAAAAATCGGACAATCGAATGGTGGGATAGATGAATAGTGCGGTTACGCTGGTCGACTTCGACCGGTTGCTCAATGGGCTCGACCATATCTATTCGGAGTTCTCGCGCGCCTGCGGTCTTTCGGACTGCGCTTACTGGATGCTCGTCGATACCAGCACGGCGGGCGGCAGTATTGCCGTAAGCCGCCTGACGAGCGAATGGTTCTACAGCAAGCAGACCATCAACTCGGCCATTAAAACCTTGACGGCGCGGGACTTTGCAACGTTGGAGTTTGCCGAAGGCAGCCGTAAGAACAGGGTTGTGCGTTTGACCGAAGCGGGCATGCGGTTTGCCGAGCGTTATGCGCTGCCGGCACTCAAGGCCGAGCAGCGAGCCTTTGGCGCGCTTGAGCCGTGTGAGCAACGCGAAATCATGCGCCTAATCGGAAAATTTTCCCATGCGCTCGGCGATGAGTGCGATGCCTTTAAGCAGCATATCGCTGCCGAGAGCCAGGCCGAGAATCAAGGTGAGGGGGAGTCGTGCGACTCTTAATGAGGTTTATGAAGCCGTATCGCAGGCTTGTCGCGGTGACGTTGTTGGTGCTGCTAATCGACAACGTTGGCACACTTCTGGTACCCACGATGTTGGCGAACATGGTCAACACCGGTATCACCACGGGCGATGTCGACTACATTTTGCGCAACGGTCTCTACATGCTTATCGCGACCGGCATGGCCAGCGGCGGCGCGGTGTTGGGCTGCTATCTTTCGGCGCGCCTGGCCGCCAACGTGGCCTGCGATATCCGCAATGCCGTCTACGACAAGTCGCTCGAGCTGTCTGCCAGTGACTTTGAGCGCTTTGGCACGGGTTCGATGATCACGCGCTCGCTCAACGACATCAACGTGATTCAGCAGGCGATTCTGCAGACCATTCAGCTGGTGCTGCCGGTGCCGTTCCTGGCGGTGGCAGGCATCATCTTCGCCTGGCTCATCGATCCGGCCATGGGCATGCTTCTGGGCGTCGTGGTTGCGATCGTGCTGGTTGCGGCGGTCTTTACGGTTGCCAACGCGGCTCCGATTTTTATGCGCTTGCAGAGCTTTATCGACCGCATGAACGTGGTGCTGCGCGAAAACATCGTGGGCGTGCGCGTCATCCGTGCGTTTAACAAGGAGAGTCGTGAGGAACAGCGCCTGGACGAGGTGTTTAGCGACTACGCCGCCAACGCCATCAAAGTCAACCATCTGTTTGTGGGCCTCGACAGCTCCACCTTCTTTCTGATGAATATCGCCGAGGTGGCGGTACTGTGGGTGGGCGGCAACCGCGTGGGCGCCCACGCCATGCAGATCGCGAGCATCTCGGCGGTGCTGGAGTACGCGCTTCTGATCCTGTTCTTTGTGATGATGGCCCAGATGGTGGTGCTGACGCTTCCGCGTGCCGCCGCATGTCTGAACCGCGCACAGCAGGTGCTGGAGATTAAGCCGAGCATCGTCGATGGCCAGCGTACGCTCGATGCGGCCGCGTCCGACTCAAAGGACGGGGCCGATGCGGTCGCCGTGTTCGATCACATGTCGTTTCGCTTTGACGATGCCGACGAGGACACCCTGTGCGATCTGAGCTTTGCCTGTCGTCGCGGGCAGACCACCGCGATCGTGGGCTCGACCGGTTCGGGTAAGTCGACGGTGGCAAAGCTCTTGCTGCGTTTTCACGATGCCACGAAGGGCGCCATACGCCTCAACGGTATTGATCTGCACGACCTTTCGCAAGACGAGATTCGCGGGCGCATTGCCTATGTGCCGCAGAAGGCGTGGCTGTTCTCGGGCACCGTGGCAAGCAATCTGCGCTTTGGCAACGAGGACGCGACCGAGGCGGACATGCTTCATGCGCTGCAGGTTGCCCAGAGCATCTTTGTGCTCGATCAACCGCAGGGGCTCGATACCCCGGTTGCCCAGGGCGGTACGAACTTCTCGGGTGGTCAGCGCCAGCGCCTGGCCATTGCTCGCGCGCTCATGAAGCGCGCCGACCTGTATATCTTCGACGACAGTTTTTCGGCCCTGGACTTTAAGACCGATGCGGCCCTGCGCCATGCGCTGCAGGACGAGACGCGCGACGCCGCGGTGCTCATCATCGCGCAGCGCATCTCGACGATTCTGCACGCCGACCAGATTGTCGTGCTCAAGGATGGCGAGGTCGTGGGCTTGGGCACGCACGAGGAACTTATGGAAACCTGTGAGGTATACCGCGCCATCGCGGAATCGCAAATGAAGGGAGGTGAGTAGCATGACCGGGGAGCTCAAGAAGCGCAGCGACGCTATCGATGCCGTCGTTGTGGACGCGGTCGAAGCGGTCGAGCAGGCTGCCGCGTCGACCGGGCTGGATGACGTTGCCAAGGCCGCGGCCGAGCGTGAGGCTCGCCGCCAAGCGCTGTACGAGGAAAACGAGCGTGCCGAGGACGAGCGTGCCCGCGCGGAAGCAGAGCGCATGCGCGATGTGGACGACGAGGATGAGGACGAGAAACCCCGCGATACCTGGGCGACGGTGCGCCGCTTGTGGGGCGAGGCCGCCGGCGACCATTGGCGCTTCTACATCGTGTTTGCGAGCATCGTGTTCTACGTCATCTTTAACACCGCCGCGCCGGCATATAGCGCCCATGTTATCGACGAGCTGTGGGGCCATATACAGGTGGCGTTTGCCAGCGGAACCACCTTCAGCATCACCTGGGACCAGTGCGGTAAGACCATCTTTGTCTACTTTTTGATCTGGACGGCCGCCGGATCGTTCTATGCGCTGCAGAGTTTTTTGATGTCGAGCGTCGCCGAGCGACTCAACTTGCGTCTGCGCAACCGCATCGCGCAGAAGCTCAGCCGCCTGCCGCTCGCCTACTTTGACGCGCATCGCCCCGGCGAAGTGGTCAGCCGCGCGACCAACGACTTGGACAAGATGTCCGAGAGTATGCAGCGCGGATTGCTGCAGCTGCTGGTATCGATCGGTACCGTGACGGGCGCCATCATCATGATGTTCGTCTATAGCGTTAGGCTCACGTTGATCTTTTTGGGTTTTACGGCGGTATCGCTGCTGGTGACCAAGGTGGTTTCGCGCCGTACGCATGATGTGACGGGCGAGCGTCAGGAGTGGGTGTCCAAAATCACGAGCGCGGTCGAGGAAGGCTATTCGGGCCGTTTGGTGATTCGCGCATTCAACCGTGAGCACCAGAGCTCTGCCGAGGTGCACGAGGCCTCGGGCGAGCTGGCCCGCGTGAGCACCAAGGCCGACTTTATGATCAACGCCGTCGGACCCGCGGTTCGCTTTATCGGTCGCCTGGCGCAGATCGTGATTGCGCTCGTGGGCTGCAGCATGCTGGTTGCCGGTCACATGACCGTCGGCGTGTTCCAGGCGTTCTTCCAGTTTATCTACGAGGCGTCCGAACCCATGACGCAGCTGTCGTTCACTTTCAACTCGCTGCAGAGCGCGCTGGCGAGTGCGGAGCGCGTGTTCGACCTGCTCGATGAGCCCGAGATGGAGGCCGATCCGCAGCCGGGCGAGGCTGCCAATCTGCCGGGTCGCGTGGAGGGCCGCGTCGCTTTTGAGCATGTGCGCTTTGGCTACACGCCCGAAAAGCCGCTCATGCGCGACGTGTCGTTTACCGCCGAACCGGGTCAGAAGATTGCGGTGGTGGGAACCACGGGTGCGGGTAAGACCACGCTCATCAACCTGCTCATGCGCTTCTACGAGATTGACGGCGGCCGCATTACGCTCGACGGTGTGGATACGCGCCTCATGAACCGCGGTGAGCTACGTCAGCAGTTTGGCATGGTGCTACAGGACGCCTGGCTGTTCGACGGCACGATTGCCGAGAACATCGCCTACGGCTGCCCCGAGGCAACGCGCGAGGAGATTGTTGCGGCCGCTCGCGCCGCCCAGGTCGACTTCTTTGTGCGCACCATGCCTCAGGGCTACGACACGCGCGTAGCCAACGATGCCGAAAGCATCAGCCAGGGCCAGCGTCAGCTGCTAACCATCGCACGCGTGCTGCTCAACAACCCGGCGATTCTCATCCTGGACGAGGCGACCTCAAGTGTGGACACGCGCACCGAGCTTGCTATCGGCCGCGCCATGGACGCGCTCATGCGCGGGCGCACGAGCTTTGTGATCGCGCATCGCCTGTCGACGATCGTGGACGCCGACCTGATCTTGGTCATGGACCACGGCAATATCATCGAGCAGGGTACGCACAAGGAACTGCTGGCTGCCGAGGGTGCTTACGCCGACCTCTATCTGAGTCAGTTCGCATAATGTGACAAAGGGACAGTCCCGCATGTCACATCAAAAGGAATGGCGCGCCGGGGATTGATTCCCTGGCGCGCCTTTTGCGTCGGTGCCGATATTGTTTTGTACCGCTTGCGTTCCTAACGTTCGTCCATGAGCTTGGCGACGAGGGCCTTGAGCTCGGCCACCTCTCGCTCGAGTTCTTTGACGCGGCGGGCATTCTCGGTGATACCCTGGCGGTTGAGGGCGGACTGCTCGGCGGCGTCATCGGGCATGTACTCGCGATGCTGCTTGGCGTCGAAACTCTCCTCGAACACACGGCAGCCGTTGCGCTTGATGATGCGTCCCGGCACGCCCACGACGGTGCAGTTGTCGGGCACGTCCTTGACGACAACCGAGTTGCCGCCGATTTTGACGTTGTTGCCGATGCGGATGTTGCCGAGCACCTTGGCGCCCGTGCCCACGGTGACGTTATCGCCGAGCGTTGGGTGGCGTTTGCCGGTCTCGTTGCCGGTACCGCCGAGCGTGACGCCCTGGTAGAGCACGCAGTTGTCGCCCACGATGGTGGTCTCGCCGATGACGACGCCCATGGCATGGTCGATAAAGAAGTGCTTGCCGATCTGTGCGGCGGGATGAATCTCGACGCCGGTGATGTGGCGGGTGATTTGCGAGAGCACGCGGGCGAGCGAGCGATGACCGTGCTCCCAGAGCCAGTGCTCGGGTACGTGGTTCCACTTGGCATGCAGACCGGGGTACGAAAGGAAAATGACCAGGCCGTTTTGCGCGGCGGGGTCCTGCGCCTGGACGGTCTTGATGTCCTCGCGAATGGTATTGATAAAGCTCACCGGCCGCCCTCCCTTAGCGCCATGGCAATGCGATTCAATAAAGTATAGCGATTCGCTAGGGATTAGGAAGAGCAATCTTTCACGGCTTTGCGTGACAGGTGTCAGTTATGCAAACTTGCTGGTAATGGAGTCATGCTTTTGTGCGGTCGCGTGCATGGTCGCGTCGCAACCGTATACTGGTCAACTTGGACGTATCCGCGCCCACAACTGAGAGGTTTTACTTCATGGGTTTCATTAATTTTATCGCCGAGCTGCTCAAGGATCCGCGCACCGCGATCGCCAGTTGGATTGCCGCCGGCCCGCTTATGGCCTACGGCTGCGTGTTCCTGATCATCTTCATTGAGACAGGCGTGGTGTTCTTCCCGTTCCTTCCCGGCGATTCGCTGCTGTTTGCCTCGGGCTTCTTTGCCCACAACGGCGGCTTTAACATCGTGGCGCTTCTGGCCACCGCATGGGCCGCGGCTATCCTGGGCGATCAATGCAACTTTATGATCGGTCACTTCTTCGGCAAAAAGATCATTGCCTCGGGCAAGGTGAAGGCCATGACGCCCGAGCGCATTAAAAAGTCCGAGGACTTCTTGGACAAGTGGGGCCACCTGGCCATCTTCCTGGGCCGCTTCTTCCCGTTTATTCGCACCTTTGTGCCCTTTATCGCCGGCATGGGCGGCATGCACTGGCGCAACTTCGTTATCTTTAACGTGCTGGGTGGCATTACCTGGTCGACGCTCTTTACGCTGCTGGGCTACTTCTTCGGCGGCATTCCCTTTGTGCAGGAGCACTTTGAGCTGCTAATCGTTGGCATCGTTGCCGTGTCGATTATCCCGACTGTGGTCGGTCTGGTTAAGGCAAAGCTGGGCAAAAAGAACGCGTAGCTCGAGCCAGCGCGCAAACCGTGCAGTTGAGGCCCGTCACCGTTTACGGTGGCGGGCCTCTTCAGCTTCGGTCAAATGAAAATACTTTACTTAGTTAAAGAAAAGCGTTTTATCCAAGGCGTGCGGGGAGTACAATCACCTGCATGCGAATCGACGCGCCATCGGCTTTGATGCTGCCCGCGTGTCCTGCCCGGCTCTACGCTCCGGGTATGCGACGTTGCGACGCGGCCTGCTTCGGTCCTTGCGTGCGGGTTCGCGAGTATGCAACCGCGTATGTAAGGAGCGACATATGACTGTCGAGAAGAAAGATATCGATTGGGGTAGCCTCGGCTTTGGCTACATGAAGACCGATTACAGCTACGAGGCCCATTGGAAGGATGGCGAGTGGGATGAGGGCGGCCTGACCACCGACCACACCCTGCATGTCTCCGAGTGCGGTGGCATCTTCCATTACTGCCAGGAGGTCTTTGAGGGCCTGAAGGCCTACACCGCCGAGGACGGCAGCATCGTCTGCTTCCGTCCCGATATGAACGCCGAGCGTATGTATAACTCTGCCCAGCGCCTCGAGATGCCCCCGTTCCCCAAGGACAAGTTCGTCGAGGCTGTCAAGCAGGTCGTTTCTGCCAACGCCGCCTGGGTTCCGCCCTTCGGTTCCGGCGCGACCCTGTACGTGCGTCCGTTTATGATCGGCTCCGGTGACGTGATCGGCGTGGCTCCCGCTCCTGAGTACACGTTCCGCATCCTCGTGACCCCGGTCGGTCCGTACTTTAAGGGTGGTCTCAAGCCCGTCAAGCTGCGCGTTTCCGAGTACGACCGCGCCGCACCGCACGGCACCGGCAACATCAAGGCCGGCCTCAACTACGCCATGTCCCTCAAGCCCACGATGGAGGCCCATCGCGAGGGCTATGCCGAGAACCTGTATCTCGACTCCGAGTCCCGCACCTATGTCGAGGAGACCGGTGGCGCCAACGTCCTGTTCGTGAAGGAGGACGGCACGCTCGTCGTTCCGCAGTCGCACACCGACTCCATCCTGCCCTCCATCACCCGCCGTTCGCTCGTTCAGGTTGCTCAGGACCTGGGCATGACCGTTGACCAGCGTCCCGTCGAGTGGGCCGAGGTCAAGGCCGGCACCTTTGTCGAGTGCGGCCTGTGCGGCACCGCTGCCGTCATCTCCCCGGTTGGCGAGATCGACAACAAGGTTTACGGCGCCGACGAGACCGTGACCTTCCCGGCTGGCTACACCGAGATCGGCCCTGTGATGAAGAAGCTCCGCGAGACTCTGACTGGTATCCAGTCTGGTGCTGTTGAGGATAAGCACGACTGGGTTTACACCGTCGCGTAAGCTGCCATAGCTGTTCGGCCCGAGGGCAACCTTCCTTTCCGGCGCGTCCTCGGACATGAAAGAACCTCCGCTGCGCACTTCGTGCGGCGGAGGTTCTTTCGTCCTGCGGAGTGCGCCGGAAAGGAAGGTTGCCCTCGGGCCTGCGTTACCTCGGCGCTGCCGTTACGGGCAATATAGATCTGAATTAAAGATGGCGAGCGGCCTTTTAGGCCGCGCTTTTGTTTTGGTTCGCGCCATGTGGGGGTGATGGCGACGTGCATTTTTGCGAGTATTCTGCAATCGAAGGCCCCTGCATACCGACCTCGGGCAAAAAATCGGGATTTCTCGATGTTTTCTACGAATGATGGGCGGGGTTATGGGCTGACAGCGTTTGATTTGCAGGGATATTCGCGGTCTTTGGCATTTATCGTGGCGCCCGAAGCCCTTGGTTATGTTGAATACTCCTAAAAATGCACGGCGCTTAGAGGGGGACCTTCGCGAAAAAGGAAACCGCCCCGTCGAAGTATGCATTCGACGGGGCGGTTTATGCATCTACCCGATTAAGGATACGCTGCGGATCTGTTAGAACTTGACGGTCGGGGCCTGGCGGGCTGCTTCGGCGGCCTCGAAGCCCTGGCGCTCCTTAAACTGGAAGATGCCGGCAAAGATGACAGCCGGGAACGTCTGAATGGCGTTGTTGTAGCTGAGCACGCAGTCGTTGTAGCTCTGGCGTGCATAGCTAATCTTGTTCTCGGTATCCTCGAGCGATGCCTGCAGCTGCGTAAAGTTGGTGTTTGCCTTAAGATCGGGGTAGGCCTCGGCCACGGCAAAGAGCTGGCGCAGCGCACCGGTCAGCACGTTGTCGGCTTCCATCTTGGCCTCGGGCGTGGTGGCCTTGACGGCGGTGTTACGCGCACTGATCACGGCGGAGAGCGTCTCTTGCTCGTGCTTGGCGTAGCCCTTGACGGTCTCGACCAGGTTGGGGATTAGGTCGTTGCGGCGCTGCAGCTGCGTATCGATGTTCTGCCAGGCGTTATCGATGCGGTTACGCTTGGTGACCATGTTGTTGTAGATGCCGGCGATGGCGCAGACAATCACAATGACAACAACGATGCCGATGATGACGGTAATCATGATGTCTCCGTTTCGAATGGCCGCGGCGGCATGCGCCAGCTGCCGTTGGTATAACGCTACTAGTATACCCGCAACGTTTTGCCGTGCCGAACTTTCCGGTAAGCGTTATGTTTTCGGTGGGGTTGGCACCGGGACAAAGCGCGCGAGGTACAGGTGTAAGATATGCGACAGATTGATGAGTGTTGTCTTTGCCCTGAGGATGGCGATACCAGTGGACCTTCGCATCAAGAAAACCTACCGTGCCCTGTTCGATGCCTTTACCGAGCTTCTCGAGGAGCATCGTTTTGAGGACCTGACGGTTGCCATGCTGTGCGACCGCGCCATGATTCGCCGCACGACGTTCTACAAGCACTTTCGCGACAAGAACGATTACTTTGCCTTTTATATCGATGAGCTCATGTCGGGCTTGCCGCAAAAACAGCCCGATGAGGCCGGCGCAGTGTCTGCCGAGGACGTGCGCGCGCTTCGGCACGCGATTTTGGACGATGCCATGGATTTGATTCTGGCGCACGAGCAGCTCATGGATAACATTTTGGCAAGCAGCATGTCGGGCATGTTGACCAACGTTATTTGCGACCGCATTGCCCGCTCTATCCGCGAGCGTGTGATGAACGTGCTTGCCGAGGATGCCCTGGCCCCCGTGTCGCTCGAGACGACGTCTGAGTTTGTCGCCGGCGGTATTATTCGACTTTTCACGATATGGTGGGAATCGGGCCACGATCTTGAGCGTCGACCCGAGATGGCCGACGTGGTCGATGCGCTGTTTGAGCGGACCATGACACCGGTGCATCACTAAAAGTGGCGGAGAGAGGGGGATTCGAACCCCCGGAACGCTCTCGCGCTCAACGGTTTTCAAGACCGCCGCATTCAACCGCTCTGCCATCTCTCCGTGAGTCGTAATGATAGCATCGTTTTGAATTTGCAACAGGGAAGGCGAACGATGACGATCACCGAAATCGACGAGAAGTTCATGCGCGAGGCGTTGGCGGAGGCGCGAGCCGCCGCGGCGGTGGGCGAGGTGCCCATCGGAGCCGTAGTGGTGCGCGACGGCGAGATCGTCGCGAGGGCGCACAATCGGCGCGAGCTCGACCAGGACCCTTCGGCGCATGCAGAGTTTGCGGCCGTGTGCGCCGCTGCCCAGGCACTTGGCCGCTGGCGCCTTTCCGATTGCACGGTCTACGTGACGCTTGAGCCTTGCTGCATGTGCGCGGGCCTTATGGTCAACGCGCGCGTGGGGCGCTGCGTGTATGGCGCGAGCGACGCCAAGGCCGGCGCGCTGGGATCCCTATACGATTTGAATGCCGACTCGCGCCTGAATCATCGGTTTAATGTGACGGCTGGGGTCCTGGCGGATGAATGCCGCGAGCTGCTGAGTAGCTATTTTGCCGGTCTGCGCGGTGTGGGCGGCGCTGATTGCGGTTGCGGGGCCGATCTTGAAGCACACGCCGCTCACGCCGCAGCGCTTGCAGGTGCCGGTGAGGATGCTGGCACGGCGGTTGACTTTGGTCCTGCGTACCGCCGGCCCCGTCGTGTGCTGTTGGCGATCGACTCCTTTAAGGGCAGCGTTTCGAGTGCGCAGGCGGAGGCGGCGGTTGCCGAAGGCGTGCGCCGTGTGTGGTCCGATGCCCAGGTGGCCGCATTGCCGCTGGCAGATGGCGGCGAGGGAACGCTCGATGCCGTTGCCGCGTGCGGCGGTGAGATTGTGACCTGCGAGGTGGCAGGCCCCTTGGGCAAGCGCGCGTCTGCCCGGATGTTGGTTGATGTCGAGCGCGAGTCCGCGGTCATCGAGATGGCCGAGGCGGCCGGCATTGGGTATTCGCCTTGCACGGAGTCGTCAGCGCTGGCAGCTACAACCTATGGCGTGGGCGAGCTCATGCTTCGTGCGGTTCGCATGGGCGCAAAGACACTCTATATTGGTCTGGGCGGCAGTGCCACCAACGACGGTGGCGCCGGCATGCTGCAGGCGCTGGGCGCGCGTGTGGTCGATGATCAGGGATGCGATGTCGCCCCCGGTCTTGCCGGCCTTGAGCAGGTGGCGAGCGTTGATTTGGCGCCAGCGCTGCGGGCTTTGGATGGCGCTCGTATTGTTGTGCTTTCGGATGTCGAGAATCCGCTCGTGGGGCGTCGAGGCACACTGGCGGTGTTTGGCGGGCAGAAGGGCCTGCCGGCGGATGATGTCGAGGTGCTGCGCAGATACGACGGCTGGATGGTCGGCTACGGTCGCCTGCTCGATGCGGCAATTTTCGAGGCGCGAGCCCAGGGGTTGTTGCGCACACCCGAGAACGCACGGACATTTGGCTCGGTGCTTGGCGTGCCCGGCGCGGGCGCTGCCGGTGGCTTGGGCGCGGCGTTGCTGGCGCTCGGCGCGGAGCTACGCTCGGGTGTGGAGACGGTGCTCGATCTCGTGGGGTTTGACGAGCGCGTGTGCGATGTCGACTTGGTCATAACGGGCGAGGGCAATATGGACGAGCAATCCGCCGCCGGTAAGGCGCCGGTGGGTGTGGCCCGTCGTGCGAAGCGATATGGCAAGCCGATAGTCGCCGTCGTGGGCGGTCGTGCCGACAACCTGGATGCGGTGTATGAGCAGGGTATTGACTTGGTTTTGCCGATCTGTCGCAAGCCCATGGACCTGGAGCAGGCACTCGATCCGCAAGAAGCCACAACCAACCTCATCTGCGCTGGCGAGTCTGCCGCCCGAGCCTACGACCTCGGCCGCCTCTAAAACCCATCCCCTCGATTAGTTGCGGTGAAATACGGAGTGTTTTTGCCTTTAAGGCGCCAATTAAGTCCGTATTCCACCGCAACTTCGTGAATGGTCATCCGAGGCTGGCCGACATGGGTTTCGAGTCGGACCGTTTGCCACGAAGTGCGGCCATCTACTACGTTTAACGGAACACCGTCGATCATCCCGAATTTTGCGAAATTAAAACCGCAGGTAGAAAGCTTGCCGGTTTTCGAAAAACCCGGCTATGGTTGACCCCTGCGGCCTAAACGTAGTAGATAGGCCCTTTTCGTGGCGCAGCGTCAGACCAGTCTTTTTGGGGCTAGGAAAACACCCGTAAAGGCATATGAATCTGAACAACTCAATCCTGTGCCTTGCGGCGCTCGATGGTGTTGTCTGGGAATCGGAGACTATGCGCTTCAGGTGTTGGCGCCGCCATTTATGTGCCATTGGTAGATTGCTCTTCGTTCAGTTGTTCGCCAATTAATCTTGTCAATTAATTACCATTTCGGGCGAAGACGTGGATTATCTCCATGATGGGCCTCTTTGGGCATAATGTTGTCTTTGAACTGTCCTAATCAATAGATCGCTCTTGGGAAGAGAAGGCGACACCAGAGGGGGAGAAGGGAATTGGAGAGGAAAGTTTTCGGCGGGGGGGGGCAGAGAGTCGCTGCTCTCTGCCTTGCGCTGGTTCTCGGCTTCGGATGTTTATCCGTTGGCGCGACGGCCGGTGTCGCATATGCGGCCACGGCATCGCGGACCGCGTATACTGCGGAGGAGTTTGAGATCACCCAGGACGGCGTGACCTATTCGTGCGAGACCACGGATAAAGGCACGGCGGAAATCACAGGTATTGTTGCCGACGACAGTGTGGCCGCGGTGAGTGTACCCAGCTCCATCGAGCATGGTGGCCAGACCTACAAAGTCACCGAACTTTTTTTCTCGTCTGGTATCGTGGCCAAGAACGTTGAGCAGCTGACGCTTCCCGACACGCTCGAAAACGTGCGCGGATGGTATTTCCGGAAGTTCGTAAAGGTCAAGGAGCTCCATATCCCTGGCTCCATCAAGGACTTCAGTTGCACGCTGCAAAACGCCGGCTCGCTCGAAAAACTCTATTTCGATGAGGGCGTCGAGAAGATTAGCGCCAACTCGATGGTCACGGGCTGCAACAGCCTTTCGGAGATCGATCTCCCATCCACCCTCAAAATGATTTCGGGCCCGAGCGCCTTCGGGGGGGCTACGGCCCTTACAAGCATCGAGTTTCCAAAAGATGTCGCCTTCGCCGACACCATAACGGGCTTGCTCAAAGGCTGCACGTCTCTGACAAGCGTGTCGTTGCCCGCTTCGGTTACGAAGATCCCCTCGCACATGTTTGACGGATGCACCTCTCTAACGTCCGTCACCGCGCTGAGCGAAATCGAGTCCATCGGGGATGGGGCGTTTCAGAATTGCTCGAGTTTGACCGGCATCGATTTCCCGGGCACATTGACGAGCATCGGATCCTCTGCTTTCCAGGATTGCGCCAGCCTGGTGAGCGTGCCCAATCTAAGCAAGGTGACAAACATGGGCTGGGGGGCTTTCTACAAGTGCAAAAAGTTGCGGGCGTCCGTGGACCTGTCCTCGCTTCAGAGCGTTCCGGGCTATGCGTTCTGCTACGCGCCGGTTAAGATCGTGGGGCTTTGCGACAGCCTGCAGAGTATCGGTGACTGGGCCTTTATCTGGAGTAACGTCGCCGTCCAGCTTCCCGAGACACTTGAGAAAATTGGCAACTACGCCTTCTATGGCGGCACGTTGCCGGAGCAGCTTTCCATTCCGGATTCCGTGACTTCCGTTGGCACGTCAGCCTTCTCGCGCGTAGATGGCGTGAAGGATGTGACAATCGGGCGCGGCCTCACCAAAATACCTTCGGGTATGTTTGACGACAGCACGGTTCAAAAGATCACAATCGAAAACAGCATGGACGATATCACCGGCTCGGAGAACCTCCCGAGCTCTGGCGTCGATATCGTCTACACGCGCGAGTCCATCGGTGACGGCGTCGGCGATACCGTGAGCGATGACAGCACCAAGACCCTTCAGGAGCTGGTCAATGAGGCCCCCGATGGCAAGGAAACCGTCATCACCCTGAAAAAGCACGTGAAGCTCGGCTCCATGCTCAGGATTCCTGCCGGGAAGATGATTAAGATCACGTCAGATGAGCCCATACCATCTTGGCAACAAAGAATAGCGGCGTCTCCGTATTGGTCAATGTTGCCGAGAGGGCATCCCTCGAGCTGTCGGGGAAAGTGTCCCTGAGTGGTCGCTACAACAAGGGCGCCATTATTTCTAGCAAGGGAGCAGTTGTGCTTTCTGACGAGGCCGTTGTGTGCGACGGCGCTGCGAACACCGTCAATACTGGTGTTGTCGACGTGTCGGGAGACAAGGCTTCGCTTACCATGACGGGCGGCGTTATCGAGCAGTGTGAACTTAAGGACGCGTATTGCGGCGCTGTCCACGCGAAGGACGGCGCTCATGTTGTCATGAAGGGCGGCGTTATCCGTAAGAACGGAATCGTCGTTACCGGAGACACTAACGGCTATCACCTCACATCTTCTGGCGTCATGTTGATGGGCAATGCCCGCTTTGACATGAGGGGAGGCAGCATCGAGGGCAACAGCGGCTATCGAGGCAGCGCGGTCCTTGCGTACAGTGAGGGGGAGGGCGATAGCCAAAGAGCCAAGTTCACGATGACTGGTGGTCAGATTTCCGGCAACAGGAGCAGTAAACTGGAGGCGGGGCCCTTAGATCCCTCTGGAGCAGTTCACATTGAGGGCAACGCCGAGTTCACCATGAAGGGTGGAGAGATTAAGAACAACGTTGCGTCTGGCAACGGCAAAGGCGGCGGAGTGTGTGTGGTCGACCCGGGCTGTCAGGGCGGCGAAACAGGGAATACTGCTTTCACCATGCAAGGCGGGTCCATATCTGGCAACTCCGCTTCCGCCGGCGGAGGCGTCTATACCTATTCGAATGGCGTCACGCTCAGCGCGGGCAAGATCAAGGGTAATACTGCTCGGAGCATGGGCGGCGGCGTGTATAGCGAAGGCAACGAGGCTCATGGCTATAGCACGCTCCACATCGAAAACGCCCTCGTTGTTGATAACCATGCGGATAAGCAAGGCGGCGGCATGTGGTTCTGCCCGACCGGAGATGCCAAGGTCTACGTCCAGGACGGCGGCCTGATCGCCAAGAACACGGCTGACGAGGCGGGAGACGACTTCGTCTTCACCGGCGCCAAAGACGCCAAATACAAACTGACCTTGGCCAACCGCGCTCCGGGCGGCGGAAAGGTCAGCTGGTACAAAGACGGTGGGCTGTTTAACCCCGTCGGCACTTTTGCGGCAACAAACCCCAAAATCCCGCGATTCACGCCCGATGGCGATAACGGCGAGCCCCTGTCCTTTACCGACGCCACGCCGAACGTCGCGCTTAAATCTGTGATGAGCGAGGATGTGTATAACCTCGGCGGCGGCCAGACGTCGTTGACGATCTCTGGCAATACGGCGCCGTTGGGAGGCGGCATCGGCGCCAACGGCGGTGTCGTCATCGGTAAGTCCGAGAACATCAGCATTCCCATCAAAAAGGTCTGGGAGAACCCCAGGATCCCCCATCCTAATAAGGTCAAAGTAAATCTCAAGAACGGCGATACCGTCATCGATTCGATCACCCTGAACGAGTCCAACGGCTGGAAGGGCTCCTTCGAGGGCCTGGCCAAGTACTCCAAGTCCGGCTCCGTGATCGACTACGCCGTGGCCGAGGACGCCGTCGAGGGCTACGGCTCTAAGGTCTCCGGCGACGCCGAGCACGGCTTCACCGTGACCAACACCTCCACGGCCGAGCTCGACTACTCGGCCCGCGCGGGCGTGCGCCTGTCCAAGACGCTCTGTGGTCGCGCCATGGAGGCGGGGCAGTTCGCCTTCACCGTGACCGCGGACGCCGAGACGGCCGCCAAGCTCGGCCTTAAGACCGACAAGGACGCCTACGCCGTGGCCGCGGCCGATGACGGCGCGGCCGACCTGGTCGACCTCATCGGCGGTGCCGCGGAGGGCGACGTGAAGTTCACCGATGCCGATGCGGGCAAGGTCTACCGCTTCACCGTCGCCGAGACCAAGCTCGGCGGCGAGGGCTACGCCAACGACACCGCGCCGCGCACGGTGACCATCGCGCCCGCCTACGATACCGCGACGGGCAAGCTCATAGTCACGACCACGGTTGCCAAGGACGGTGTCGAGGTTACCCGCAGCGAGGTCTCCACGGCAGATGACGCCATGGCGACGCCTGCGCCCGTGACGGTCGCGTTCGAGAACTCCTACGAGGCCACCGGAACGCTCGGCGGCGAGGGTAACGTGGCAATTAACGCCACCAAGACGCTGACGGGTCGCGCCGCGGCGGCGGGCGAGTTCTCGTTCTCCGTACGCGATGCCCAGGGTAACGCGGTCGCGACCGCGACCAACCAGGCCTCCGGCGACGGCGAGGCCGCGGGACTTGCGTTCTCGCCCATTGCCTACACCACCGACGCTCTCGAGCGGATGGTGGCGGACGGCATCGCCACCAGGGCCGCCGACGGCTCCTGGGTCATTCCCTATACCGTATCCGAGGACGGCACGGACCAGCTGTCCGCGGGCGTGACGGCGACCGCCTCGAGCTTCGATATCACGGTCAAGGTGACCGATAACGGCAAGGGCGGGCTGGATGTGGCCGTGGTCTACCCCGAGGGCTCCGACGGCACGCTGTCGTTTGTGAACGGCTACGGCACCAACGAGGCGACGGTCGACCTCGCGGGCACCAAGACGCTGGCGCTCCGCCAGGCCGGACTCGGCCTCACGCAGGCCGACATTGCGGGCAAGTACACCTTTAAGATCACGCCGCTGGACGGCGCGCCCGTGCCGGTCGACGCCTCCGGCAAGACGGTGACCGAGGCGACCAACGACGCCGCCGGCAACGTCGAGCTGGGCCATGTCACGTTCAGGCAGCCGAGCGATCTCGATGACGTCGAGATCGACGGCGGCGGCCTGCGCACCAAGACGTTCGCCTACCGGGTGAGCGAGTCCGGTTCGGTCGACGGCGTGGTCAACGACGCGACGGCGACGAGGACCTTCACGGTCAAGGTGGTCGAGGACACCAACGCGGGCACGCTCGTCGCGGAGTGTTAGCGTCAATCTATTTTTCACCAGTTTCGCTAAACAGGCGCGCCGTTCGCGC
>CALHUX010000038.1:0-6827 GCA_938039325.1 uncultured Collinsella sp. | reverse complement strand
GCGCGAACGGCGCGCCTGTTTAGCGAAACTGGTGAAAAATAGATTGACGCTAACAGTGTGTGACCTCGGACCCGAAGAACTCCGGCGCGTCCAGCGTGGGCTCGTAGACCACCACGGGCACGCCCTTGGCCTTCACGCGCTTCATGACGCCCTGGATGGAGCTCGCGCGGAAGTTGTCACTGTTCGACTTCATAGTCAGGCGGTAGACGCCCACGACCGGCTTCTCCTTGCCGGCGTACACGCGGTCCCACACCATCTGCAGCACCTCGTCTGCCACGAAGTCCTTGCGGGTGCGGTTGGCGTCCACGATAGCCTCGATAAGGTTCTGCGGCACGTCCCTGTAGTTCGCCAGCAGCTGCTTGGTGTCCATGGGCAGGCAGTATCCGCCGTAGCCGAAGGTGGGGTTGTTGTAGTGGAATCCAATGCGCGGATCAAGGATCATACAGTCATGACCTCAGTCTGAACACAGCCTTCTACCGCATTATAAATATTGGCCTGATTGCATTTTGTATTGGGTAAAACTGAAGGTGTTAGAAATTAGACTAAACAGCTAATTGGGAGGCTGGATTATGCACCAACTAATAATTCTTGGAAATGGTTTCGACTTGACTTGCGGACTGAAGTCCAAGTTTTCAAATTTTTACAGCAACAGGACGAACGGAACAAAGTCAATTGAATCGATCCCTGAGAACGAAAGAAATGTCTGGGATCTGATACTTTCTGAAACGGGACAAAGCGACCCTTTGTGGTGCGATATTGAGAGACTCATTTATGTATACGTTTTCCAGGAAGACGGATATGGTTCAAGACTGGATAGTATGTATAGCCTCACGGGATTGGCCGTTGACCTATCAAGCGCAAATCCATACCCGCGGCCAAAAGATGATTTATACAAATTTGTGTCGACTCGGATCGGAAAAGAAGATGTATCCCAGGCGGAATTAACAAGATTCCTTCTAACCTCGCTAAAAGATTACGAGCACATCTTTGCGAACTATCTCGAAGAACAAGTCGATAATAATAAAAAATACAGGGAAAATGCTGTGGAGTATTATGCAGCCATTCGCAATGCCTGCATTGAAAAGGCCCAGCAAAAGAACTTTGAAACTTCTATCTTAAACTTCAACTATACAACCCCATTAAAATCGGAAGATCCGCAGCTGGGAATTGTTGCTGCCCGGAATATTCATGGCTCACTGGACAGAACGGACACAATTTTCGGCATTGACGGAAAAGACGTTGCTGAAGACCATCCGGCGCTGCCGTTTACAAAAACATACAGGCTTATGTCATTAGTGCCATACGAAAGCGAAACTGCAAAACTCTGCGACAGCAATACCGGTTTCATCAAAATATTCGGACACTCGCTTTCTCGGGCTGACTATTCCTACTTCCAATCGATTTTTGACACCGTCAATCTATACGGTGGAGTTACTAAGCTTGTATTTCTATACAAAAAATATCCAAACAAGTCAGATAAAACAGTTGATGAGCAGGCAATTCGCGAAGATCTGTACTCACGCATATCGCATCTTCTGTATGAGTATGGAAGCACGCTCGACAATAAAGACCATGGAAAGAATCTCATGCATAAGCTTCTTTTAGAGCAAAGGTTGCTCATTAAAGACGTTGACGAGAATATATCGGTCTTACCTTCCAATATATGTTTGCTTTAGGACCTAATCCAGATTCGGCTCCTTAAGGTGGCAATTAAAGAGTAGGGCCAGAGAACGTACGTGTATCTTTCAAAGCGTAATAAAAGGCTAATGGGGATTTATTAACCAAAAGAGGGTGTATCGGCGCAGGCCGATACACCCTCTTTCAACAAATGGACTTATGCACCAGGCCAGAGACGACGCAGCTGCCTCTCCTTAGCCCCTCTTAAACAGATCCCTCGTGTACACCTTGTCCGCCACGTTCGCGATCTCGTCGCTCCAGCGGTTGGCAACGATTCCGTCGCAGCCGGCCTTAAAGACCTCGAGGTCGTGCGTGACCGCGGAGCCGAAGAACTCCGGCGCGTCCAGCGTTGGCTCGTAGACCACCACGGGCATGCCCTTGGCATTTACGCGCTTCATGATGCCCTGGATGGAGCTCGCGCGGAAATTTTCGGAGTTGGACTTCATCGTCAGGCGGTACACGCCCACGACTGGCTTCGGCTTGCCCTCATACACGCGGTCTCACACCATCTGCAGCACCTCGTCGGCCACGAAGTCCTTGCGGGTGCGGTTGGCGTCCACGATGGCTTCGATCAGGTTCTGGAGCCCCGAGCTGATGTCGTGGCTGACATCGAACAAATTTAATGTGGCAAATTCTGTTCCATTAGTATCTCTGCCTTTGCGTCGTTTCCCTTCAAACAAATGCATGCTCTTGTGAATGTGAATGTATTAAATAAAAGGGATTTAGTTTCGAAGACAATTCGGAATGAAAATGCTAAATACAGGAGGCAAAATGCTGTTTCAAGGTATCGATCGTGGCATATTAAAGAAGCGAGCTTGTAAACTGTGGCGTAGTCGAACAGTGAAATTAAAAGACTCGATATAAAAGCAAGTGAGAATAACACTAGCGCATTCTCGTAATAGCGAAGATATGCAATTAGCTGATTGTCCTCTTGCAATGTCAGTCGATATATTTGAGTCCCGTCTAGCAAGCTAAAAAAGATTGCAAATATAGATAGAGCAACTCCAAATAAACCTAAAAATACATCCCTGAGAGTGACAGACATACCAATAAATATCTCGATGCTGTTATGTGCATCAATGATATTGACTGAAAGTATTAATGCAACTAACAAAATACCAAATGAAATAAGAAGGCTACCTTTTACAGGGATTATTTCATGCAAACTATCACGTATTAATTCGCTAACACTTCTAATATTTATAATTTGAGAAAGGTTATCAGGCATAACGAGAACCTCAATTAAATCTTATTGATAATTGCACCGAGAATATTGAGCGCTTCGCCATATAGTGCTGCATTATCTTCACTTGCTTCAGGTAGATAATTACGTTTCATGCAGTAGTCTGCAATTCTCTTGTCGTCGTCACCGCTTAGATTTCCAGCACTTGGAATCTGAAGTTCAGAACCAAGTTGTTAGTAATTTTGACTTTTGTGCCATCTTCTTTTTCACCAGTTACCGTTGCTGTTGCAACGCCAGAAGCTACGCTATCTTGAAAAAGATCAGAAATTCCGTTAGCTGATTTAGGAGAATTGAAAGTCAAGTTTCCCGTTTTTGAGTCAATCGAATTCATTGTTGAACGTACGAGCCCCAGCAACGGCGCCGGATCAATATCATTGTTTAAAGGGAAAAATCGAAGATTAATTGACTTAATTTTCGCAAATTCTTTGATAGTCTCATCAATGCTGTCAGGTAGGGGCATGTTGACGATATTAATTAGAGTATTAGGAAATAGAGGTAAGTCTGCTTTGCCCCTTTCTCGGTTCACCTCGCGAATGTAACGCTCGACGACTTTCCTCAAAACGGCTTGAAAACTCTTAAGATTGGGGCTTTGGCCTTCATTCTTAACGAGGATCATTCTGTGGCTCTTAAGGTAGATAAGAAAACGAGAATATGGAGCAGTTGGAATGGAGTTCGGAGAGGAGATAAGCTCATTATCAACAACGATAGTCCGAACTCTGTAATGAGTTTCACGGATAAGATTTCCCGTAAGAACATATTCAGAATTTATTAGCTTTAACTCAACATCCGAGAAATAGCTGACATTTGTGGAAGTGCGAACTTTCTGTTCACTACAGAACGCTGGATACAAAATGTCATGGAAGTGAGTCAACATGGGCTCATCATCTTGACCATACGTAATGTTGAAATTTGCGATGCTGAGTTTTTTCACTTCGTCCATCTGCATTCCTTTAAATAACTACTACTGCGCGGGAAGTATTATTCCCCGCGCAGTATTTTAGTTCATATAGGCAAAAGGCCCGGCGCTATAACATATGGTTCTTATTGCAGAAGTTTTCCAAATCGATTTTATATAACCAATTCAAAGACAGATTAAAACGCTAAGCCATTTAGTCAGTCTCGGTCATCAGCCGGTTGCAGATGTAGATAAGTTTTTCGCTCTTTAGTAGCTGATTAAAAACACGGTCAAGATCTTCATCGTCTTTAATTGTTATATTGCATGGCTCGGCCTCTTCGAACTTATAACGATCGTAGATTTTTGCTAAATCATTAGACACACCTCGGTCGATGGTCATAACGGCAGGGTACGACGGATTGAATTCAATAGTGAATACCCTGAATCGGTATCTGTCCGAATGAATCTCAAAGCAATAGTCATTCTTCTTGTACAGATCGCTAGCATCTTGAAGCTCTAAATTTGAATTGTGGTAAACAGAACTGACAGACGCAACATTCAGAAGCGCCTTGGATACAGTGTCAACGAGTTCTGCAGTAGGAGAATACAATCTGTCAACGTCAACAGTCTGGGAAAAAAACCCATCAACCTTTCCACCGGATGCTTCAGCCAATTTATTAATCTGTTCAATGAAATACGGAACGATTCCCTCTGTTGTTTTATATTTAGGCTGAGTGAGAACCTCTACCCAAGGGTTTTCACTGGAAGTCATAAATATCTCCCCCTAGCTCATCAATTCGATATCAACTAACAGCGGTAAATGATCGCTAATCTTGCTGTTGGGACGAACTTTTGCTATCAAGTCCTCATCCCCTATCTTCTTTGGATAGCTGTAGGAACTAATTGAATCCATCAATGGAAGGCTTACTAGTGCTTGGTCATAACAGTTCCAAACGGGGCTAGTGTAATCGCTGGAATAATATACGGACCCATAGTTTTCTGACTCCTCCGATAACCAATGGATTGTTGGATTATAGAGAAACGGATATTCGTTTCCACGCCACGTTCTCGTACTCTTATTTCTGACTATCCCCTTGAATAGCATCGCATTAAATGCGTTCGGGTGAAGCAACTCCTTATCATATGGATTTGCGTTCAAATCGCCTATAATAATTGTCTTCTTAATCGATAACTTGCTTTCGTAACCATGGACAACTCTCATCATTGCTCGGATATCAATTAACCTAGATTCCGAATCAGTCGAAGACCTTCGGTCGACCAGATGAGCCGCGGCAACAACAAAGTAGATCTCACCCATTTTCATTGGCAACACGGTAAACCTAGATTGCTCGAAGCACTCAAGAATCTCAATGGACTCACGAGTAAAAATTTTGACTTTGTCACACCCGCCGTAGCCTATTGGGTGATATCCATAACTCCTTAAAACCGCATCTGAGAATTCGGTTCCGGAAAATTCCGCAAAAGCAGCAATGCCGACCTCTTGCTCTCGCATGCACGCAAGGGCAAGGTCGGCATTGTCTTTCTTATTTATATTCCAAAATAGCAGCTTCATAAAATAGCTCGGAGAAAACTACTGCGCCAGCACATCCGCGATACGCTCGCTCGCGTGCCCGTCACCGTAGGGATTCGACGCATGGCTCATGGCCTCGTACTCGGCCTGATCGGAGAGCAGGCGACTGAACTCGCGGTAGATGACGTCCTCCTCGGTGCCGACGAGCTTCAGCGTGCCGGCCGCCACGCCCTCGGGTCGCTCAGTGGTGTCTCGCATCACAAGCACTGGCTTGCCCAGGCTCGGGGCCTCCTCCTGGATGCCGCCCGAGTCGCTGAGGATGAGGTGACTCGCGGCCAGGAAGTTATGGAAGTCGAGAACTTCGAGCGGGTCGATGATGTGCAGGCGGTCGAAGCCGTCGAGCTCCTCGTGCGCCGCCTTGCGAACGAGCGGATTCATGTGGATGGGGTAGATCGCCTTGGTGTCGGGGTGCTCCTCCATCACTCGGCGGATGGCGCGAAACATACGGTGCATGGGCTCGCCCAGGTTCTCACGGCGATGCGCCGTGATTAGAATAAGGCGGCTTCCCTTGGCCCACTCGAGTTCGGGGTGGGAGTAGCCCTCACGCACGGTGGTGCGCAGCGCATCGATTCCGGTGTTCCCGGTGACCCAGATCTTTGACTCGGGCTTGCCCTCGCCGAGCAGGTTCTGCTTGCTCGCCTCCGTGGGGGCGAAGTAGTACTCGGTCACGATGTCGACAGCCTGGCGGTTAAACTCCTCCGGCCAGGGGCTGTAGATGTCGTGCGTGCGCAGGCCCGCCTCGACATGCCCTACGGGAATCTGCAGGTAGAAGCATGCGAGCGCCGCGGCGAAACTAGTCGTGGTGTCCCCGTGAACCAAGACGACATCGGGCTTCTCGTCCTCGAGGACAGCCTTGAGCTTGAGCAGTACGTCGCACGTCACGTCGAACAGCGTCTGGCCCGGCTTCATGATCGCAAGGTCGTGGTCGGGAGTCACGTCGAAGACGCGCAGCACCTGGTCGAGCATCTCGCGGTGCTGGCCCGTCACGGTGACGACTGTCTCGAACTCATCCCTGCGCGACCTCAGCTCGTTGACGAGCGGGCACATTTTGATTGCCTCCGGGCGGGTGCCGAAGACGAGCATTACCTTCTTCATATCTTAAATCACTTTCTAAAGTGCTTATAGAGGCTTAGACAGGTACTCCCCCAGCTCTTCCTCCCAGTCGGGCATGTGGAAGCCAGATGCCTCGAGCTTGGACAGGTCGAGCGCGGAGTGGACCGGGCGCGGGGCGACGGGGCCGGAGGCGCTCGCGTAGTAGTCGGCGGTGCTGACCGGCACGACCTTCTCGCCGTTGCCGTTGGCGGCCCCGAAGACGGCGCGGGCGATGTCCGCCCAGGACTTCACCGCACCCGAGCCCGTGCAGTCGTAGGTGCCGTAGGGGGCGTGCGTCCCCAGCACGTGGAAGATGGCCTCGGCCATGT